>CAZKHA010000010.1:7638-39487 GCA_964552325.1 uncultured Bacteroidales bacterium
AAATTTAAACCTATAATTTGAGTTCAAGGCTTGGTATTGAGCAGTTTTGGCAGCCAAAACCCAAGTCCTTTATCCGAATCTGGATGACAGCGGTGCATATTTGCCCATCACATGGGTTAAAAAATTTGATAAACGATTGGTTAATAAGAGTTAAAGCTCAATCAACCTCAAATGTTGATAATTTATACGTAGCTAAGATGGTTTTACTTAAGGGTGATAGCGGAAATTTTTGTATCTTCGCAGGTAAGTTTTTGTAATATAATTAATTGATTATGAGCGACGAAGAAAAAAGCCTACTGGCTAACGAAACCTATACAGCCGATAATATCCAAGTATTGGAAGGCCTCGAAGCAGTTAGGAAACGCCCAGCCATGTACATTGGTGATATTAGCTCAAAAGGCTTGCATCACTTGGTGTACGAAGTAGTTGATAATTCAATAGATGAGGCTCTTGCAGGTTACTGCTCCAACATCGAGGTTACCATTCATCCCGACAATTCGATAACCGTACGTGATAATGGCCGTGGCATACCGGTGGATATGCACGAAAAAGAAAAGAAATCGGCATTGGAGGTTGTTATGACAGTGCTGCATGCCGGTGGTAAGTTCGATAAAGGCTCATATAAGGTTTCTGGAGGTTTGCATGGTGTGGGTGTATCTTGCGTGAATGCCCTTTCTGAAGATTTATGGGTAAAAGTTTACCGCGATGAAAAGGTTTATTACCAAGAATATCACTGTGGCAAACCCGTTGAACCCGTTAAAGTTATAGGTGAAAGCACGGGCAATGGGACCGAAACGCATTTTAAACCTGATAGCAGCATTTTTATTGTAACGGTGTTTGACCCAGAGATTCTTGTAGGACGTCTTCGCGAACTTGCCTTTTTAAACAAGGGCATACGCTTGGCTATTACTGATTTACGAACTACCGACGATAAAGGCAATGTATTTACTAAGGAGTTTTGTTCTGAAAAAGGCCTGGTAGATTTTATTGATTACCTGGACGAAACACGTGAAAAGCTCATGCCCGAAGCAATTTATATGGAAGGTGAGCGCAGCGGCACGCCCATGGAGATTGTAATGCAATACAACACTTCTTTTTCGGAAAACATTCATGCCTACGTAAACAATATTAACACCCACGAGGGAGGCACACATTTAGCAGGTTTCCGTCGCGGACTTACGCGCACCTTAAAATCCTATGCCGAAAAATCAGGCATGCTTAAAAACCTGAAATTTGATATTAATGGCGATGACTTCCGCGAAGGGCTTACTGCGATTATCTCCGTTAAGGTGGCTGAACCTCAATTTGAAGGCCAAACCAAAACCAAGCTTGGAAACAATGAGGTAATGGGGTATGTGGACCAAGTTGTGGCCGAAGGACTTAACTATTATCTTGAGGAGCATCCCAAAGAAGCACGCACCATTGTTAACAAGGTTATTTTAGCTGCAACAGCCCGCCATGCAGCACGTAAAGCCCGAGAACTTGTTCAGCGCAAAAGCGTGCTCACAGGTTCTGGTTTGCCAGGCAAACTGGCCGACTGCTCCGAGCGAGATCCTGCACTTGCTGAGATTTATCTAGTTGAGGGTGATTCAGCAGGCGGCACAGCCAAACAAGGCCGCGACAGAAAATTTCAGGCCATTTTGCCTTTGCGTGGCAAAATATTGAACGTGGAGAAAGCTATGCCACATAAAATCTACGACAGCGAAGAAATTAAAAATATTTTTACCGCACTAGGAGTAAGCATTGGTACTGAAGAAGATAGCAAAGCTCTAAACCTAGTAAAGCTGCGTTATCACAAAATTGTGATTATGACCGATGCTGACGTGGATGGAAGCCACATAGCAACGCTAATCTTGACCTTCTTCTTTAGGCATATGAAAGAACTAATTGAAAACGGTTATGTTTATATAGCCACGCCTCCCTTGTATTTGGTAAAGCGTGGCAACACTGAGCGCTATTGCTGGACCGAAGAACAACGCCAAGCTATTGTAAATGAGTTATCAAAGGACGGCAGCGAAAAAGGAATCCACATTCAACGCTACAAAGGTCTTGGCGAAATGAACGCCGAGCAACTTTGGAGCACCACAATGGATCCAGGCTTTAGAACCTTAAGGCAAGTTACCATTGACAATGGAACGGAGGCTGATCGAATATTCTCAATGCTAATGGGTGATGAAGTGCCCCCCCGTAGAGAATTTATTGAGAAAAACGCCAAATACGCCAATATCGACGTATAAAAGCTTTATCCTACACAAACCTTAGCCCGGCAAATGCCGGGTTTTTTATTATCACATTTACTCTTCCTATGGTTATTGCTTAGCCATAAATATCTCTGCAAGAGCCCTTTTTCGATAATCAAATATTTGCTGGATTTGCTTGTGAATAAAAAACCAATTAGCAAATTGACCCAGAATGCCTAAAGGAGGCTTGTAAGTAACCAAGTCCATCATTTTAACCCCATTTTCGCTTGGGAAAAGCCAATGTTGATGTTGCCAGAAGCTATATGGCCCAAAGCGCTGTTCATCAACAAAATAGTGTTTATCTTGTACATGTGTTATTTCTGTTACCCAAGTTGTTCGAAAAAAGGGGAATGGGCTAACCTTGTAAGAGATAATCATGCCGGGATGCATTTTTACAGGCAAATTAAGACTCGTTATCTCAAAATTCATATGGCTTGGCGTTATCAAACGAAGGTTTGATGGTGTTGAAATAAAATCCCACACCTCATCGATGTCAGCAGGGATAAATAATTGATCGTAGTACTGATAAAGTTTCATTTGAATACGTATATAGGCTAAGTACTACAAACAAAACCGCCTTTTGTTTGATTTTTTCAAACAAACATTAAACAAGTTAGGATAAATGAAAAACCCGCTCAGGTTTTGGGCGGGTTCACAAATAAACTATTGATATCTAAAAACAACAGCTAATTATTGGTTTCCAACCAATTTTAGTTCCTTGAGAATGTGATCGGATTTGGCAAACTTATCAATAATAAACAACACATACCTTGCATCAACATTAATAGTACGCTGTAATTCAGGTTCATAGGCAATATCACCGCTCATAGCCTCCCAGTTGCCATCAAAAGCTAACCCAATTAGTTCGCCTTTAGCATTTATAACAGGGCTACCCGAATTTCCACCGGTAATATCATGAGTAGTTAAGAAGCAAACATGCAAGGTGTCGTTTTCGCCATAGGGGCCAAAGTCTTTCTTTTGAATAAGCTCTTTGAGGCGCTGTGGCACCACAAATTCATAGTTATTAGGATCTTCTTTTTCAAGAATGCCATATTGCGTTGTAAAATAGTTATAAAGAACTGCATCGGCTCCGGTATAGTCTTTAACATGGCCGTATGTTAAGCGCATTGTTTGATTGGCATCGGGGTAGAAATTGCGGTCAGGCTGCATTTGGCGTAAACCAGCAACAAATAACCGACGAGCAATTTTTAGCTTTTCGTTGGCAGGATCGGCAGCTTTAGTTATTTCGGCAGCTTTGGTTTGGAATGCCTTCGCTAACAAGTATATCTTTTCTTTTTCAAAAACTGAGGCTTTGGGGTTTCGCACAAATTCAACAGCAGCCTCTAGGTTTCTAAACACTGATTTGGCAAAAACTTCGGCAGCAAACTTTTCAAAATCGCCTTTGTACTTGGTGGCAAGTTCCTTAAAATATTCAGGCTGTTGGTCGCTAGGCACTTTTTTGTAAAACAGCTCAAGCATGGCAGCCAAAAGTTTTTGGTCAGTTGATGGGTTATAGTTTTTGAAATAAGCTTCAAACTTTTCTTTGGCTGATACTTGTAGCGCATTAAGCTTTTCTTTATCTGGCTTTTTGGCCGAAACGAGCTCTTTTAATTCTTCAAAGCGCAACACAAAGCCCATAATTTCAGGCCCAAATGCAGCTTCGCGGTAATAAATCCCAGCTTCATTGGTGTTCCGTAACTCGTGGTAAGCAGCCTTAAAGCTAGGCAACACATTGCCATACAATTGTGTGCGCGATGCATCTGCTGCAACCCAAGCAGCAAATTCATCTTCAAGGGCCTTCTTTTTGTCAGCAACCTTTAAGCGTTTAAGACCTTTGGTTTGGCCAATAAAATACTTCCAGTAGTTGGCAATACCGGCATATTTAGAGGAATACTTTATACGGACTGCGGCATCGGCTTGCATATCAGCGCTCATTATATCCAGTTTTTTGCGCCGGATATCAACAATGGTTGGGTTTGATTGGTCGATGGCCATCTTTACACCTTCAGATGCCAAATAGCGGTCAGTACGGCCCGGGAAACCCATAATCATCGCAAAATCACCTTCTTTAATACCACCAATATTGATTGGCAAGAAGTGTTTGGGTTTAAGTGGTACGTTGATTTTTTTATACACATTGGGATTACCATCTTTATCGCCGTAAACCCTAAAGATGGAGAAATCGCCGGTGTGGCGTGGCCACATCCAATTGTCGGTATCAGCACCAAACTTACCAATGGCCGAAGGCGGCGTTCCAACCAGGCGCACATCGTTATAAGTAAGATATACAAACAGGTAAAACTCATTGCCGTTGTAAAACTCTTTTACTACCGCATTGAATTTAGTTCCTTCGGTGGCTTCTTTCACAAGCTTTTCGCGGCGTTCATTTATGAGTTTGTTGCGATCGGCTTCTGGAGTTGCGGGTGTAATCCCATCGAGCATTTTTGCTGTAACATCTTCAAAATGATCTAAAAACTGAACGCTTAAGCCCTCAATTGGCAGCTCTTCTTGAAGTTGTGTGGCCCAAAAACCATTGGTAAGATAGTCGTTGGCTACATCGCTTACAGATTGTATGGCGCCATACCCACAATGATGATTCGTAAGGATCAAGCCTTGATCTGAGATAATCTCGCCCGTACATCCACGGCCAAATAATACAATAGCATCTTTTAAGCTGGCATGATTGGCACTATAGATTTCGTCGGCAGTAAGCTTCAATCCCGATTTTTGCATATCGGTAAAGTTTAGGCGTTCCACTAAAAATGGGAGCCACATGCCTTCGTCAGCTCTTACCGTTGAAGCAGTAAGCAACGAAAAGCTTGCTACAAATAAAATCAGGCTTTTGTTTAATTGATTGAATATCTGTTTCATGTTTGTAATGTTATACGAATTTTTCTCCTTTAGCAATTTTCACCTCATTTACAATATCCCGTAGTTGTTGTTCATCTTCTTTCTTGCAGATTAACAGCACATTCTGGTCTTCAACCACAATGTAATTGTCGAGCCCTTCAATTACCACCAATTTGTCATTTGGCATATTCACAACGCAATTACTAGTACCATAAGTCATTACACTATTGCCTACAATTGCATTTCCTTCTTCATCCTTGTCTCGTATAGCATACAACGAGCCCCAGGTGCCCAAGTCAGACCATCCAAAGTCAGAAGATAGGGTATAAACATTATCTGCTTTTTCCATTACACCATAGTCAATGGAAATGCTTTTACAAATCATATATGCATGGTCAATAAACTCTTTTTCGCTAGGGCTGCCATACTTGCCTACACCAGCTTTAAAAACTGCATCCACATCGGGCAGATATGTTTCAAAAGCGGATTGTATGGTGCTAAGTTTCCAAATAAATATGCCGGCATTCCATAAGAAATCGCCACTGGCAAGAAAGGTTCGGGCTAATTCAAGGTTGGGTTTTTCAGTAAACGTTTTAACTTTTCTGATTCTAGAATCCGTTGCAGGAACTTCGTCCTCAACAAATTGAATGTATCCATAACCAGTATCAGGTCTTGATGGTTTTATGCCTAGGGTAAGAAGCCAATTGTTTTTTTCGGTGGCCGCAAGAGCGGTTTTTATTACCTCGGTAAATGTTTCTTCTCGTAGGATAACATGATCAGAAGGCGCAACAATAATGTTAGCATTGGGGTTAACTGCTGCTATACGGTAATTAGCATAAGCTATGCATGGGGCTGTATTACGGCGAAAGGGTTCGCAAAGGATATTCTCGGGCCGCATGTTTGGAAGCTGTTCTTTTACCAGATCATAGTATAAGTTACTAGTAACCACATATATATTTTCTGATGGACAAACATCTGTAAACCGCCTAAACGTTCGTTGGATTAGGGTTTCGCCTGTTCCCAGGATATCGATAAACTGTTTGGGATAAGCCGTGCGGCTCATCGGCCAGAAGCGTGCGCCGATACCCCCGGCCATAATTACGCAGAAATTGTTGGTGTTCATAAATTTAGGATTGTAAAGATGAATTCAAAGCAAAAGATTATTGAAAGGATTGGTGGACTTGATGGACTACAAACTCCAAATATACAAATTTTATTACACTGCATCCTTAATTTCTGCCAAAGGGCTAAAGAGGTAGTCGCGGTTATTGTCGAGGCAAAGGCATTTATAACGCTTACGGATTAAGCTTCCTTTTTTAAAAATTCGCCCATTATATTCAAAAACAGCACCTTCGGCAAGTTGTTGAATAGTGCGCGCAAAAGTTTTGCCCTCGTACACACGCAGCACGGTCATCAAATCCACATCAACACTTGTAGAGGCATATCCTTTTTGCAAATGCTGTGTAAAAGCCTTTTTTACATCTTCCGGGAAAACATCGTCATTCAAATAAGGTATTGAGAGCTCAATAAACTCCTTATTCCATTCTGCTCCATGTGGTTTAAGGCGTTTCTTATACTTTTCTTTAACCATCATATGGGCTAACTCATGTAACACTGTTATAAGAAACTGATAAGGATGCAGGTTATGGTTTATGCTGATGGCATGCTTTACCCCGTTTCTGTTGTGACAATAATCGCCAAGTTTACCTGAACGGGCACGGGTAACATTCAAATGAACCTTGTGTTTGATGAGCAATTGATGTATGCCCGGCACGGCAGTGGCGGGAAGAAGTTGATTTAGGAATGCTTGTTCATCAAGCGGTTTTATAACGGGCATAAACTGTGGTTGCTGGTGTTTGGTGTTTTGTAAACGATGGACAATCAGAACATTTGCGTTTTTGTTTTTTATAATTCCGGTGAAGGCTGCGCTTAGGCGCACAAGCGGCAATAGCGGCAACTATCCATAAAAAAACAACAATCCTGCATAAGTGATTAACCATAAGAATGCTGGAAACTTTGTATTTCATTTGGCAAAACTAATGTTTTTACGTATTTATAACAATGCAATTGCAATTGATTTAGTATGCACATGAATTCCTGTTATCCAAAATTATTGAATCGGCTCAAAAATTATTACTTTAGCGCAAATATTTCTAAAAATGAATTTGGTTGAGCACACGGGTAGTTACATCTTGCTGATGAAGCAAGTACTAAAACAGCCCGATAAGTTTAGGGTGTTTAGGAACCAATTGTTCCATGAGTTTCAATCCTTGGGTTTTGACTCAATGGGGATTGTGGCCATCATCTCGGTTTTTATGGGTGCCGTTGTTACCATACAAACTGCCTATAACATTGACAGTCCATTAATTCCGCTCACCATGGTAGGTTTCACTGCCAGGCAATCTGTCATTCTGGAGTTTTCCCCAACCATTATTAGCCTTATTCTAGCTGGAAAAATTGGCTCGCGCATTGCTTCCGAAATTGGCACCATGCGTGTTACCCAACAGATTGAAGCATTGGAGGTAATGAGTATAAACCCGGCCAACTTCCTTATTTTCCCTAAAATTATTGCTGCAGTATTGTTTAACCCGGTATTAATAGTCTTCAGTATTGTGCTCAGCTTGTTCGGAGGATGGTGTGTGGCTTGGCTTACCGATCTTTACACACCACAAGATTACATTGCAGGCCTCAGGTTTTCGTACGAGGGGTTTACGGTATTCTATGCCTTGATTAAAACGGTGGTTTTCGCATTTATCATTACATCCGTTTCTGGTTACCAAGGTTTTCGCATAAGTGGTGGCGCTTTGGAAGTTGGGCAAGCAAGCACGCAAGCTGTTGTGCATTCCAGCATAGCAATTATTTTATTTAATTTGATTCTTACTCAATTGTTGCTCACATGATTACTATCAATAACATTAGCAAATCATTCGGTGGGAAGCTGGTTTTGAATGATGTTTCGACCCAATTTGAAACAGGCAAAACGAACTTAATAATTGGTCAAAGCGGTTCAGGTAAAACAGTGATGATGAAATGTACGGTGGGGCTTCTGGAGGTTGACAAAGGGGAAGTCCGCTATGATAACCGTAAGTTTTCGGGTGCAAGCAAAAGCGAAAAAAAAGAGTTTCGAAAAGAAATAGGCATGCTGTTTCAAACCGGCGCCTTGTTCGATTCGCAAAATGTAGAGCAAAACATAAAGTTCCCCTTGATTATGTACTCGAACATGAGCCCTTTAGAAATGCAAAAAAGGGTAGATTTTTGTTTAGAACGGGTTAATCTACAGAAAGTTAACAAGCTAATGCCGTCTGAATTAAGTGGAGGGATGGTAAAACGTGTAGCCATAGCACGTGCAATAGCCTTAAACCCACGTTACTTGTTTTGTGATGAACCCAATTCAGGCCTCGATCCACAAACTTCAAAGCTTATTGATGACCTGATCTTAGAAATAACCCATGAATATAACATAACCACTATCGTTAACACACATGACATGAATTCGGTTCTTCAGATTGGCGAGGCTATCAACTTTATCTACCAAGGCAAGCTTTGGTGGAAAGGCGATAAGCACACCATATTAAATTCTGGCAACGATGAATTGAATGAGTTTGTATTCTCAACCGAACTTACACAACGCTTACGCAAGACCTAAAATCACACCAATTGAATATCCTATTCGGGCATGAATTACATCGACATTATTATTGCAATCCCTTTAATTTTTGCTGGTTTCAAAGGCTTTACACGAGGCTTGGTAGTTGAACTGGCATCGCTGGCAGGCCTTGTTTTGGGCATTTATGCAGCCTATCATTTTTCGGCAATTGCTATGCCGTTCATCTCAAAAATTGTACATGCTGAACCCGCTTATCAGCGGATGGCTGCATTTGCCTTAACTTTTTTGGTGGTTCTTATAGCTGTTCATCTTATAGGCAAGCTCATCGAAAAAATTGTGGATTTAGTAGCCCTTGGTTTTGCAAACAAAATTGCAGGCCTGGCTTTTGGAGTCTTAAAAGGCGCCTTGGTTATAAGTGTTATCCTATTTGTGCTCAACACGTTTGCTAGTGCATGGATACCCCAAAACAAAGAAGCCAAAGAGTCGCTACTTTACAGCCCAGTGGCTTCATTAGCACCTTTTCTTATAGGAAACATCAAACAATTCAAACCCAAAGTTTTTAACGAGGAAGCTGACAGTTTGCAGGCTAATTAAGCCAAAAAAATGTGCTGTTGTAATCCTATATTCGAATTTATACTTGGCGCGAATCGAGTATTCACGTGTTTGGTGACTATAAATTTACGAATAGCCATTAAAAGATATTTCATCTTACAAAAAATTGTTTTTTAACACTTTAAAGTAACTTCTTACCAGTGTCTTGAGCACGCAACCACAAACTCTCCTGATGCTCGGATCGGGTAATCTGGCACCTGACATGCCCAATACAATTTATCTTTTGCCCTGCACCATTCATCTATCAGCCTGTACTATGCGATTTTTTCACAAATACCTTCGTTCAACTAAATCCCGAAGCTTCAAAAAACTTGTTAATTTTGGGTTCCACCCATATCTGGAGCGGTAGGCTTCAAAAATCTCAAGCCCTCTAGCTAAATTTTGGGCTGTATTTAAAGCTTGTACGGCTTGATTGTATTCGGTGAGGTTGCCATTAAACAACTCGTTGATAAACAAAAACTTTTCATTTATACCGATGGCCGCCCGTATATCGGCTAAGGGTTTTTGCTGCAGCCTGTTTGCCACGCTGTTATCAGGCATGCCGTGTGATATTCTATCAACAACCGATGGCTTTTCATCTTTCAGTTTATCGGCTAAAGTGCTAGGCCCTCCCGAAAACAAATCGGGTGTATTAAATCCGAAAGGCTTTTCCTCTTTTCTAGAAGCAGGTCGTTCGGGATTGGTTACAGGCCTAGAAACCTGAGGCTTATAGAGTTCTTTGGGTGGTTGCTCTTTGTAGTAGTCAATATGATCCGGCTGTTCGGGTTGAGGGTTTGGTTGTTCAACACTAGCTACAGTTGGATATAATGGTGTGTAAACTTGTGGTTTAGGCTCAATGCGCGGCTTTTGAACTTCTATTTGAGGCTCATGCTTTGGAGCTGGTTCAACAATGGCTTTCTCATGGTTTTTGAGTTGTGGAGGAAGCTCGGTAGTGTTGAGCCTACCTAAAAGATGATAGTTTTCGTAGAGCTTCCGAATGTTCGACATAACTATATCTAACTCAATATGAGGTATTTTACCAGGATAAGTCATAATGGTTCCGGTTTGCTCGGCGATAATTTCCACCAATCCATTTATTTCTTCAAGTACTAGTTTTCTGTCCATAAGTTTTGATTTTATTGAGTTGGTAAGCCAATGATTCGTAAATTTGCTCATGTAAAATTACGACAAAAGTCGTAAATTGTTATATACCTTACGCCAATGTTTCTCGAAAATCCAATGAATCCAACTGGCAGGGCTGGTTGGATAGAAGTAATTGTGGGCTCCATGTTTTCTGGTAAAACCGAAGAGCTCATCCGCAGGCTCAACCGTGCACGCATTGCCAAACAAAAGGTTGAAATATTTAAACCTGGCGTTGATACGCGTTACGACGACACCAATGTGGTATCGCACGATGCAAATGTTATACGCTCTACGCCTGTTGAAGCCGCATCCCAAATTCTGCTCTACACGAATGATGTGGAAGTGGTTGGCATTGATGAAGCCCAATTCTTTGACAGCGAAATCATTACCGTTTGTAATGAATTAGCTAACAATGGTGTACGTGTGGTAGTGGCTGGCCTCGATATGGATTATTTAGGAAAACCCTTTGGACCCATTCCCGCATTGATGGCCATGGCCGAATACGTAACAAAAGTTCATGCCATTTGCATGGGCTGCGGCAATTTGGCCCAATACTCGCACAGGACCGTAGCCAACGACAAACTCGTTCTTTTGGGTGAAACTGACAGCTACATGCCGCTTTGCCGAAAGTGCTTTAACCATGCCTTACACTCCAAGTGATGAAAACACAGATTTTCGCAGTTATAAGCCTTACAATACTACTTTTGACTGCTTGCCAAAAGCAGAGCCAACAAATTCCCGACAAACGGCAACATTTTGTCATTCACACAACTATGGGGGATATAAAGGGCTTGCTTTATGACGAAACACCGCTACATCGCGACAACTTTATCAAGTTAATCAAAACGGGTTACTTGAATGGTTCACCCTTTCACCGTGTAATTAAATCATTTGTAGCACAAGGTGGCAGCAATGCAAATGGTGAAGAAGATCCCGGATACACTATTGCTGCCGAATTCAACCGGAAGTGTTATCATAAGCGCGGTGCCTTGGGAGCTGCCCGCGAAAGCGATGACATCAATCCAGCCAAAGCCTCATCGGGCTCACAGTTTTATATTGTGGTTGGCCGCACCATCCTGCCACAGGATATTGCTTACCACGAACGTCGCCAAAAAATTTTATACCCTGAATATCAGCGTAATTCATATCTTTTGCACAATGGACTACCGCATCTTGACGGGAATTATACTATTTTTGGCGAAATTATTGACGGGATGACCGTTGTTGATGCAATTTCGAAAGTTGAAACTGACGAAACCGACAAACCCAAAAAAGAACTAAAAATGACTGTTGAATTAATTAATAAGTAAATCATTATGAAAAAGTTGTTATTTTTTACATTAATATTCGGATTATTTATGAATGCTGAAGCTCAAAAAAAAGAAAACGTAACTCGTTTTGTAATTCATACCGATTATGGCGACATGAAAGGTTACCTGTATAATGAAACACCGCTGCACCGCGATAATTTCATCAAATTGGTGAATGATGGTTGGTACAATGGATCTCCGTTTCACAGGGTCATCAATAAATTTATGATACAAGGCGGTCAAAATGCCGACGGTCGTCAAGACCCGGGCTATCGTATTCCTGCCGAGTTCAACCCCAAGTTTTTCCATAAAAAAGGTGCTTTGGCAGCTGCACGTATGGGCGATCAGGTGAATCCTAAAAAAGAATCTTCCGGTTCGCAATTCTATGTTGTTCACGGCGAAGTTTTAACCGAACAAACCATACAAATGTGGGAAGCAAGGGGCGCTAAATTCTCTCCTGAGCAAAAAGAAGCGTACAAAAAAGTTGGCGGAACCCCACACCTTGATACTCAATATACTGTATTTGGTGAAATTACAGAAGGTTTAGATGTTATTGATAAGATTGCTGCCGTTAAAACCGTTCCTGGCGACCGTCCCGCCCAAGATGTAAAAATGACCATCAAGATTGTGAAATAAGGTTTTGAATGAAAGAAGCAATTAAAAACAATATTGCCGAAGTTGAGGCTTTTCAAGTCGAAAATGCTGATGAGCTGGAAGCCTTCAGGGTGAAATATCTTGGCAAAAAAGGCATCCTGAATGATTTATTCGCGGGATTTAAAACCGTGCCAAACGAAGAAAAGAAAGAATTTGGTCAATTGCTGAACACCCTAAAAGATGTGCTGCAAGCCAAAATTTCGGAAGCCAAGGATCGTATCGAAGCTTTAAGTATCAGCAATCAACCCAAACCTGACCTTACGCTTCCTGTTGATTTTGAAGAACCTGGATCCCGACATCCTGTTTCATTGGTTAGGGGTAAAATTATCTCAATTTTTTCAAGAATTGGGTTTACAGTTGCCGATGGCCCTGAAATTGAAGACGATTGGCATAACTTTACGGCCCTTAACTTCCCTCCCGACCATCCGGCTCGCGATATGCAGGATACTTTTTTTGTTGAGAAACGCGAAGATGGCAACGATATCGCCTTACGCACCCACACCTCATCGGTACAGGTAAGGGTTATGGAATCGCACAAACCCCCAATACGTATGTTGTTCCCGGGTAGGGTATTCCGCAACGAGGCAATCTCGGCCCGCGCACATTGCATCTTTCATCAAGTTGAAGGCTTGTACATTGACCGCAATGTTTCGTTTGTTGATTTAAAGCAAACCTTGCTTTATTTTGCCAAAGAAATGTTTGGCGAACAGACCAAAATTCGCTTACGCCCATCGTATTTCCCTTTTACCGAACCTTCTGCCGAGATGGATATTTCGTGCAATCTCTGTGGTGGCAAAGGCTGTAACATTTGCAAGCACACCGGTTGGATTGAAATACTGGGTTGTGGCATGGTTGACCCCAATGTATTGGAAATGTGTGGAATAGATAGTAAAGAATACACTGGCTTTGCTTTTGGGATGGGCATTGAACGCATGACCATGGGCTTGTACACCATCAAAGACCTTCGTTTGTTTTTTGAGAACGATTTGCGGTTTTTAAGACAATTTGAATCCACATTTTAAACTGCTGTTTTTTAGCAGATTACGAATTAAAGGCTGTTGCTTTGCGATAGCCTTTTTGCTTTCCTGATTTTACCTCCCACAAAGCATTCTTTAGCGAAGACCTATCGAAAAACTGTCGCGATAACTTTTAAACCAATACATTGATATACGCTAAAAATAAGGAGATTATACAAAATGCGGGGGCGGGTGCTTGCTTTGGCGGCTGCGCCGCCAAAGCAAGCACACGCCCCCGAAGAAAAACATAAAAGCCTGTCATTTATAGCGTTATGTAATGAAGCGAGGAATCTTAAAATATTTTTAATTTTTTTACCAGACAATAGTGAAATCAATACTAAAATGTTTAACCAAAAGTCACAATTTCTAATTGTAAGCCTAATGTTGCTTACGCTTCATTTTTCGTGCACCTCACCAAAAAAAATTGTTTGTGTGGGTGATAGCATTACGGAGGGCTATGGGCTAAAAAACCCAAGTAAATCAGCATATCCAGCTATGCTTGATAGCATACTGGGCGAGGAATATTCGGTATATAATTGCGGAAGAAGTGCGGCCACCTTGCAAAAGGGCGGCGATTTGCCCTATTGGGATTGCAAGGAATTTAATGAAGTCTTTGCCTTAAATCCGGATTTGATTATCGTGATGCTAGGGACCAATGATACCAAAAGCCACAATTGGAATGCGCAGAACTTTGCGAGCGATTATCAAGCTTTGATTGATACATTTAACACTGTCTCTCCCAAGCCCAACATTTTCGTTTGCCTACCTGTACCCGTTTTTAAAACCACCTGGGGAATAAACGATTCAACCATATCTGCTGGGGTTATCCCTATAACTAAACAGATTGCGACACACAACAATTTAAAAATCATTGATTTACATACGGGGCTAAGCAATCAGGCCACCAACTTTCCTGATTATGTTCATCCGAATGAAAAAGCTGCAAAACTATTAGCAGAACAGGTAGCAAGAGCAATCGAAAAAGAACAATAACATTTAAGTGCTTTTATACAAGGTCTTTATCTACTTTGTTCGGCTTTTCACAACCAAGATTTTTTTGGTATCAATCTTACCATCAACGTATTGAACATGAATAATATACACTCCATTAGTGAGTGAATGCGTTGAGATTATGTGTGTTAAACCTTTGGTATGCTGTTTATAAACTATCTGGCCTAGAAGGTTAGTAATACACACAAATTTAGCTTGTTTTTGCGTACGCAGCGTAAAATATTCATCAACAACGGGGTTCGGAAACACAGTAAGCAGGTTTTCTGTTAATAGTGGGGTATCTGGTACACCAACATTGCCAGGAATCTCCACCAAAGCACCATACATTGGATTATAGCCACCTGATTCATTCACATCGGCAAGTTTTGTAAACTGATTTGAATCAGGATTTATTGAAAAAAACACACCATGGTTATTTGCTCCCCCATAAGCTGTTGTGCCATACAGCATCCCATCACTAGCTTGCATAAGATCCGATTTGCAACTGCTCCCATTTGCACCATCAAACGAATGTATTACTTCAAACTCACTGCTTTCTGGTTTATACGTAAAGATGGTTCCCTTACCATGAAGGCCGCCAAGTGGAGTTGTGCAGTATATCTTACCATTAGAAGCTAAATAAGGTGTGCTATAAGGTGAATAGCCTGTTATAAAGTCTAAGTATTTTATAACGGTAAAAACTTTATTGTCTGGGTTATACCTAAAAAATGTACCGACAGAACCTTGCCCGCCCGAGGATGTAAGTCCATAAAAAAGCCCATCATTGCCTAAACAAAGGCTTCCTTTGGGGAACACTCCATGTTCCGTATTGAAGCTAAATACTGAATCACATCTGTTTGTGAATGGGTCGAACGCAAGAATAACCCCTTTGCTGTACTGGCCTCCTGAATAAGTTAAGCCATATAAAAGACCATTAACAGCCTCTACTAGGCCTCCCCACGGTTGTTTGCCATTCCAGCCTTCTAGGTTAATGAGTCTATTTATTTGCGCATTTTCTGGTAAATATTCAAAAATGACCCCATTGTTTGTGGCGCCTCCCTTTGAAGTCATACCATAAAATTTACCATTTTGTGATTTTACAAGCGATCCATACGGATTAGCCCCATTAAATCCTTCAAAAGGAATTGATTTTTCTACCGATTTTGAAGCATAATTGTACTCAAAAACACAACCTTTATCATATTTATTCCCACTATAGGCTAGTCCCAAGACCTTATTATTGCCTAATGCCACCAACCCTCCATAAGACTTCTTGCATTCAGGCATAGAAAAAAACAGCTTAAACTGAACTGAGTCAAGAGGTATATCGTACTCAAATAAAGCACCATCCCCCGAAAAAGTCCCGGTTGATATGTAGCCTCCACACCGGGTAAGACCATAGAGCTTTCCGTTTGAACCTTGCATTAAACTGCCGTACGGATAATACCCTGCACCTGTTTTAAAATCAAATAGTTTTGTATAAGTTGAGCTTAACGGGTCAAACTCAAACAAAACACCTAGATAATTATCACCTCCACTTTGAGTGAGCCCATACAATTTGCCGTCACTTAACTCTAACAGATCACCAAATGGATTGCGACCATCTTGAGAGCTAAAGTTATATAATCTATGAAAGGTGCTATTGGCAATATCGTACGAAAATAGTGTGCCGTAATCGGAAGGGCCTCCATAGGTAGTTAAGCCATATAGTTTGTGGTCAGTCGATTCAATTAAGCTGCCATGAGGCTTTTCTCCATCGGAGAAAGAGTATACTATCTGAAAACTAACGAGGTTAATATCAAACACAAACAACACACCTGAATTATTAATACCACCTTCGGAAGTCAATCCATACAATTTTCCATCGGAAGCTTCGTATAAACTACCCAATGGGCCGTAACCATTATAATCAAAATTGTACAGCGGGATTAATTCCATACTTTCAGGATTATATGAAAACAATACGCCCACTTCATTCGTTCCTCCTGAATAGGTCACCCCATATAAAAGGCCATTGCTTGCTTGAATCAAACTCCCATGGGGATTTGCGCCATTGCTTAGGTTAAAATAAACTACAACCTGATATTCATTGGTTACAGGTGCGTATTCAAACAAAACCCCATTATCATCTTGCCCTCCATAACATGTCATTCCATACATTTTACCATTTGAAGCCAACAGTAGGGAGCCGTATGGAGACTCTCCATCACCATACTCAAAATCGAACTTTTTATTATATTCACCGGAGACCGGATTATAATTGAAAATCAAACCACTATAATTTTGATCACCCATCAATGACATGCCCCATAAATAGCCATCCCACTCAATTAAATGTGTAAAAACCGGATTGCTGCCAGGGTATAAGCGCAAAAACTCATATTCATCATCAACTGACTGGCTATTTGGCCTTAACTGAGCAACTGTTCCTAAATCACTGTGGCCGCCATAAAGCATGGTACGCAACAATATTGACTCCTGTGCACTTAATTGGGCACAAAAGCAAAAACCAATCAACACTATAATAATCTCTTTCATAACACAAATGATTTGCGTTCATTTTTTTCTACAAATATATGCATGAATTAAGCGATTACTACAATCGTAAAAAAAACCATTTATCCTTTTTAATGCTTTATTGCCATTCAAATAAAACAAAAAAGGCCGTCACACAACGCAACGGCCCTTCTATCATCCTATTTAAGATTAATCTTGGATTACCACCTTGGTCGTTACCACCTCAGTGCCATTTTCGGTTTTAAGCATATAAACACCATTCGATAGTTTGCTTACATCCAAACGATGTTGGTTTGTACCTTCGGCCTTTACTTTTTGGCTAAGTACAACTACCCCTTGGCTATTAACCAAAGAAACCGTGTAAGCTCCAGCCTCAGGCAATTTTACAAATAGCACATCTTGTGCTGGGTTAGGATATACCTGTGTTTGTGCGGCTGATAGTTCTGGTGTGCCTGTGCAAGCATCAAAGAAGATGGAATGGTTGTTAACCGACTCACATCCTCCGCCTGTAACAGTTACACTAAACTCATGAAGCCCGAGACCATATTGCGATTCGGTAACTTCAATGGTTTGGGTTGTTTCGCCGCCCGGCATCCATAGGTAGGTAGCATTGGCAGTACCAGCATCAAGGGTAATGGGCACATATGGACAAGCTGTATCGCCAGGATTGGATGTAATATTTGCAATAGGGCCTACTTGGATATAAGCCTCTTTTTCGATTGAATCGATCTGACTACCACGATCAACTACCAATTTCACATTATGCAGCCCGCATTCTGAATACGTAATAGTTGGATTTTTCTCGGTTGATGTGGAGGGTGTGCCACCGGGGAAATACCACATATACGACTCAGGAACACCGATATAACCACCATGTGTGGTGTTGTTAAAGGTAACTGACTCATCTTTTTGCAACAGGTTAGTTGGGGCGTCAAAGTCAACTGCCAAATCAATAGCTCCTTGCTTAATTGAATTCAAAACCTCTCTGTTTGAAGCCTGTACCATGGTAATAAATTCGCAGTCTTCTACAGGCCAGGCTACATTCAATGCAAAGTTTAAGGTAACTGTTACTGTATCGCCATTGTCGAAGCTTACAGGTGTGCCATTTTGATCAGGAACCATAAGCCTGTTTACAAAATTTAAATGTGTTTGGCCTTGCCAGTTTTGTGAAATATGCGACTGGGTCACAAAAAAATGTAGCTTAAGATTAGTAAGCGTTATAGGCGCAACTTTAACCAACTTAATAGTAGCTGTGTAGTTTAAGCCTGTGTTTGTTACATCCATTTCCATGGTCATATTGGCCGGAACAGCAATACGTTGGTTGTATTTGGGCAAATAGCTCGAATACATACTTTGTGAATGGCTTCCACCAACCACGCTTAAGGCACCATCAAAAAATGCTGTGGGATAACCACTGATAGCATAATAGGAGTTGCGGGCATTGCTGTATTGGTTGGCATACTGATCGCCATTATGGTTTTCAACCACTGATACCTTACAGCCGTTTTCAAGTAGGTCGTCGGCACCCATGGCAGCGCCTGGGCAATAGGTACACCAAGTACCGGTACCGATTTCAACCATAACCATTGAACGTGTAACCTGCTGAGAATAAACATACAGCGAGAAAACTAGTGCAAAAAGGGTAAAAATCTGTTTTTTCATAGATAAAGTTATTGGTTTGTAAAAAAGTGGCACAAGATACAAATAAAAAGCCTGCCGGGTCAAGTTTTATGTAAAATTTTACATATGACACGGCAGGCTTTCACCTTCGTTAACTTTAAAAGGGATTATTTCTTGATAATGAGTTTTTTGCTAACTGAACTATTTCCATTTTCAACCGTAACAAAGTAAACGCCATCAGCAAGTTGTGAAAGGTTAAAGGCAGATTTATAGGTTGCATTAATAGCAATATTCTTAGCGGTATAAACCAAGTTCCCATACGCATTCACCACTTTGATATCAACAACTACTGGCTGAGGAGCGCTGATTTGAAGGTTGAAATTGCCATCAGTGGGGTTTGGATAAATCTCTAAACCGATAACATTAGCTAATTCGCCAATACCCGTACAATCGAGGAAGGTAAAGTTTACATTAGCTGAGGTTGTGCAACCTTCGGCTGTTGTAACATTAACACTCACCACCTTTGAACCTCCGATTCCGGCACCCGTTGAATCAACCACCAAGGTGGCAGTAGTTTCGCCCGACGACCATGCATAGGTAGCACTGGGATACGTAGCGTCAAGTGTTAAGGTGTGGTTGTGGCAAATGGAAGTGTCGCCAGCAAAGGGCAATTCAGGGATGCCATTCACCAAAATGTTAGCAGTAGCAGTATTGGAACAAGTAGTAATAGCATCGGTTACAGTATAAGCAATCGCTATTTCGCCAGCACCAGCAGTTGAAGGGGTAAACAAACCAGCATCCACGCCTGTTCCGCTATACACACCACCTTCGGGCAAACCGCCTGTGAGTGTAATGGGTTCTGCATTTTGGCATACAGCGGGCAATGCGTTCATTGTAACCTCAGGAATACCATTAACTGTCATTACAGCTTCGCTAGAAGCAGTACAGCCAAATTCATTGGTAAATGTATATGCCAGGGTGTGGTCGCCAAGTCCAGCTACGGTTGCATCAAACTTGTTATCTGCAACACCGTTGCCACTCCAAGTTCCGCCTTCGGGGGTTGCTCCTGTAAGGTCAAAAACCGCTGTATTGGAGCAAACAGGGCTTAATGGACTAACATTAATTACTGGCAAATCGCTAATGGTAAGGGTAACAATGGAGGCAGGACCTTCACAAACAGTAGCAGTTTGGGTGGCATAGTACGTATAGGTTCCCGGCATGTTTTCGCCTGTGGCAAAACTATTTCCAGAGAACAGCAAAGTTGTTAATTCGGCATCGGCATACCAACGGATTTGTTCGCCCTCGGCTGTTAAATCTGGTACTGGTTCAAAAACGCAAGTAGCTTTGTTTTCGGCCAGAGGTGCTGCAGGAACATCGAAAGTGCTTACATACGCATTAAGTGTTGTTGTGTGGAAATCAGTACCATCACCAACCTTTAAGGTTACATTAAAGCTTCCGGCTGAGTTATATTGAACGCTGGGGTTTTGCTCGGTTGAAGTGGCAGGAGTGCCGCCATCAAAGGCCCATTCCCATGAGATTGGATCGCCTGATGAAATATCGCTGAAGTCAACTAACAAGCCTGTGCATCCGGTAGTTGATGAAGAGGTAAACGTTGCAATTAGCTCTTCGGTGGTAACAGGCACTAGGTTTCTGTAACGGTTGTAATTGGTTTTAGTAACCACAACCACTACATTATCGCCAACCACTAAATCGGAGGGGAGGTTGAAAACATTGGGAACCAATGTGGCGGTTTGAACACCAATAATGTTGCCATTAACCGAAAGCGCGATGGTGGCTCCTGGAGTGGCTGAAACCTCATAAGTAGTTTCACCTTGGTTGATTTCTGGAGCATGTGTAACGGCCAATGCTTGTGGCACTTCTGAATAAATTACACTAAATGATTCACCATGATGATGGAACAAGTTGTAGGTAACTGCCTTATTACTTGTATTGTATGGCCAACTTGATTGTTTGAGGAAATATTTTCCAGCGGCATTGCCAAAGCAAGGCAAAATACCCCGTTCAACGGGAGTTGAACTGTAAGTGGGCATAAATTCTGGCCACCAGTTGTCGTAAACACCCCATACATAGGTGTCGTTCACAAAACTGTAAGAGGTTTCGGATGCTGCCAATAAACCCAATGCCCCTGAATTCAAGCCATTTTTGGTATAGCGGTGGAATTTTTCGGTGAAGCACTCACTGCCCCAGTTGTATTTTCCGGTTAAGCAGTTAATTGACATGATGAAGGTTAAATCGGTATTGGTTAGGCCATTGATGCTGCTATTGGTATAAGAAGGTTCACCCCAGCCTGTTTCATTTCCATGATCGCGATGCTGAAGTATAAAGGAACCTGCATTGATGGCGGCATTAATACCACTGGCAGTACCACCAGTCCAACCTCCTAGGGTTGAAGGCGATTGGGGGATATAACCCAACCCATTAGGGCCAAAGAAGTTAACAACAGTATTGGTATTGGTGGCGGTTGACCACACAGTACCGGGTGTACCTTGGTATATTTCGTTTTGTCTAACGGGGTCTTTGCCTTGGATGTTTTTGAAGAAGCCGCCCACGGTTTCAGAGCAAATCTGGAACCAACGCTCGGTTTGCCAGCCTAAAGCTGTTATAGGGTGAGCATAGAAACCGGGATTTGTTGGTGGGTTTCGCTCATAGTTCAAAAACTTGCTAATCATAACCTTTAATTGGTTATTATCGTTGGCGGTTATACGCGACATGGCAACTTCAGGCATTAAATCGCTGCCGTCTATGTCGCCATAGATATTGTCAGATACACAGTAATTGTCCCAAATAGGAGAAACGATATTTTTAGCAGGGTTGGTGCCATAATCGCCTAAGATCAAAACACATGCTGGTTTTATCGTCCAGTTGTTGTAAGCATTGTTTATAAACCCCTCAACTGCTGCGGTGGTATTGCCACCAACTTGGGTAATTGTGAACACTTTAGTTAAGATCCCTTGTTCAGTCCTAAACTGTTTAATGGTATCAGCCCATGATTGGAATTCAGGGCCATCAGGGCATATGATAATATATTCGCACTCATCATCTTCGGTAACTCCGTAATAGCTTTCTGAAATCTTGGCATAATCAACCGTTGGAAGTGAGGAGTAGTTTAACAGCATGTCTGACATAATAGGATCAAAGAACCGGCTACGGAAGGTTTGTTCACCAAATTCACCATTTCCGCCAACACATTCAATTTGAACTTGTAAATCGCGGTAAACAATCAAATCTTTTGTAACAGGATTGTATTGGAATGGGGTGATGCCTAGCATTACATACTCAACGCCACGGAAATTGGAAACTTCTGAAATGCGAACAGGCTGTGCAGGATAGAGGCTGTTCTTGGCATAGATGGCTGAATTCTTAGCATACTGCAAGGGCCCTGTTTCGGTTTCGAGCGGGATACGGGGAGCGCAACCAATGTTCACATTATGGAACACTTCGGTACGTTGCGATACAATTTTAACTATGGGCGTTGCGCCTGTGGGTATGGCCACAAACCGGCTTTCGCCCGGAAGGTTTGGTGCACCTTCATCGCCGGGGAGGAAAACACCGGGAAGCAAAAGGTTTTTCACACTCTCGTTGTTAATCAAGGCGTCTTCAAACGAGAACTCAGCAACTGAATAGTCAACCTGAATTACAGAGGCCTTAGAATCAACAAGATTAAAGCCGCCTTTGGTCCAGCTATCAGGGTATTTGATAGTTTGTGCCGAAACAAATAACGAGCTTAAAAGCACTACAGCCACAACAATGGCAATAGTACGAAACAATCGGGTAAACTTACTTTTCATTGATTGTAGATTTGGGTTAAAAGAGTATTTTAGTTATTGGATCAATATTTTTGAGCGAGAAACACTTCCATTGGCATTAATTTCAAGCATATACATACCTGCGGGGAGCAAAGATACATCAATTTGAAACATGCTGCCACCATGCCCCTCATTTTTTAGCACCACTTGTGCAGCAGCATTATACAAAACAAACCCCTCAGCTTCGTATCCAGTTGCCAACTTAATGGTCAACATCGAACTGGCTGGATTGGGTGAAACACTTACAAATGCCCTGTTTTCAAGAGGTTTATCAACTCCTGTTAGATTGTCGGTCCATATTTTCATGGCAGCATCGCCTAAGATGTTGCAATCGTAAAAGCACCACCTAAGCGCACCGGGTTCCCATTGGCCGGGAGCATTAACAAAAGGAGCGGTCTTGATTTTTGATTGCTGATGTGTGGCCGCAATACGGTTATATCCATCCGTATATAAGGCGTTTACAAATTCGCGGTGCATATGGGCTGATGGGCCTTCGGTTTGGCCTTCGTTGAACCACCCATAACGTGAGTTAAAGGCACCTGCAACACAGAAGTTATTGATTTTCAACATCTCCTCGGCTATACAATCGGAGTAATCGAAAGCACCACAAATACAACCATGGGTATAAACCAAGGTATAATTATGCTGAACACCATCAACGGCATAAAAGTTAGCATCGGTAATATCCCATAGGCCAAGGCGCATGGCGTAATCCCAATTAGAATGCCCTGAATGATGAACAAATTGCCGCCCACCGTTAATTCTGGCAAACAACTCCGTTGGTCCCCAGTAGCCGGTTTCTCGTTCGTACAAATAATCAATGTTTTGTGTTTCAGGGATGCCATTGGTAACATATCCGTTTTCATCCTTTAAGCCAATCAGCAGGTCAAGGTAATCGGCACCCCAGGTTTCGGGATTATCATAAAGCTTTTCATCTACCAGAAGAGGGCGCTCAAATTCTCCGGGCACAGGGGCTGTTTGGTATTTGATGGTTTTGTTGAGCATTCGAGCCAAATCAGTAGCATTGCTAAACGGCAAACGAGCTACGGCTACGTCAGGGAGCAAATCATCCTCGCCAACCTCTCCCCACAAACCATTTCCATTATCATTCCACGAGCCATCAAGTGCAGAATAATACAGATCAGAAGGAATGTTGTTATCGGAGTAAAGGCTTGAAGATTGCACCTCGCAAAAGAATCCACGATACGGGAATTGATCATCATCTCCACCTAAGAGCACGTACTCAATACCTGCATTTTGGTATTGGCTGCGGATGTAATTTCGAATTTTTTCTTGGTTATCAACACCTGTTGAGGTGGCATACACATCTTGCAGCGAGGTAACAAGCGTTGGAAGCCCTATCTGATCGTACAAAGCTTTAAGTGGCTGAAATTGTTCAACAAAGCTCTGTGGTGTAAGTATGAGGTATTTATATGGATTGGACAAAAAAGACTTATTGTAAGTTGGTATTACCTCTTCGGGGTTATTAACTAACTGCATTACTTTGTATCGGTTAACTTCAACCGGAATTTGGTTTGCAAGGGCCTGGCTTCCCTTTACTGTAGCTTGAGATGTAACCTCAACAATGGCTTTTGCATAATAAACAACTTTGCCACTTACTGGATTGTAAACCATTGGGGTGAAGGCAGAAAGAGCTATGGAGTATCCATTTAGGAAGCCTGTGCTTAGCTTTCCCTTGGCTTCACTTGGGTAAAACGCATTTGCTTGATAGATTTGTTCGTTCTTTACAAAAACGCTTGGAGTTCGTTCGGAAAGAGGTCGAACATGTTGATAAGGGGCCAAACTATAAGTGCCTGGCATTTCGGTGGGCTGCAAAAGGGTTATTTGGATGTCGGTGGCTTCGTGCCCTGCCGGGAGAGCCAAAGCAACTGGTTGATACGGCAAAGCCGGACAGCCGGGGGTGGCTGTAGTTATGCACCCCTGCAAATTTGGTTGTTGAAAGGCTCCTATATTGCTGATAATTGGCTGATTAAAGTGATACTCTTTTTTAATTTTCGAAGCAAATAAGGCTTCAGCACATAGCAACATCAAAACCACAAAAAAGGACTTATACATAATAATAGTTTGATTATAATTGAGTTAGGTTGGATTGGCTTTAAACAACATTTTCAAGCATGGCATACAAGGGAATATAAAGAAAACTCCACAACACACTCCACTTGAAACCGCAAATTTACACTTCTTTACAATTTGTTCATCGATGTGAAACAAATTTATTATCAAAAGGTAAAAAATCTATCGGATTGATAAATAGGCATTTCAACTCCACAATATACCCAGAAGCAGCATAACACTGCTCAAAATTTGCGTAAAAACATCCCTCGAATCGTATGTTTGGGTATTGGTTTACTTGACAAAGGCCTTATAACTTATTAACTTTGCGCACTTTTTAACTATTGGGTATTTATGGATATTAACTTCCACGGCTGCAGTAAGCCCTGGAAAATTTAATTAAAACAAACTCACTTTTCTGATGAAACTTTCGCAGTTCAAATTCAGCCTACCAGCAGAACTTATTGCCAATTATCCTGTTGAAAACAGGGACGAGGCGCCGATGATGGTTTTAGATCGCAAAAAGCAAACCATTGAACACAAACAATTTAAAGACATTCTCAATTATTTTGACGATGGTGATGTGTTTGCGCTAAACAACACAAAAGTGTTTCCGGCACGTTTATATGGCGAAAAGGAAAAAACAGGAGCCAAAATCGAAGTTTTTTTGCTTAGGGAGCTCAATGCTGAAACCCGCCTATGGGATGTTCTTGTAGATCCAGCACGTAAGATACGTATTGGCAACAAGCTCTATTTTGGTGATAATGATGATCTTGTAGCTGAAGTAATTGACAACACTACTTCAAGAGGCCGTACGCTTCGTTTCCTTTTTGATGGGACATACGATGAGTTTAAAAAAACCATTCAACGCCTTGGCGAGACGCCTTTGCCAAAAATCCACAAAAGGGCCGTGGAACCCGAAGATGAAAAACGCTATCAAACCATCTATGCAAAGCATGTTGGTGCTGTAGCCGCACCCACGGCAGGGCTACATTTTAGCCGCGAACTGATGAAACGGCTTGAAATTAAAGGAATTGATTTTGCCGAACTCACCTTACATACGGGTTTAGGCAATTTTAGAGCCATCGAAGTGGAAGATCTCACCAAACACAAAATGGATTCGGAGGAAATGTTTATCTACGACGAGACCGTACGCGTAGTTAACCTAGCCAAAGCCAACCGTAAAAAGGTATGCGCTGTCGGCACCACTACCCTTAAAGCACTTGAAACAGCCGTAACCATCAATGGAATGATTAAGCCGTACAGTGGTTGGACCAACAAATTCATCTTTCCACCGTACGATTTTACTGTAGCCGACGCATTGGTAACTAACTTCCACATGCCCATGTCGCCCATGATGATGATGGTGGGCGCCTTCGCCGGCTATGACTTTTTGATGAAAGCATACAAAGAAGCCATAAAAAACAAATACATGTTCTTTACCTATGGCAATGCTATGCTGATTATCTAGGTGTCCAGAATAAAAGGTTCATGTTGAGAGGTGAACGTTTTTACGCTGCCCAATGTGTTGGTTCAATGCCTTGTATGTGCATTGACAGTACTGTTATAAACTGTATAACCAAAGTTTAAGCATATTTCTTACTTTTGAAGCGGCGCTTAAAGCCGCTTTTTTATGGAGCGATATGTGATTATTGTGGCTGGTGGTAGTGGCAAACGCATGGAAAGTTCGGTTCCAAAACAGTTTATGCTGCTAAACAATCGGCCTGTACTGATGCATGTGTTTGATGTGTTTCAAACGTTTGACACAAACATAAAATTTGTATTGGTGCTTAACCCCAGTCTTTGGGTCCATTGGCAAAATCTATGCAAAGAATACAATTTTACCATGCAACATCAGCTTGTTGAAGGAGGAAGCGAACGTTATTATTCCGTAAAAAAAGGATTGGAAGCCGTACCCAAGCAGGTAGTGGTGGCTGTTCACGATGCGGCAAGGCCATTGGTGAGCCTCCAAACAATTCAACGATGCTTTTATTATGCAGAAAAACACGGGAATGCCGTTCCTGCTATTGAAGTCAGCGATTCTTATCGTTTGCTTGACCCATCGGGCAATAAAGCTCTCAACCGCAAGCTATTGAGGATAATACAAACACCGCAAGTTTTCGAAAGCAGCTTGTTGAAACAGGCTTATACCCAAGAATTCGCGCCCCTATTTACCGATGATGCCAGCGTGCTTGAGTCGCTAGGCATAGCCATCAACCTTGTACAAGGCAATACCGAAAACATCAAGATTACAAACCCAATGGATTTGATAATTGCTACAGATTGGCTCCAAAACCTACTGCGCAACGAGACAGGTAATTCTGTTACGTAGGCCCTTATAGCCTGTCAATTCCATTTTTACCTTACCAACTATGATGGCCGATTCGGCTAAAACAGGAATACGGTTTTTGTCATCGGTAATGTACATCACCATAGGATACGGGTCCTTGAAGACTTTGCCTGTGGCCATCATGGGTTTAATTTTCAGGCATCTAAATTGCCCAAAATCGGTTTTTACTACTTCTTTGCCAAGATACTGAATGGCTGAGTTATAAACCGAATCATCAAAATAGAAGGGCACTTTAATAATATCGCCGACCGCAACATTTGTGAGATCGAGGTTTCTGGCATAATAAAACGCTGAAATAATGCAAAACGTTTGGTTAGCAAGGCTTTTGGTTGCAGTGCGGCTTTGGGCTTGATTGAGGCTGTAATTAAACAACACATCGTCGTCTTTCCGGTACCCGCCTTCCCTGGTGCGCCTTACAAAATGATAGGGTTTTAAGTCTTCTTGGTCGAACCAAGACTCAAACCTATCTTGAACTTTCATAAACATATTAAACAATCCCTTTGATTTACCTTCCGCCACTACGTGATATGTAGAGCGCCCATACTTCATATCCTTGTCATCGGTAACGGTTAAGGTGCCATAGCCTGCTGTAATATCAGCAAACCACGAATCGTAAAAGAACCGGAATTCAAGTTCTTCGCCCCTATCAAAAGCAGTATTGGTTACCGAAGGTTCTTTTTTTTGCGCAACAACTGCAACGCTAATTGCAAGGAAAAAAGCCAAAAATACAGGTTTCATAATGCATACGTTTTGGCTCACCGTTACAAATTAAAGGCCATAGTTATGCACAAAAAAAGGTTTGACCAAAACACGCGTTCTGCCAAACCTTTAAAATAAATTTCCTGATAATCTAGAAAACGATATTCACAATTTTCCCGATTACCACTATCACCTTTTTGGGGGTTTTGCCTTCGAGGTAATGTGCCGATTTTTCATTTGCAAGCACCGCATTTTCAACATCTTCTTTGCTCATATCGAGCGGTAAACTTAAGTTAAAACGCATTTTGCCGTTAAACGAAACGGGGTAATCGAACGTGGAATCAACCAAATACTTCTCGTCAAGTACGGGGAAGCTGGCCAAGCTCACGCTTTGCGAATTGCCAAGTAAGTTCCATAATTCTTCGGCCATATGGGGTGCGTACGACGAAATTAATACTGTAAGTGGTTCAAGGATAGTTCGTTTATTGCATTTAAGCTCTTGAAGCTCATTGGCGCAAATCATAAAGCTGCTAACGGCCGTATTAAACGAAAACCGCTCGATGTCATCCTGCACTTTTTTTATGGTACGATGCAGCACTTTTAATTCTGCTTCGGTAGGCTCGGCTTCGCTTACTGACCAGTTGTTGTTTTCGTCGTGAAACAACTTCCAGAATTTACGGATAAACCTGAAAACACCTTCTATTCCTTTGATGTCCCAGGGCTTAGACTGTTCAAGAGGGCCAAGGAACATTTCATATAAGCGAAGCGTATCGGCTCCGTACTTTTCAATCAAATCATCAGGGTTTTGGACATTGTACAACGATTTCGACATTTTTTCGACCTCATGACCGCAATGGTATTTTCCGTCTTCTAAAATAAATTCGGCATTTGCAAAATCGGTCCGCCAAACCTTAAAGGCCTCTAAGTCTAGCACATCGCCATTCACCATGTTTACATCCACATGCAATGCTTGATGTTCATATTTGTCTTTTAACCCGTACGAGACAAAGGTGTTAGTGCCGGTAAGCCTATATACAAAACTTGACCTACCTTGTATCATTCCTTGGTTAATAAGCTTTTTAAAGGGCTCTTGCTCAATGGCCAATCCAATATCGCACAAGAACTTATTCCAAAAACGGGCATATATAAGGTGACCTGTGGCATGTTCGGCGCCACCAATATATAAATCAACATTTTGCCAGTACCGCACGGCTTCTTTGCCAAAATAGCGTTCGGCATTGTGTGGATCCATATAGCGCAGGTAATATGCACTTGAACCCGCAAAACCAGGCATGGTAGAAGTTTCCAGCGGATAACCTTTATACGTCCAGTTTTTGGCACGTGCCAAGGGAGGTTCGCCCGAGGCTGTTGGGAGGTAGGAATCCACTTCGGGAAGCTGCAGTGGCAAATCTTCTTCGGGCAAGGTGCAGGCTATGCCATCGCGGTAATAAACCGGAAACGGCTCGCCCCAGTAGCGTTGGCGGCTGAAGATGGCATCGCGCAGGCGGAAATTAATGGTTCCCTTACCTATGCCTTTTGATTCAACATAGCGGATGGTTTCGGGAATGGCCTGTTTAACATCCATTCCATTAATGAATCCGCTGTTGACCATATACCCTTCCTTGGCATCGAACGACTCTATCCATGTATCGGTATCGCTGGGCTCTTCGCCATGGCGGCAAACAACCTGTGTGATGGGCAAATTGAAATGACGGGCAAAAGCAAAATCGCGGCTATCGTGGCCAGGCACGGCCATAATGGCACCCGTTCCATACCCCGAAAGCACATAATCGGCAATCCAAATGGGTATTTTAGCGCTCGTTAAGGGATTAATGGCAAATGCGCCCGTAAATACTCCACTAACCTTTTTAACCTCGGTCATTCGTTCGCGCTCCGAACGGTTTTTGGCCCATGTAACGTATTCGTCAACAGCAGCCTTTTGCTCGGGGGTGGTTATTTGGGCTATTATTTCGTGCTCAGGAGCCAGAACCATAAAAGTTACACCAAACATGGTATCGGCCCTTGAGGTAAAGATTTCGAGTTGTGCAAGGTGGCCATCAATGGCAAAAAAAGCAGAACAGCCTTCGCTGCGGCCAATCCAGTTGCGTTGTATTTCCTTTAGCGATTCGCTCCAATCAATGCCATCCAAACCATCCAGCAAGCGTTGAGCATAAGCGGTAATACGCAGCGCCCATTGTTTCATCAATTTGCGTTCAACCGGATGGCCACCACGCACCGAAAGCCCATTCGTTACTTCGTCGTTGGCTAATACCGTTCCCAAGTCTGGGCACCAGTTTACCCAGGTATCGGCAAGATAAGCAAGGCGGTAATTCATCAGCATTTCAGCTTGTTCCTTTTCAGAAAAACCATTCCAAGCCTCGGCAGTAAACTCGGGCTTGCCAGAACAAGCGGCGTTTACAGCAGAAGAGCCATGCGTTGAAAAGACTCCTACAAGTTCAGTTATCAGCCGCGCTTTTGCCAGTTCGGTATCATACCAATGGTTGAATAATTGGATAAAGGTCCACTGCGTCCATTTGTAATACGCTGGATCGCACGTACGCACTTCGCGATCCCAATCGAACGAAAACCCGATTTTATCCATTTGCTCACGGTACCGGGCGATGTTGCGGTTGGTGGTAATTTCGGGATGCGTGCCCGTTTGTATGGCATATTGCTCGGCAGGTAATCCATAGGCATCGTAACCCATTGGATGTAAAACATTAAAACCTTTTAGGCGTTTGTAACGCGAATAAATATCGGAGGCAATGTACCCGAGTGGATGCCCAACATGTAAGCCTGCGCCCGAAGGATACGGAAACATATCAAGCACATAATACTTTGGTTTATCTGTTTGATTGCTGGCCTTGAAGGTTTTTTCGCGGCTCCAGAATTCTTGCCATTTTGGCTCTATCTCCCTGAAATTGTAGTCCATGGTAACATAAAAAATTGAGGGTGCGAAATTACGGAATTTTGCTGAGCGACGAGGGACGAGGGTAAAGGGTGAAAGGTGAAAGGTACAGCTTGCCCAACTGAAGAATGAGGGTGGGGGTGAAGGGTTTTGAAGGCAATTGTAAATTGGTAATTGTAAATTGTAAATATTTGAATACCAATCAACACAGTCCAGATTTACAAGATAATTTTACAATAATCCTTGGTAAATGATTCTCGCTCGATCATTGTTCATCTCGCAACTCTCATCACTATTTTTTGGTGAAGGGTAAAAGGTGAAGCTTGCCCAACCGAAGAATGAGGGTGGGGGTGAAGGGTTGTGAAGGCAATTGTAAATTGGTAATTGTAAATTTTAAATATTCTAAGACCTAGATTGAAGACCATCTTTACAATTTGATAATTACAACACTCTTCAACAAAGGCCAATGGCTCTTGTTGCTTGGTCACCTCCTCGGTAATTTTTACCATATATTGGAACGGTGCGCTGCTTTCGGGGTGCGAGGTGCTGAGTGCTAAGAGTGGGTTACTGCGTGCGCTGCACCTTAGCTTCCAAACATGCAAAAACAAGGTCCTGAGCAGATTCTTCCTACTAATTACTACCAACTTCGCCTCCTCTCGGGTTCATCCCGTCTCCCATTCTCCCCCTCTCCTCGCTCGGCACTCGGCTTTGGTGAAGGGAGGAGGGTCCTACACTGGCTTTGTAACTTTCGCAACAACGAGTGGAGGGTTTATGACTTTACCCATAAAAAGCTCTAAAACAATTTAGGACGATATTTCTTGTCATCTTTAAAGGAATAGCTAAAACGAATGGTTAAAAATGGAAATGATTATGCCGCCAAAACAAAAACCTATACTAATTACAGAATACTGGTTTTATTACACTTAAAACGAATTTGACTCAGATTCAAAAAAAATTTGTTTGTTTATTCAATATTTTTATAAATTGCGTGCACAAAGTAGTGCGAAAATCAAGAAACCAATTAATACTATTTTTATGAGACCCAATAATATTTTAGCCTTTATGGTTGTAATGTTTCTACCGATGTTTTTAACGGCTTCGGTTGTGGATGGAAAAGTGAAAAATTCTGAAATTAAAAAAGTTACGGTATTCCTAAAAGGTGCGCAAATACAACGCGAATGCGAAATTGCGGTTCCATCAGGAACTACAGATTTAGTAATCGGTAACCTTTCACCCAAAATTGATGCCGGAAGTTTACAGGCTAAGGCTAGTGGCGAATTAATGATCTTATCAGTAAAACTCCGCACCAATTTCCTCGAAAAACGCCAAAACACCATCGACCGCAAGGCACTTGACGCAAAAGTAGATGCGCTTAATGACCAAATAAGCGAGGCGCGTATGCTAAAAAGCGTTTACGATGGAGAACAAAACCTACTAATTGCCAATCAAACCCT
>CAZKHA010000010.1:39587-42622 GCA_964552325.1 uncultured Bacteroidales bacterium
ACCCTTGATTATTACATTCCCGACGCTGCATGGGTTCCTTTTTATGATGCCCGCGTTGAAGAAGTAAACAAACCTGTTGAACTCTCGCGCAAGGCCCAGGTTTCGCAAAACACGGGCGAAGACTGGAACAAGGTAAACCTGACCCTTTCATCGGCCAATCCTTTGCTCTCTGGCCGCAAACCAGAACTTGCTACCGAATACCTTAAATACGTTGAATTTTACAAGCGCAAAAGCAACCTTGTGCTACAAAACGCCTACGGTGATATAGCCGAGGAAACTGTTGCCAACCAAACAGCTACACGCAGCACACAAACAACAGCTGGAAGCAACAACAGTTATTCGCCAAACGTTACTTTGGAATCATCCTCCACACGCCGCGATTTTGTTATCAGCGTACCCTATACCATTCCTTCCGATAATAAAAACTACACGGTTGCCATTGGCGAACTTACTATACAAGCCGAGTATGAATACCAGATAGTTCCAAAAATTGAACCCTCGGCCTTTATAGTGGCACGCATTACCAACTGGGAAGAATTCGACTTGCTGAGCGGAACGGTAAACCTCTATTTTCAAAAGACCTATATTGGCAAAACCTTCCTGAATATGCAAAACGTGGCTGATACGCTCGGGTTCTCGCTAGGGCGCGATCCTTACATTGTTACAACCCGCAAAAACGTGAAAGAATTTACATCGGAAGAAGTGATAGGCTCTGACAAAAAGGTGATGAAAGCCTGGGAGATTACCGTACGCAACACCAAGCGCACAGCCGTAAACATTGTTCTCGAAGACCAAATACCTGTTTCGCAATCGCGCGATGTGGAGGTTGACCTGCTTGACAATGGTCAGGGCAAATTCGACGAAAAGACCGGCAAACTTACCTGGAGCTTTAAGTTAGAACCTTCGGGCTCGAAACAGTTTACCTTTAAGTACAAGGTTAAGTATCCCAAATCGGGTGGTGTATATAGTGAATAATGAACAGTGGAAGCTAAAAACAAACATGCTATGAAACCCTTTCATTTATTCATTCTTGGCTTAATCCTGTTGGTTGCCCAAACGCTTAGGGGGCAAGAAACCATAAGCATAAATGCCAGTTCCCTAAAGAAGGTCACGGTTTATTCGAGCGGGTGCTATATTGAACGCAGCGCCCAATTTAAAGCCCCTGAAGGTGTATCCACCTTGGCCATCAAAGCCCTTTCGCCCGATATTGAAGAAGGCAGCATACAGGTAAAAGCCGATGGTACCTTCACCATTCTATCGGTTCAAACCCAGCAATTCCATCCAGTTAAAAAAATAAAGCCCAAACAACTTGGCAGGCTTTTGGCTGAAAAGGATTCGCTCTTGGAACAGCACAAATTACTTGATCCCAAGCTGTTTACCCTGCAAAAAGAAAAAGAGTTTGTTTCGCGTAACCGCAAGCTCTCGGGCAAGAAGCGGCAAACCACCCTAAGCGAGCTAAAATTAAACGTTGATTATTACCGCCAACGTATGCTCGAAATTGAAACCGAAACAAAGCATATCTACAAAACAAAGGAAACGCTTAGCCAGCGCATCCAAGACATAGATGAGCAACTAAACGAAGATGGAAACGCTGACAGCCAAGCCAAACCCGAGGGTTGGGTGTTGGTTGGCATCTCGGCCAACAATGCAGTGGATGGCAAGCTTACGTTTAGCTATTTTGTGCCCAAGGCAAGCTGGACCCCAGTGTATGATTTCAGGATTGAAGAACCTGGCACTCCCATTACCGTTATACAAAAAGCCATGGTTCAACAAAACACCCAAGAAGATTGGAAAGACGTGCACTTGGTGCTATCGAGTGGCCGCCCTACTTTATCGGGTGAGAAGCCCGAGCTAAAACCTTTGACTTTGGCGATGGTTGAAGCCAATACCCAAGTTTATGGCTCAAGAAACATCAAAACTGGCTATAACAATGCCACAGTTGATCCATCCCAGGGCGGAGTTATTAAAGGCAAGGTTGTAGATAAAAACACAAACGAACCAGTACCCTTTGCCAATGTGATTTTGGAAAAAGACAATCATCAAATAACCGGAACAACAACTGATTTTGATGGGAACTATACCTTGGGTCCCATATCCACTGGATTCTATACAATTAGATGTTCATACGTTGGCTATCAAACTAGTTTTACTACTGACTTACTTGTTGAAACCGGAAGAATCAAATTCAACAACATCAAACTTGATGCTACCGCTACCTCACTTACTGGGGTGGAAGTAACATCGTATAAGGTGCCAGTAATAGAGCGTGACTATACTGCAACAGGCGCAACTGTTGATTCAAAACAAATTGAAAAACTGCCCAATCGCAGCGCAAATGCTGTAGCAACAACAGTTGGAGGGGTGTTTTCTTATGATGGCGATAGAAAGCGTGGCGAATCGGGTGAGCCAATGACGTTATATATTGATGGCGTTAAAGTTCCGAATAATTCGTACAAATTACCACCAAATCCCAACGAACTAAAATCGGCCACATTGCCAGGCACACCCGAACTAGTAAAGCGGAATCCAATAGAAATTAGCCGCATTCAACCAATAGGGTCGGCATCAAAGAGCACATCGAACGAAAGAACAGAACTTTTAAATGCCGCAACCCCCATAACCACCAATTTTGCAGTAGCCTCTTCCATTAATAAAGAGTTTGATATTGATATCCCTTATTCGATACCAGCCGATAACAAAGAATACCAAGTGCAGGTTGGGCAGTTTGACATGAAGGCAGCTATGCACGTAGAAACCGTTCCCAAGCTTGAGCCAACCGCATTTTTGGTGGCCGCCATCGCAAATTGGGAAAGCTATGATTTGCTTACAGCCGAAGCCAACTTGTTCGTAAAAGGAACCTTTATTGGCAAAACCAAACTCAACACCGCCGAGGTAAACGACACCCTTATGCTTTCGGTAGGCCGCGATGCAAGTGTAATAGTTGAAAGGCGAAAGCTGGCTGACAAATCGGGCAAAACCATCTCAGGAAACCACATCATCCAAAACCTTACGTTTGAAATCAGCCTGCGAAACAC
>CAZKHA010000011.1:0-40979 GCA_964552325.1 uncultured Bacteroidales bacterium
TCAGTGCTGCTGCAACAGGAGGCAATGTTGTTGGTGGAACGCATGGATGGCTTTTCACGAGTGGTCCAACCGGTTCACCTTGGAACAACAAATGGGGAAGCGTTACAGTTGCCATGAACACCTTACAGAATTATACGAAAGAAGGGGCCAACAATTCCATTACGGTAGTAAATGGTAAATGGTACACCATGAACTGGAAAGACAATGGTTATACCAATACGCAAGCCATTTTCATGGAAACCTCTGCGCTTCCTGTGGATATTACAAATGTGACAGTACCTGTAAACGTTGCGCCGAATACAGCAGCTACGGTAAATATTACCACTTCGGTAGCACCTTGCGCCGAAGAGTTGTTTTACATACTGTATTCTACAAACAATTTTATAACTTCTCAATTGGCTTTGGTTACGATGGTAGGAAATACTGGAACCGCAAGTATTCCAGGTCAATTGCCAGGTACGCTAACTAAATACTATGTTTTTAGTACCACTGCAAATTCACCCTCGGCCAATTATGATTTGTATTCTATAAAAATCAACAATAATTCAGGTAACTATTATTCCTATACAACAAATGGCCTTAATACTGAAGCTGAAATACTTACATTTTCGTTTGCGGAACAAACAGCCCCAGCCACCATCAATAGCTTGGCTGCTTCCATATCCATCGAGGTAGCTTTCGGTTCAAATTTAACAGCGCTTGTACCTACCATTACCGTATCAAATGGGGCAAGTATTGATCCTGCTAGTGGTGTTGCCCAAGACTTTACAAACCCAGTTTCTTATCTGGTTACAGCCCAAGATGGTATTAACACGAAACTGTGGAGTGTTACGGTAACCGTGGCCCCCCCACCCGATCCGAACTATGGATTACGCGATGATGGGGGCACTTTGCTGCCAACTTTTACATATTGGTACACAGGCCAAGCTGGTGATATTACTGAACAAGGTTCCATATTTAATGGAAAAGATTTGGGTACGCTAACTTCTTTTAATATAAAAGGTGCCTCGTTCAATACCTGGAAAACAGGAACCGGAGACGTTACCGGAGCACAATTTAAATACAAAGTTTGGGCAATAAGTGAAACTGAACCTGTTGATTATACACTGCGAACTATTGGCTGGACGAGCAATCTTGGCAGCGGAAACCAAATTTGGGCGGGCTTTGGAGATTTTATCCCAATTGCGCAAAGCCTTACTCCTGGCGCATATAACATCAAAATTTATTTTACTATTACAGGTACAGGTGTGCCCGGTTTAACCGCTGATGGCCCTTTTATTGGAACATTTACAGTAAGCAGTGGATTAAGCAATGAGGCTGAAATACTTACATTTACATTGCCTGAACAAACCTCACCGGCAACTTTTAATAATGCAGCAGCTACAGTTGATATTGAAGTGGCTTATGGTACAAATGTAACCACACTCACTCCAACCATTACCATATCAAACGGTGCCAGCATTACTCCACAAAGTGGCATCATTCAAGATTTTACGAATCCAGTAGTTTATACAGTAACGGCTGAAGATGATGCAACTACAAAAATATGGACCGTGACTGTTACACAGGCTGCCCCTCCTTCCATAACATGGGCGAATTTGCAATGGCCTGGATCGGGGACCATTGAGCCAAACCAACAGTTTTATGTATATGCACAAGCATATGCTAATGGAATAACACCAGGTGCCGGACAAGGTACGGGATTGCAAGCATGGATTGGGTATAGCACCGAAAACTCGAATCCCAATACATGGACAACCTGGATTGAAGCACCTTATTTTGGAGAATCGAGTGATAATGATGAATTCCGCTTAGATTTGGGTGCACTGATGAGTACAACCGGAACGTTCTATTACGCATCTAGGTTTAAATTAAGCGGGCAAGATTTTGTATATGGCGGATTTTCAGGTGGGTTTTGGGATGGAACCACCAATGTAAGTGGCGTACTTACCGTTAATACTCCTCCTGTGCCAGAAATTACCTGGGCAAATGTGCAATGGCCAGGTTCTGGAACAATCGATCCTAACCAAGAATTCTTTGTATATGCGCAAGCATTCGCAAATGGAATAACACCTAACATTGGACAAGGAGTAGGTTTACAAGCATGGATTGGGTATAGCACCGAAAATACAAATCCAGATACATGGACATCATGGGTTGAAGCCCCCTATTTGGGTGAATCAGGAAGCAATGATGAGTTTCGCTTGGATTTGGGTGCCCTTATGAATACAAGTGGCACATACTATTATGCTTCTAGGTTTAAATTGAATGATCAACCATATGTATATGGAGGTTATTCTGGTGGTTTTTGGGATGGAATAACGAATATAAATGGCGTGTTAACAGTCAACTCAACTACTAAAACCCTGAATATCAAAGTATTTTTAGAAGGTTTGTATGCAGGTTCAATGACCATGAACAAGGCACAAGATGAATTGGGCGATCATTTTCCGGGCACAGTTGCCGACCAAATTACTGTTGAATTACACAATGGAACGGATTATGCCACAATTGAGTACTCGCAAGCTAATGTTGATCTGAACCAAGATGGAACGGCTAGTATTACCATACCTTCAACATATAATGGGTCTTATTGGCTAACCATCAAACACCGCAACAGTATCGAAACCGTTTCGGCTGATTTGATTGACCTAAGTGTAAATACTATTACGTACGACTTCTCAACCGTTGCATCTTTGACATTTGGAGATAATATAAAGGATTTGGGTGAAGGTGTGTATGGCTTGTTCGTGGGCGATGCTAATCAAGACGGTTTAATTGATGGAGATGACCTTGTTTTTATGGATCCGGATATTATGGCAGGCAATGTCGGATTTTTATCTTCTGACCTAAACGGTGATGGCTTAATTGATGGTGATGATTTGGTTAAGGGCGATGCAAACTTTACTGCTGGCGTAGCACTTGTAACTCCATAATTACTGATTCAACCATTTACACGGTTCGTACTAATTAGAGGCTATCTCATTTCGGGATAGCCTCTTTCATTACACCCAAATTATAAAATACCTGACGAACGAAAATAATTCAAGTTCATTCTGTTCCATTTTTTGTAGAAAACTTGCTTTTGTGTAAAAAAACGTTATATTTGTATCAGGATTTGGCTGCCGTGAGGCAAACAAAAGCCCCCGTCTGGTGAGTCTCTTATTAGGCGGTAATCCCAATAACTCACTTTTACCTTGTCTTTTGTAGCCAAATTGTTGATTTGATAAGGCTACGGAGGCAAATCCCCAAAACAAAGCGGTTTGTCCGAGAGGATCGGCCGCTTTTCTCTTTTTAATTAATAACCATTGACTTACATAATGTAAGCGTTCATTTATAAAAAAGTTTTTGGTATTTTGCAATGCTTTGTGCATCTTTGCAATACCTATCAATCATCATAATAAACCCAACCTATTGATGAAGACCAAAGATTTAGCATTCGCAGGCCTTATTCTCTTGCTTTTTGTGCCTTTTGGATTTTCGGAATCGCTTTTGGAAGCTTACCAAATAGCCAATAAAGAGCATGGAATGTTAATGAGTTTTCTCAAGTTTGCCATACTTGCCACCACTGGCGAGGCCTTAGGGCTAAGAATTAAGACGGGTGAGTATTGGTACAAAGGCTTTGGCCTATTGCCGAGGGCTATCGTATGGGGTTTTTTAGGCCTAACCATAAAACTAGCCTTTGTTGTTTTTACAAAAGGCACAATCGGTTTCTTGGCCTATCTTGGCTTTGCTGACGCACCCGAGGCTTTTGTTGGTCCTTTTACTGGCCTAAAAATCTTTGTCGCCTTTTCGATAAGTACCTGCATGAACCTGATTTATGCACCCATAATGATGACCTTACACAAAATTACGGATACCCATATTTTAGCGAACGGCGGCACTGTGTCAAGCCTGCTAAAGCCTATCAATTTTGGTGGAATCTTGTCGAAAATTGACTGGAATATACAATGGAACTTCGTATTCAAGAAAACAATACCCTTCTTTTGGATTCCAGCACATACCATAACTTTTTTGTTACCTGAAGAATACCAGGTATTGTTTGCAGCCTTGCTCGGCATTGCCTTGGGCGTTATACTTGCCTTAGCAGGAATAATGAGTAAAAACACGCAAAGTAAATAAAACCCTAGCCAACCACCTAAAACTAAGAATAATGAAACCAACACCAATTGATCACGAAATCGTTTTAAAGAAAATAACAGAAAGTGGGCTAACAAACATAGGCACAGCTTCCATCCGCGAAATCAAGAAATTGATTGACTCGATTGAGGGAGCCACAGGAAGTAAGTTTATCCGCATGGAAATGGGGATACCGGGTTTGCCCGCTGCTCAAGTTGGTGTTGAAAACCAAATTGACGCACTACGAAAGGGAGTAGCCTCTGTTTATCCTGATATCCAAGGATTACCGCAGCTAAAAGAGGAAATAGCACGTTTTGTAAAACTCTTCCTCAACATTGATGTTAACCCTGCAAGCTGTATCCCTACCGTTGGCTCGATGCAAGGTGGTTTTGCAAGCTTCTTAACAGTGAACCGTATGTATAAAGAACGAGAAGGTACCTTATTCCTCGATCCTGGCTTTCCGGTTCATAAACAACAAGTTAAAATACTTGGTCAAGATTATCGTTCATTTGATGTATATAATTTTAGAGGTGAAAAGCTAAAAGCTAAGCTCGAAGAGATGATGTGCGATGGAAAAGTCTCATCTATCTTATACTCCAACCCGAATAACCCAGCTTGGTTTTGCTTTACGGAAATAGAGCTGCAAATAATTGCCGAAATAGCTCGAAAATATGATGTTGTGGTGATGGAAGACTTGGCGTATTTTGCCATGGATTTCCGCAAAGACTATTCGCAACCCGGTAAACCGCCCTATCAACCCACCATTGCTCAATACTATGATAAGTACATTTTAATGATTTCCAGCTCCAAAGCTTTTAGTTATGCAGGTGAGCGTATCGGAATGTTGGTGGTTAGCGACAAACTCTTTAATACAGTGGCTCCCGACTTAAAGCGCTTTTATACTTCTGATAACTTTGGAACTGCCTTTATATTTGGAACCATGTATTCGTTGAGTTCTGGCACAGCACATTCTGCTCAATATGCTTTGCATAGCATTTTAAAAGATGTAAACGAAGGAAAGTTCAACTTTGTGGAAATCACCAAGGAATATGGCGAGAAAGCCCATATCATGAAAAAGCTTTTTACTGATAACGGGTTTAAAATTGTTTACGATAAGGACCTTGACGAACCTATTGCTGATGGTTTTTATTTCACGTTTTCTTATCCCGGATTTACGGGCGAAGAATTATTGGCAGAAATGGTCTTTTACGGGATTAGCGCCATATCATTATCTATAACAGGTAGCGAGCGTAAAGAAGGCATTAGAGCCTGTGTTTCACTTGTTTCGCGGGCACAATTTCCTGAATTGGAACGCCGGCTGCAAACTTTCAACCAAAATCACCCGCTTTAATAAGCCGCCTAATGTTTGTGTAAGCCACATTCTTTGAATTCTGGCAGTTCCCACCACCAACGTCCAGCTCTAATATCTTCATCAGCAGCAACAGGACGTGTACAGGGCTGGCAGCCAATACTTCTGTAACCTTTTATTTGTAAGGGATTAAATGGAATATTGTTTTTGGTAATAAAATCCCAAACCTGCTCCTCTGTCCAATTGAGCAATGGGTTAGCCTTTAGAATAGAATTTTGTGAATCCCACTCAATTGTGTTAAGATCGGTACGGGTTACCGATTGTTCGCGTCTTAAGCCTGTTATCCAAACTTCGTAGCCTTTTAACGCTTTTTTCAGTGGCTGGATTTTGCGTATCGAACAACATAATTGCCTGTTTTCTACACTTTCATAAAAAAGATTAATCCCCTTATTATTAACCATTTCCGAAACTTGGTCGGCATCAGGAAAGCTAATATGAATGGGTATTTTATAACGACTTTGCGTACGCTGAATCAAATCATACACCTCCGGAAACATGCGGCCAGTATCGAGTGTAAACACTTTTACGTCAAGCCCCAAACGTGCGATATAATGCGTAATAACTTGATCTTCTATACTTAAACTGCTTGAAAAAGCTACCTTTCCACTAAAGCGTTTTGTTAATTCTAAAAGTTGCTCATCAATACATAAATTAGTCAGCTCCTGGTTAAGCCCTGCAATGATTTCACTGTTCATGTAGTCAAATTTTTGCAAAAATACAGATAAATGGCAGGTTAAAACACTTACTTTTGCCAACAACCAATACGCTCACAATGATTAAACACGTTCTTTTACTCCTACTTTTCTTTAACACGCTTACTATCAATAGCCAAGATAATATTCACATTAGGCTTAAAGGAGATTCATTTACCACTGTAAAACTGGCTGGATTTTATGCAGACAGGCTTGATGTACTTGATTCTGCGTTAACAAATTCAGATGGCAATGCCGTGTTTGTTTTAAAGCCCAAACAACGCTATGGGCAATATGCTATTTTACTTGGCGATACACTGGCCTTTGATTTCTTCTATGTTGGGAAGCCTATACAAATTCGCACGCATATTAATCAAATTATAGATAGTTTACACTTTATTGGTTCAGAAGTAAATAATGATTATCAAAACTTTGTAAAACAAGAATCACTGCACGAGTTAAAAATGAACCTTTTAAATCAGTGCCTTGATGAATACCCAAAAGAAGATCCCTTTTATAACCAACTTAAAAGCAAGGCTATTAGTGAACAAATAAATTTTGAAGCCTTTGTTAATCAACTAATCAAAAAGAATTCAGGTTCGTATTTAGCAAACTATTTGAATTACCGACGGCCAATTTTATCAGATGGCTCAATTGGCAAGCTTCAAAATCTGGCCTTTAAAAAACTGCATTATTTTGATCGTGTTGATTTTATTGATACAACTCTTTTACATTCAAATGCTTATTCAAGAATCGTTATTTCTTATTTAGGGCTTTACAGCGATCCAAATCTTAACTTAAATCAACAACAGCTTGCTTTTTGCGATGGTATTAAGGCCATTATGGATAAAACTTCGGCTAACCGAATGGTGTATGAATTTGTGGTTACTTACTTAATTGATGGTTTTGAACGCTTTGGGTTCCAAGAGGTATTGGACTTTATCTCTGACTATTATTTATCAGGAAATTGTGAAAATGATGTCCAAAAAGCATCCCTTTCAACCAAAATTAACCTAATGAAAAAATTGCTACCCGGAAATGTTGCTCCAGCTCTTTTTGGCAACTTAATTACAGATGAAAAATATGAGGCTTCTACGTATAAAGGAAAATGGAAACTCCTGGTTTTTTGGTCAAGTTCGTGTCCACACTGTGATTTTTTGCTTCCTAAGTTACATGAATTTTACAAATTGCAAAACCACAGCAAATGGGAGGTACTAGCGTATGCCATTGACACAGATAAGGCGGTATGGAAGAGTCATGTGGACGCCAAAAGTTTTACTTGGCCACAACTAAGTGAGTTAAAGGGCTGGGAGGGCAAGACGGTAGCCAATTATGGTATTTCGGCCACACCAAGCCTCTATTTGATTGATAATAATAATATTATAGTAGCCAAACCCAGCAATTTGTATGAACTAAAGCAATTGCTAAAACAGCACAACCTTTTATAAATCCATTTTTAAGAAGTTATGCAACGCAAAAGTCTTAGCAACTTCATACCCTTTAGTGCCAATAGTTACTTTGCAACATTCCACATCATAATCGTGCAAGAAAAGCAAGGTATAATCATTTGCAACTGACTCTTTCAAAAAACTTTCCTTTTCGGCTAATGCATCTAAAGGCCTTATATCATAAGCTGTTAGCCAAACCAATGGAACATGTGCCGCCGAAGGGATAAAATCGGCTGTAAAAACCAATACCTTGTTATTAAAGCGTATCATAGGAATAATTTGTCCATCGGTATGGCCATGCATCATGCGAAGATAAATCCCTTCAATAAACCAACCTTCTTGTGTAATAAAATGGAGCTTGCCACTGTTTTTAATTGGATCAAGATTCTCAGGCAAATAAGAGGCTGCTTCACGAATGTTGGGTTGCATGGCCCAGTCCCACTGACGTTTGGAAACATGGTATTGAGCATTTGGGAAAACAAATTCGATACTGCTTCTATCAGCATTATAAGCAGTTGCACCCCCACAATGATCGTAATGCAAATGTGTGAAAACCACATCGCTTACATCTTCGGGTTGAAAACCAATGGCTTTTAAGTTATCAACCAGCTTATCTGTACCAAAACGTTGGCGGTGTTTAAAAAACTTTTCATCTTGCTTATTGCCCATTCCGGTATCGAACAGAATCAATCGATTAGCGGTTTTTATCAATAAACAGCGGCTTGTAACGTTTACCATGTTATTGGCATCGGCTACATGAAGTTTTGACCAGATGCTCTTGGGTATAACCCCAAAAGAAGCACCAGCATCGGTTTTCCAATTTTCGGCAATAAGCGAATAAATTTCCATAACAGAATAATAATTGGCAAAAGTATCAGAAAAAACCAATTGCCCGAATCTGATGGTGTGTTTAAGTCAAATCCATACATTTGCACGATTGAATTTTGGCAGGTTTTTGTTTCTGAAATCATTATAATTTGTTGTTAATGAATGTACATTTTATTGCCATAGGTGGAAGCGCCATGCACAACCTAGCCATCGCGCTTCATCAAAAAGGATATAAGGTTACGGGTTCGGATGATGAAATTTTTGAACCTTCGCGTACGCGACTTAAAACACTTGGCCTACTTCCCGAGCTGGATGGCTGGTTTACTGACCGCATACATACTGGTCTTGATGCTGTTATACTCGGCATGCATGCCCGTAAAGACAATCCAGAACTAAGTAAAGCATTAGAATTGGGCTTGAAAGTCTATTCGTATCCTGAATACCTTTATGAGCAAAGTAAAAACAAGAAACGCATCGTAATTGGAGGAAGCCATGGCAAGACTACCATTACTGCTATGATTTTGCATGTGCTGCGCCAAACTGGTTTTGATCCTGATTACATGGTGGGTGCAAAACTCGAGGGGTTTGATGTTATGGTTCGTTTGACCGAAAAATCGGACTTAATGGTGATTGAAGGCGATGAATACCTAACTTCACCTATCGACCCTAGACCCAAATTCCACTTATACAAACCTCATATCGCATTAATTAGCGGCATTGCCTGGGATCATATTAATGTATTCCCAACTTGGGAAAATTATATCGACCAGTTCAGGACCTTCATCAAATTGATAGAACCAGGCGGAAAATTAATTTATTGTACGCAAGATAAAGCTTTGCAACAACTTGTAAATGAATTTATTGACAAATTAAATTCAGAAGGATACGATGTTCCGATGTACAATATTAAAGATGGGGTTTCGTACATAATACACCATCACAAAGAATATGCTTTAAAGGTTTTTGGCATTCATAACCTATTAAACTTACAGGGCGCTTGGAAGGTATGTTCGGAATTAGGCATTGCCGACGAACAATTTGCCACTGCAATTACAAGCTTTCCTGGTGCTGCCAATCGTTTAGAACTTGTTCATTCCTCGCATAATTGTGCCATTTTCAGGGATTTTGCACATGCACCTTCAAAATTGGAGGCTACTTTAAATGCCGTAAAAGAGCAATTTCCCGAACGCCAATTAGTGGCATGTATGGAACTGCATACATTTAGCAGTTTAAGCCAGCATTTCCTACCCCATTTTGCGCACACAATGGATAAGGCCGACTATCCGGTTGTATATTTTAACCCACATGCTATTGCACATAAAAAACTAGTGCCCATCACAAAACAACAAGTAAAAGAAGGCTTTGCCAACGAGCAACTCTTGGTTTTTGATGACTCGCTCGAAATGCAGGATTATTTGCGAAGCCTAGAGTGGAATAACAAGAATCTGCTGATGATGAGTTCTGGAAATTATGATGGTTTAAACATTAAAGAATTTAGTACTCAATTAATGAATAAAAAATAGTTATTCCATTGCCCTGCGGTTGTACATCAAGAAGCCGATATTAAACATAACCGACCATTTATCGGCCAGTTTATCATGATAGCTACCAGTTAGGCTGATTGGGCCGAACATGGTGTTCAACACCAAGGATGATGAAAATAAATACGATTGGCTACCGATGTAATCACCATATTCTGGTTTTTGATTGTTGAGTTGGTTTATATCCCTAATTGATCTAAAGGCATATGCTTCAAGCCGGTAATCGAGCGAACCCGTGAGAGTAAATATATTCTTTAAACCAATTCCTGCAAACGCGGGCGACCTGAAAGCAGGGATAAACAGAAGTTTGGTTACATGGGTTGGATTAAACTGGGGCATAAAAAGCATGGTAGATGTGTAATTAGTAAAAAAGGCTCTGTTTGAGATAAATGCATCGCCATAAAAACCAAGTTTATACCATTTTTGGGTTAAAAAATAATTATCGTAAATAACCCTTAGATCAGCAAAAATATGCCGCTTCGAATAGAATAATGTATCGAGAGAGGTCGTTCCCGGAAAGTGTTCTTCCTTTCCGTTTACAAACCTCAAACTGGCATAAAACCTCGATCCTGAATTATGCAAAAACCTCCGATTTAAAGAATTTAATTCTATTGAAAAGTCAATTTGTCCAAAGCTAAAGACCGTTTTATCTAAAATATCGTCGCGCTCAACCACATTATTCTGATAATATTTATCAGTTAAATCGCCTAATGAGGCCCCAATTTTAAAAATTCCCCGATTGGTTACAGGCCAACCCAAATGAGCAGCAATAAAATTTTCTCGCTGAAAGAGTGAAGTAGGAACCGCATCATTTACAAACACTTGGTTTATGGGTTGATAATCAAACGAATTGAAGGTATAATCAAGATCGAGAAAAAATGGGCTTCGTACCGGAAAATCAAAACGGGCGCGGGCTTTTACGGAGGTATAAAACCTTCCGAAATAAGAGTTTAAGATATAATTTGAGGCGTTTCGTCCTAAATAGCTATATTTGAATTGCACAAATCCAACATTATGGGCGCCTGAAGAGATATTTCCCCCAATTTGCACTTCAAGTTTCTCCGTTTTCTTTACTTCTAAAATAAGGTTATAGTAACCCGTACGTGGGTTAAATTTAATTCGAGGAAAGAGGTAACTAATCCTATCATCGGCCACCAGCCTAAAGTAATCGACTTTAATTTCATTTAAAAGCAGTTGCTTAGGCTCGTATTTAAGGGTTTTTCGCACGTAGCCTGCAAGCTTACCATTTAAGCCAAGTATTTGAATACTATCAATATACATATCTGGTTTACGAATATTAAAGGCCTCCCTCCTAGCATTAACCAATCTTTGGTCAATAGTGTCGGATATCAATGCTTTAATACTGTCCATCACTTTCATAGTGGCAATATACCCACTATCAATCATTGCGCTTGAATAGCGAAAATTGTTTACATCTACTTTAAGCAAGTTAGGCTTAACCACAATACCAGAGTGACCGGCAGGGATGCAGTAGGGAGTCTTCTCCATAAGCATATTTTCGAGTTGCGACACGATATCATCAACTTTTGGTGTCTCAAAATCGCCGGCAGCTTTGCAGCCAATAATAATATCGGGCTTAAAATCGCGGATAGCTACATCAATGGGGAAATTATTGTACATCCCGCCATCAAAAAGCAATCTTCCATCAATCTTAATGGGCTGAAAATAAAAAGGAAATGTCATTGAAGCACGGATGGCGTTGCCGAGGTCGCCCTTAGTTGGAACAAACTGAGTTTGGGCAGCAATATCGCTTGAGACACATCGAAAGGGAACAAATAAACTATCAAAATTGTATCCTGCGGCTGCGCTTGCATCCGAAAAAAACTCAAGAAATTGAAAATCCATTTCATAAGGTGCAATAATGTTTGTGGGGATTTTTGGTGTAATGGATTTCTTGTAATCAACTCCTATCTTAAACCATGAACTATTGGGTTCCTCGTTTTGGTAGAAATGAACAAATTCATTGGCCAGTTCACCATCGGCCCAGCGTTGGAATTCGGGCGATTCAACTATTTGCTCCATTTGCGCAGTGGTGTACCCTGCAGCATAAAAGCCGGCTATAATTGCTCCCATCGAAGTACCTGCAACGTAATCGATGGGTATGTTTCTCTCTTCTAATGCCTTAATTAGGCCAATATGGCAAACACCTTTTGCACCACCACCGCTTAGCACCAAGGCCACTTTTTTTTGAGCATAAATTGGTTGAAAAGCAATTAATAACAAAAGTAAGCCAAACTTAATCCCGAATAAAAACGACCGCATTACAAATTAATTTAAGGCTATAAAAGTAAAAAAAAATGGGTTGCAAACAAATGAATGTCGCAACCCAACTAATAAATTCGACGATAGGTTATATTAAAGCCAGCGCTTGTTCTAAATCCGCAATTATATCTTCAACATCCTCAATACCTACCGAAAGGCGTATAAGTCCCTCGGTTATACCAGCTTTCAATCTACTTTCCTTGTCCATTTTTGAATGTGTCATGGAGGCTGGATGCTGAATCAAGGTTTCGATACCGCCCAAGGATACTGCTAAAAGTGCCAAATGAACATTGTTCATCACTACTTTTCCGGCAGTTAATCCACCTTTTACCTCAAAACTGATCATAGCACCAGGCCCATCCATCTGTTTCTTAGCCAGTTCATATTGGGGGTGTGATTTTAAACCCGGATATTTAACCCATTCAACTTTAGGATGGTTTTCGAGGTATTCAGCAACCTTTATCGAGTTTTCTTGTGCCCTATCCATGCGTATGGCAAGGGTTTTTAATCCCCGGCGTGCCAACCAAGCTTGGTGAGGATCTATATTACAACCCATATTGGTCATTACGGGTTTCAATTTTTTGAAATTTTCTTCGGTTTTGGCCACAATAATACCACCTACAATATCAGCATGGCCATTGATAAACTTGGTCATTGAATGCAGAACGATATCGGCACCTAAATCGAGTGGACGTTGTAGGTAAGGACTGCAAAATGTGTTATCAACGCAAACGATAATTCCTTTTGAATGTGCAAAATTGCTAATTGCCTCAATATCACTGATTCCCATGGTTGGGTTTGCTGGTGTTTCGAGGTAAATAAGTTTGGTGTTTGGTTTTACGGCATCAATTACATTCTGTAGATCAGATGTATCAACCCAAGTGCTTTCAACGCCAAATTTTGCAAACAGTCCTTCGGCCACCACGCGTGAAGGGCCATAAACTGCATTATGCCCTACCATGTGCATGCCCGCTCCTAAACAGGCCATGTAAACCGTTGTAACGGCACCCATTCCGGATGAGGTTGCCAAGCCACCAAAACCGTTTTCGAGAAGAGCCACGGTTTGTTCAAGGTCGAGGGTGGTTGGATTCCCTAAACGGGTATATATGAAACCATTTTCTTCGCCTGAAAAGCAACGTGCGCCGTGGTCGGCATTCTTAAACTTAAATGTGGATGTTTGGTAAATTGGGGTAACAGCGCTTCCCCATGCATCGTCAATGCTACCAGCATGAACGAGTTTGGAATTAAATCCGGATTTTTTTGGATCCATTTCGTTTGATTTGGTTTTTAACGTAGGTGCAAAAGTAGTCCTTTCTGTCAATCTAACGTCGAAAAACTTGGACCGATGCTCAAAATCAGGGGATAAAAAATACTTTGGTCAAGATTTTAATGTGTTAACTCTCCATCAATCAATAACTAAAACCTTCGCAACAAATACCTTATCGTTTGCATATGCTTTCATCAAATAAATGCCTCTGGCTTGATGGCCCAAGTCAATTGATAGGGTTGAAGAAAATGAGTTAAAAGATTGATAAACCACTTCGCCCAAGGCATTTAGCACTTCCAAGCTGATTACCTTATGGTTTTGGTTATCAGAAAAACTCAGCTCAAATTGCCCCGATGTGGGATTTGGTGAGGCAATGAGTTGGAATTGGATTGGATTGGTTTCACCAATGCCGCCTATAAAATCAACACAACCGGATCGCTTTAATAGATTTACATCGGTAACTTCAAGGTGTTTAAAAACGAGTGTACCAGAATATGATTCCGTTATCGTAACATCAGAAACTACCAATTCAATAGAAGACTCCGTAAAGTTAATTGGATATGAACAACTATCAGAATAACCCGTAGAATCAATTTTTACCAGCCCGATTTGAGGCTCATTAATTTTGGTAGATTTGACACCAATAATTGGCCCATTACCATAAGCAAGGTAGCCACCATCGTTCATGGGAAAAATACCTTGCAGAGGCATATCTAAATAAGTTGCCCACTCAATATGTCCAATGGAATCTGTTTTATAAGCAATACTATTAGGGCTATAAGACCAATCACCTGGGTTAACAAAAATATAACCATTATCATTGGTTTTGATCAACTTAGGAGATGCCCTTTCTTCGTCCATGGGCCAAATAAAATTTCCCCTGTCCTCGCCAACAGCCCAAACTGGATTCCCTTCCACATCTATCTGCGCAAGGTAAGTTCGTAGAGCTGTAAAGTATAGAACCATTCCATCGCTATTTGGGATAAAATCATTAATGCGAAGGGCCGCAGCATTGGTTAAGCTATATTGCTTTGCTACACCAGTATTACCATTGGAGTCGAGCGTTAGGCTAAAACCGTTGAAATTAGAAAAATCGCCCACAATAACAATGTTTCCATTATCCAATTGCTTAATGGAACGGGGATTAGCGCTTAGGTCGTCATTCATATAGGTTTTTGCCCAAACCAAATCACCATTGGCAGTAAGCTTGGCAACTCCAATTTCGCCCAAAGAATTAGCCCAACCCGTTACCAGAAAGCCATTATCCTCACAATAATAAGCTGAACTGGCAACACTTTCTGGACCAAAATCAATACTACGGCTCCATAAGGTGTCGCCATTTAAATTCATTTTAATGCAACAAAAGCTGCTATATCCTAAACTTGGATTATACGATGTTCCCGCCACAAAAAGTGTATCCGCCTTACTAACAATGGCATTTGCATAATCGGTATAAGAAATGCCGAATTTTTTCGCCCAGATAATGTTTGCATTTGGGGTTAAACACGTAATGAGCATCCCATTATAATAGTTGGAATATTCAAATCCCTGTCCTGCCAAATAAATATTGTTATTGGCATCACTTACAGCAGAATAAACCTGGGCCGAATCAAGAATGCGGGAATAGGTTGTTTGAGAAAACCCATTAAAAGCTAAGGTAAGCAAAATTGCTACAAACAAAAGTTTACGTTTCATGACATTATTGGTTAGATTTGACGTACAAATATAGCATGAAATAAAATAAAAAAGCCATTTTAGGAAAAATATTCCTAAAATGGCTTAGAACATAGTTTGGGCAAACTATTTTATGCCATAGAAGCAACGGATGGGCGAATGGATTTTTTCTTCCTTCACCAGGGCTTTAATAGCTTTTTCAACATCTTTCTTATCGATGCCAGTGGTTTCGGCTATTTCGCCAGCGCGCATGGGTTTTCCCTTTTCCTTCAGGGTTTCAAATACTTTACTATTGGTATCCATAGGTTAAATTTTAATGCGCTAAAGTAACACTAATTTGGGAATTGGGAGAATTAGTGGTTAGTGGATAGTGGAAATGGGCTAGAAGTAGGAAGTAATACTGTTTTGGTTTATAAATCAATCTAAAATCAATTGGTATTAGATGCTGTATGGAAGAGATTTAACACAATTCACAGTTTTATAATTGTGCTTCTTTACAGAGTTGCTTTTTTTATGAATTGCTTTCATTTTAAAACGGTCAAACACGCCTCGACTAGATATTTCGTACTTATTCTCGTATTGATTGAACTTTTAGAGTTGCCAATAGTTACTAAGCCTTGATAAAGCATCGAACAATGAACAAACCTAGGCTTATAGTGATTGGAGGTGGATTTGCCGGCCTTCAATTTCTACATAAAGTTGATGAAAACCTTTTCGACATTATATTGATTGACAAACTCAACCACCATCAATTCCAACCACTTTTTTACCAAGTAGCCACCTCACAAATCGAACCCTCAAGTATCTCGTTTCCGTTGCGCAAGATTTTTCAAAATCGCAAGGATGTTAGGATTCGTATGGCCGAAGTGCTAAGTGTTGACCCAATTAATAACATCTTGATGACCAATGTTGGTGAATTTGGGTTTGATTATTTAGTTATTGCCACAGGTTGTCGCACCAATTTCTTCGGCAACCAAAGCATTCAAAAAAACGCATTCACGCTTAAAAGCACCCACCAGGCCATCACCATCCGAAACTCGATACTCGAAAATTTTGAAAAGATTTTATATTCAACCAATGAAGATAAAGAGGCCTTGTTCAACATAGTGATAGTTGGCGGTGGACCAACAGGCGTGGAGCTTTCGGGAGCTTTTGCCGAAATTAAGCGCGATATCCTGCCAAAGGATTATCCCCGGATAGATTTTACCCGGCTTCAAATCATCTTACTCGAAGGCAGCCCCAATACTTTAAACAACATGAGCTCAATGGCCAAAAAAGCCTCTGCCGAATACCTTAGAAATTTAGGTGTGGTGTTGCGAACAGGAGTTTATGTGAGTAATTATGATGGGCATACCATAACCTTGACAGATGGTTCTACCATAAAGAGCAACAACTTGATATGGGCGGCTGGGGTTACTGGCAATATTTTAGCTGGCTTAGATGAACAAATCATACTCAAAAGCAAACGCTATTTAGTAGATAGACAAAATAAAGTAGTGGGTTACAGTCATATTTTTGCCATTGGCGATATTGCCAGCATGCCTACCCCCAAATATCCAAATGGCCACCCTCAATTGGCCAATGTTGCCATAAACCAAGGGCGAAATTTGGCCAAAAACCTCAAAAGTATGCTGGTAGGTGGCAAATTAAAAGATTATGAATACAAAGACCTTGGTTCGATGGCTACCATTGGACGCAACAAAGCTGTTATAGACTTGCCATTTGTAAGCTTTAAGGGATACTTTGCTTGGGTTGTATGGATGTTTTTGCACTTGATGCTGATTTTAAGTGTACGCAACAAGCTTATTATTTTCATTAACTGGGCTTGGAACTACTTGACCAAGAATAGTTCGCTTAGGCTAATCCTTAAGGGGGACGACAATAGTCCTATCAATTAACATTAGCTGCCTTGATAGGTATATCGAAAACAATTTCTAATTTTGTATGTTCCAGAAATTGACTTCACCCAATCGATATACCCATATGAACCACACCAAATTTAATCTAGCTAACAAGCTGTTAAAGGCATACAGCTACCAATGGCACCCTATTGAAAGGGGCTATAACAACCGCACTTTGTACATTAACGTAGGCGATCATCAAATTTCTGAAAAGCCTGTTTCTGCCTTCATGAAAGAGAAATTTATTGGGGGCAAAGGATTTGGATTGCGCTTGCTTTGGGATGCCACCAAACCTGATACAAAATGGAATGACCCTGAGAATGAGATTATTATTTCACCTGGTCCAGTAGGCGGCATCACGCAGTACTCAGGGGCCGGAAAATCGCTATTGGTTTCTATTTCGCCGCAAACCAATTCTATCATGGATTCAAATGTGGGTGGATACTTTGGGCCATTCATGAAATTTGCTGGTTTTGATGCACTTGAGCTTCAAGGCAAAGCAGGTAAGGATGTGATAATTTACATTGATGGTGTTAACCATAAAATTGAGATTTACGAAGACCCCGGTTTTTCGGTCGATTCGCATATTTTAGGCGAAGAACTCACTGAGTATTTTGCTGAAGATGAAAAAGATTCAAAGAACATAGGTATTGTTTCAACGGGGGCTGCTGCCGAACACTCTTTAATCGGTATGGTAAATTTCACCTTTTGGGATATAAAACGCAAAAAAGTCCGCTTAAAACAAGCCGGAAGAGGTGGCATTGGTACTGTGATGCGCGATAAAAAGATTAAAGCCATTGTAGCTCGTATCCCTGGCGTAGGGGGTAACCTTAACAATGTTTCTAATCTTGAACCAATTATGGAACGCGGCAGGCGCTATACCAAAGAAATGGTTGAATTAGACGACAAACAAAACCAAATGCGCAAAAAAGGTACGGCCAATATTGTGAATGTAATGAGCGACTACGACCTTTTGCCAACGCATAACTTTAAATATGGAAGCCATAAAGACGCCATCAAAATACATAGCGATTTATTAAGGGACAAATACTTTACCCTGGGCATAAACGACGCTTGCTGGATTGGATGTGCCATGCAATGCGCTAAGGGAGTGGATGACTTTATCCCTAAAACAGGTCCATATAAAGATACCAAAGTAATTGTGGATGGCCCCGAATATGAAACCGCAGCCGGCTTGGGATCCAATTTAGGAATCTTTGATTATGATGCCATTATCGAAGCCAACTTTTATTGTGATACCTATGGCATTTGCACCATTACCTGGGGAACCATCGTTGCCTTTTTGATGGAATGCTACGAGAATGGTGTAATAAATAAGGAAATTACGGGCGGGTTAGATTTGCATTTTGGCAATGTAAACGATTCTCTGGAACTTTTACACCAACTAGCTCGCGGCGAAGGCTTTGGAAAACTTGCTGGCTTAGGAGTTAGGAGGCTAAAGGAAATTTTTGTGAAAGAACATGGAGCTGATCCTAATTTCTTGAATGATATTGGAATGGAAAACAAAGGATTGGAATATTCTCAATACGTTTCAAAAGAATCGCTTGCCCAACAGGGTGGGTATGCCATGACCAATAAAGGCCCTCAACATGATGAAGCTTGGCTTATTTTTATGGATATGGTTAACAACCAAATACCTACCTTTGAAGACAAAGCCGAAGCACTGCATTATTTCCCGATGTTCAGGACCTGGTTTGGGCTGATGGGCTTGTGCAAAATAGTTTGGAATGATGTAACTCCAGCCGATAACAAATTTACTGATGAACCAGCCAAAATACCAGAACACGTTGATAATTATGTTACTGTTTATAATGGCGTAACCGGTAACAACATCGACAAGCACGAAATGATTAGGCAATCAGAACGGGTATATAACTTCCAGCGTATCTTTAACATTCGCCGTGGTTTTGGGCTTCGCAAACACGATGCCCAACCCTATAGGGCTGCAGGGCCAGTTACCATTGAGGAGTATGAATCGAGGGCTGAACGATACGACAAACAAATGCTTGAATTAATTGGCGTTGACCCAACAGGAAAATCTACAGCCGAAAAAGTTGCCATAACGCGTAAACACCGTGAAAACCAATACGAAAAACTATTGGATGCCGTGTATCAACGGCGCGGTTGGACCAAAAATGGTGTACCCAAAATAGAGCACCTCAAAAAAATAGGAATGGACCTACCCGAACTCATCGAAATAGTAGCACCCCTTCAAGACTAAACATAAAAGCCGCTTTCGAGCGGTTTTTTTTATCCTTTATCGTTTCTCATTTAAAAGCATATCTTTGTATTTGCAATTGTTTGCTTAAAAAAAAGGTTTAGTATTTAATATGAGACTCATATACAACATATTAACTATTGGTTTTTTATTTTTTGGCCTGACATCAATAAGCCTTAGCCAAAGTAATATACTCGATTTTGAACGTTTTTCGAGTGACGATGGTCTTTCAGCCGATTTTATAAACTGTATTGAACAAGATAGCCTTGGTTTCTTGTGGATAGGTACCAATGATGGCCTTAACCGATTTGATGGTTACTCGTTTACAACTATAACCAGCATCGGCACCAAAGGTAAGGTATTGTCAGGCAACCAAATCAACAGCTTAGCATATGCAGGTGGCAATAAACTCTGGATAGCTACCAACAATGGTTTAAACTGCTTGTTTCTCGAAACAGGCTTTATCGATCATTTTACGTTTAAATCGCCTAGCAATTCAACTAATTCGGTAAATAAGCTGGTAGCTGATGAAGAAGGAAATATCTGGTTTAGTTTTACGTATGATTCACATATAAACTGTTACAACCCCCAAACTAAACGGTTGGTAAGTATAAAGTTAAGCACGCCCAATGGCCAAATACCTACTGTACCTAAGGACTTTTTATTCTCAAAAACTGGCAGGATAATAATTGGGGGATCTACTGGAAACATTATTCAAATTGATGCAGCTAAACAGGTAATTATAAAAAACAGCACTATCGACTCAGGTTTTGAAATAGGCCAGCTCTATGAAGATTCAAAATCAGGGTTGTGGGCATCATCAAACGCATGGGGATTCTATCATATTTCGGCGCCATTTGTCAATCCTAGCGCTACCGTTTTACACAACTACTTTCCATCGCGGTCGTTTATGGAAGTTGATGATACAACTATGTTGATAGGTTCGATTAGGCATGGCATATTTGAATTTAACACAAATCAAAAAATACTAACTCAGCACTATATTGAGCAAGCAGGGTCAAATATTGTAAATAAAGCAGGGGTAATATGTTTTTTTAAAGATAAGTACGCGAATATTTGGATTGGTTCTTCAGGAAATGGATTATTTATGGTTCCAAAAGTAAGTAATCCGTTTCATACCTTGAGGCAACAGCACACACCTACTAGATTTTTATCGAAAGTTGGGGATGTAGTTATTAATAAGTACGAAACCACCAATAATTTAAACATGATGACTATGAAAAGCGTCAGGTGTTTATACGCTGATAAAGACTTTATATATTTTGGAGGATACCCCGGGCTTAATAAATTGAACCGTATAACGAACGAAATATCCATATTAGATTCTACACATATTATTTATTGTATAAAGCCCGATCCAGCTGACCCGAACATTTTATGGATAGGTTGCGAAGAACCCTTAAATAGTTTGTACAGTTTTTCAAAAACAAGCAATCGGCTTAGCCAACAAACTTTACTTACGGGCTATGTATTCAGCCTTTTATGCGATTCAGCCAATTCGATATGGCTAGGGGTCGCTAACGGTTTGATACACTATAATCCCCAATCAAAAAAAGCCAAGTATTATAAAAACCAGGGACTCAACTCGAATCAACTCCCCCCAGGAGATATTAAAAGTTTATTAAAGGATAGTCAAGGTTTACTATGGATTGGGACATCGGTCGGCAAAGTGGTAAGTTTTAATCCTAAAACAGAGGTTTTTACGTATCATCCAAATCCAGAAGACCCAGAAGTAACTTTTGCCAAGGATTATATACTCTGCATGTACGAACAAAAGCCTTATTTATGGGTTGGAACTGGCTCTGGACTGTATAAATACAACCGGACGAATCAAAAATTATCAATTTATACTACAGAGAATGGGTTACCCAACAATGTAATTTATTCAATATTACCGGATGAAAGAGGTAATTTATGGTTATCAACGAATAAAGGAATCAGTTGTTTCAATCCTAGTGAAATATCCTGTATAAACTATGACAAAACCAATGGCTTGCAGGCAAATGAGTTTAATACATCTTCCTATTTCTCATCTCCTAATTATGAGTTATTCTTTGGTGGTGTAAATGGATTTACATGGTTCGACCCGAGCGATATGCGTAATCAGACATTAAAATCAACAATTGCGCTTACAAATATTTATATTAATAATAAACACATCCACAATTTTAACCCCTATCAAAAAGATCATAGGTTCAAGTTTAGCCACAAAGATGTATTCGTAACTATTGAATTTGCTGCAACTTCACTTGTCCACACACAACAAATAAATTACAAATACAAACTTAAAGGTATTGATGATCAATGGATAGATCTTGGAAATGAACGTAAGATTACATTTAACAGCTTACCATCTAAAAACTTTACATTAATTATTACAGCTTATAACCACCATTTTGGTCAAGTGCCAGTACCATTGGTAATTTCCGTAGAGGTTATCCCACCATTTTATAAAACATTTTGGTTTATTATTATTGCTGCGATATGTCTTTTCTTGCTTAGTTGGTTTTTGATAAACCTATGGATTAAGCGAATGAAAAACAAAAACAAACTATTGGAAATTTTGGTAGAAGAGCGTACACTCAAAATTAGGGAACAAAATCAAGAAATACTTGATCAAAAGGAGCAACTACTTCTAAATAATGTGGATTTAGAAACCTTGAATACAACCAAGGACAAATTCTTTTCAATAATTGGGCATGATTTAAAAAATCCCTTGGGCGTTGTTATGGGCTTTAGCGAATTGCTCTTAACCGAGTTCGATGATTTTAGCGATGAACAAAAACAGCAATATTTAAAAATAATAAACGACGCAAGTAATTCTGCCTATAACCTCCTAGAAAACCTCCTTACCTGGTCGCGGAGCCAAACTGGGAAAATAGCTTACAATCCTGAAAATAAAGATCTATCTGCCATTATTTTTGACGAACTAGGAAAAGCCAGCACCTTGGCAACCGAAAAAAGAATAAGGATAATACCTAATATTTCGGATGAATTTGAGGCCTATTTTGATGAAAACATGTTCAGGACAGTGATTAGAAACCTTCTGATGAATGCCATTAAATTCTCAAATGCTGATGGGATAATAGAAGTGCGGGTACTTTCACTTGACGATTTTTATGAGATTCAGGTAAGTGATACCGGCTTAGGTATGGACAAGGAGGTTATGGACAACTTGTTTAATTTAGGCGTTTCGCAATCGCGCTTGGGAACAAATAACGAAAAAGGAACTGGCTTAGGATTAATATTATGCCAAGAATTCGTAAAACGTAATGGAGGACAGCTTACTGTACAAAGCGTTGTTGGAGTTGGATCAACATTTAAATTTACGGTTCCTAAACCTACAATTTATTGATTATTAATCAATAATCAGGGCATTAAAATCATCTTCAGTAATAATTTTTGTTCCCAAGGATTGAGCTTTTTCAAGTTTAGCAGGCCCCATGTTTTGGCCAGCCACCAAAAAATCTGTTTTTGATGATATGCTGCTTTGCACCTTGCCACCGTGGCTTTCTATTAATTGTTTAAGTTCCTCGCGTTCATAGTTATTAAATACACCACTTACAACAAACGATTTGCCTAAAAGCCGTTTTGAACTTAACGTTGAACTGTGATTTGCCATCGTTAATTGTAAACCAGCCTCTTCAAGCTTTTTTAGTAATTCATGATGCTTCGTATCATCAAAATACTTCAAAATACTCGAAGCTATCTTCTCCCCTATTTCATCAACCAAAATCAATTGCTCATAACTTGCTTCCATTAAACTATGGATACTTTTGTAATGTAAAGCGAGTTTTTTGGCAACGGTTTCTCCCACATAGCGTATTCCTAAGGCATATAACACCCTGGGAAAAGGGACACTTTTTGAATTTTCGATGCCTTTTAGTATGTTTTCAACGGTTTTCTCCCGAAAGCCAATCTTCCTCTCCTTACCATCGGTTGAATTATAAACCTTTTCGAGACCAATAAGTTGCGATTGAGAAAGCGAATAGAAATCAGCGATGGTTTTTACCAATCCATTATCGAAAAGTACTTCAACCTTGCCTTCGCCCAAACTATCAATATTCATAGCTTTCCGACTAATGAAGTGCTCAAGTTTTCCTTTTATCTGTGGTGAACAAGCGTCGTCGTTGGGACAATAATAGGCTGCCTCTCCATCGGTCCTGACCAGTTTAGTGCCACATTCGGGACAAGTTTCGATAAAAACGGTTGGTAAAAAATCCGGTTGCCTGAAATCATAATCCACGGCAACTATTTTAGGAATAATTTCCCCGCCTTTTTCCACAAAAACCCTATCGCCTATGCGTACATCTAATTGTGCTATAATGCTTGCATTATGCAAAGAAGCCCTTTTTACAGTGGAGCCGGCCAATAGAATGGGTTCGAGTTCGGCTACGGGTGTTACGGCGCCAGTGCGGCCAACTTGGTAAACAATGTCGTTTAAACGTGTACTAACCTGCTCTGCTTTAAACTTATAGGCAATAGCCCAACGCGGCGATTTTGCCGTAAAACCCAACTCCTCTTGCAGCTCAAGGCTATTGACCTTAATAACGATTCCATCAATATCAAATGGCAGTTCATAGCGGGCTGTATCCCAGGATGCAATAAAATCAATAATTTCAGTAAAACTGCCACATCGGGCCATGTAGTTGGGCACATTAAAGCCCCAATTGCGTGCCGCAACCAAATTCTCGTAATGATTTGCAAATGGTAAATTAGCACCTGCTAAGTTATACAAATAGCAATCGAGCCCTCGTTTTGCCACCTCTGCAGAATCTTGCATCTTAAGGCTTCCTGAGGCCGCATTGCGTGGATTTGCAAAAGGTGTATCGCCGCTTTCTTCGCGTTCTAGGTTCAAGCGTTCAAAGGCCGAATGAGGCATAAATACCTCGCCCCTAATTTCAAATTCTGCAGGGAAATCACCATAAAGCTTTAACGGAATACTTTTTATGGTTTTTATATTGGTGGTAACATCATCGCCCTCCTCACCATCGCCACGGGTTAAAGCCCTAACTAATAGGCCATCAATATAGGTTAAGCTTATCGAAAGTCCATCGTATTTTAATTCACATACATATTCAGGCTCATACCCTACTAATTTTACAACACGATTGCAAAATTCAATTATCTCTGCCGATGAATACGAATTTGAAAGCGACAACATTGGATACTTGTGAGCAGCACTTGTGAAGTTTTTAGTAACTTGGCCACCAACTCGTTGTGTGGGCGATGCTGGCATAATAAACTGTGGAAACTCCTTTTCGAGCTGACTTAACTCTTCAAGCATCCTATCGAATTGATAATCTGAAATTTCCGGATTATCCAAAACATAATAATTGTAATTATGCTGATTAAGCTCTTCGGTGAGCTCCATAATTCGCGCTTTGGCTAAAATGGCATCCATAGGATTAATTAACAGGGCTTTGTATATAATAATTATTACGGTAAACTACAATGGTTTCGGCCGGAAAATCCTTGAAAAGTAACTTTATAAAACTTTCAGTTATTCCAGACTCTAGGGACGTAACATAGCTAATATTTGGTAATACGGGATAAATAGCCTCAATTCGATCTTTAAGGTTTCTTTCGCCGTAAAATAAGATAAACTGAGGATCTTGTTCCGGATTGCTCCGAAGCCAAACTTTTAGGCTGTCTGGTGGAAAATCTTGATTGACAAGAATTTCAGCACATTGTTGGTTTAAGTAAAAATGCGGCATCCTAACAACTTGCTCGTTACCTGATTGTTCGGACACAAAACTATTTACGGGTTCATATCTGCTTAAAAACTGCATAGCCTCAATTTCGGTTTCTCGAGCGTAAAGTGTTGATGCAAAGGGCAACAAAAAAAAGTTAAGGCTCCAAAAACACAATAAAACCAAGTAATATCCAGAATTATGCCGTGCCCAAAAAACAGACTTTTCTATAAATAACACCCAGCCCGAACTTCCGGCAACAATAATAAATGGAAGGGTAAATAACATCAAACCAACTGCTGATTCTCCAAAAAAAATACTACTAATTAATGTGAAGATCGTTGGTATCGTAATAAAATACAGTTGCTTAAACGAAGTAGCCAGTCCCCGAAACAGAAATACCGATACTGGGGGAATCATCACTACAAAAGGCAATAAATACACCAAATACCAGACAGGATACACTGCCAACGATTTGAAAAATACCTGAAAATACGTACTAACAGCTGTTAATGGTTCAACTTTATTAACTAGGTCGAAGGGAACTTGAACCGAAAGATGGGATAACGCGAATGCTGTAATAAAGACTAATGCTGTAATGTATTTGGCTGAAAACAACAAGGTTAAAAATAGCAAGGCAACAATAATCCATGTGTCATAAGCTAAAAGAAAACCAATTGTACAAAGAATACCAGTTAAAAACGGCAAAATATAGTTAGGCTTACGCAAGTGAAGGTTCAAGAAATAAAGGGCCGTCATAAACAAAGGAACTGCGGCCATTAATGCCATATTTCGCACACTTAGCCAAGGAATAAACCAAAAACCAGCTAAAAGTATGCCGGTAAAAGCCGCTATACGCTGATTATAAAGCTGGTTAACCATCTTATAGCCAGCAATTATCGTATGGAACGAAAGTAAAGCCATCATCAAGCGAATGACTGTAGTGGCAATTTCGGGTTTATGGATGTTTAGGGTTTCTAATCCTTTAAAAACCAATGCATGCAATGCTATAAACCAACCATCTTCCAAGGATACCATTTCAATAATATGTGTTATTCCCAAATTGGCTACAGGAGCAGCTTTTTCAATTATGGAAAAATGCTCTGCAGGCTGAAGGTAGCCTCCCGAGAAAAAAACCGCAGCAGTCCTTGTTACAATGGCAACAAAGAATATGAATAAATATGGTTTCTTTATACGAAACCTATTCAACCTGAACCTAATATATTCTACAAATGGTAAAATAGTGCGTATATGTTAAATAAATGAATTCGTAACTATCCGTGCAGTAAGCAAATCTCTTTAATTTGCCTGAGGTTTTCCTGTTTACCATCGTTACGGGTATCTTGGGCAATTTTGGTAAAGTATGTGTGGTTTTCTAAAAATGCGATTTGAAGCAAATACCACTCCCGTAAACTGGTTTGTTTAATCTTCAACGTATTCCATTCATACCGTAAACGATGTGCAATCATGTGAAAATCATCACGGCCTAAATAATCGAGGTCGGCATCGCAAATAATTTGTTCAAGTTTAGAAGTTGCTTTTTGGGGTAGCCTTGTTGCTAGAATCATCTCCGCAATTTGGTTAATATCAGCAAGGCTGTAGCCATATTTTGGAAGCCAAAGCGCACAAAGGTCCACAGCGGCTTGTTCGTGGCCTTGATACGTAACAAGCATACCTGAATCGTGCATAAGTGTGGCTGTCTTTAATAACACGATTTGATGTTCATCTAAGGCTTCGCCTCGCACTATCCGCATGGCCGATTCATACACATCGATGGTATGTTCGATAGAATGGTAAGTTAGCTGAGGTTTTAAACCTGTGCGCAACTGTTCCGTTATATAGTCTCGTGCCGCTTGATAATCCATGTAATCAACTTATAATTGAACTGTAAAAATAATGCTTTAATTGATTGGGTGCAAACTTGCCAAAATAAAACTGTTTTTCTACCTTTGCCTTCCTGTTTGCGGGAATAGCTCAGTTGGCAGAGCGAAAGCTTCCCAAGCTTTAGGTCGCGGGTTCGAATCCCGTTTCCCGCTCATAAAACCCTCTTTTTAAGAGGGTTGTTTTTTTTATTCTTTGTAATCTTACATCTATTTCTGTATTGTTAATAGGGTTGAGCACTTTCACAGAATCGTTTCTTGTGGTGGTTCTTAAATAATTGACCATACATAATTACCAAGGTTTCAATTTTTTAGTCTAAAGCATCTCATTTTTGTTCAGTACCTTTGTAACATGAGAATTGTAGCTGATGATAAAATACCTTATATTAAGAGTATCTTAGGCAATTATGCTGAGGCTGTGTACATTCCCGGACACCAAATAAGCCGGCAGAATTTACAAAACTGTGATGCACTTTTGGTAAGGACGCGTACCCAGTGCAATGAAGAATTGCTTTCGGGGACTTCAATCCAATTTATTGGCACCGCCACTATTGGCACCGATCATATAGATTTGGGCTACTGTTTACAAAATGGGATTCAGGTAGCTAATGCACCCGGTTGTAACTCAAATTCTGTTAATCAATATGTTGCATCGGCATTAGCCTATTATTCCTTTCAAAAAAATATACCGCTCCATGGCTTGACACTTGGTGTGATTGGTCATGGGAATGTTGGCTCAAAGGTGACAAAAACCGCTAAATCGCTTAAAATGCAGGTTTTAGTAAACGATCCGCCATTATCCCGAACAGGTTTACATGTAAACTTACAATCACTTGATGAATTGTTACAAAATTCGGATATACTTACTTTACATGTTCCTTTGACCGAATTCGGACAGTACCCAACACTTCGATTCTTTGATAAAGCTTGCTTTGGTAAGAATAAAAAGACAAAGTTGCTCATCAATACATCAAGGGGTGAGATTATGGATGAAGATGCGCTACTAGAATACAAAAAAGCAAATCCCGAATTCGATTATATTATTGATGTAATGGCTAATGAGCCTTTGGTTTCCGAAACTTTGGTTTCATCAGCCTTTCTTGCAACACCGCACATTGCAGGCTATTCTGTTGATGGTAAGGCCAATGGCTCAGCAATGATATTAAAATCGCTCTTCCAATACTTCAAAATTCCTTTTCCTGATTGGTATCCTGAAGCCATCCATACCATTCAACCCATCATCCTTAACATTGATAATACAGGTTTGTCAGCAGAAGCTACTGCTAAAACGGCTATCTTAAGAACGTATAACATACAAACAGACAACGACTTATTACGGAAAGACCTTAAATCGTTCGAAACAATCCGGAATCTTTATCCGCAAAGGCTTGAGCCTCATCATTACTTGGTTAGCTTAACAAATGAATGCAATGAAACGGCGCAGATGCTCGAAGACCTAGGGTTTAAAACTAATCGCTTAATAATTGGCAATTAGTAATTTAAGTATGCTTGAAAAATGGTTTGCAAGAATGATTTGGCCTCTTTTTCGGCTTGCTGCGCTTGCTGTGCATCAAATCCTTCAATAGCAGGTTGTTGGTAAGTGGTTCCCCAAATAAAGCTTCCTTCAGGGGTTTTATAGCCTATACCATAGTCAAATGTAAAGTACGAAAACGGTTTGTAATTTCTTTTAAACAGATTTCGGCTGTAATAAAACGCGTCGTATTTCATTTCCAATTGAGCTAGTAAAGTGGAAGCTAAGTCAGTTTGTGAAACGAGTTGCTCAAACTTCAACCCATAAAACTCCTTATTAAGCGCCCCCCCACATATAAGAATTGGTATTCGATTGTATTCAAAGGAATTAACTGGCCAATTATTGTATGAGTTATGGCTATGATCGGCTACCAAAACAAACAAGGTGTTTTTGTACCAATCGGTCTTTTTGGCCATACGAAAGTATTCGCCCAAGCACCAATCGGTGTAAAATGCTGAGTTTATGTATTCATGTTCGTTTTTCCCACCTTGAACTTTTTCACGCATGGGCTGGTCGTAGGGTGAGTGAGAACTTAGTGTAAATAGGGATGAAAAAAAAGGTTGGGGCTCTTTTTCAAGGTCTTGAAGTTGCTCCTTTAGTGTAAACTCATCATGTATGCCTAACTTGCCTTGTAATAGCCCAGGCTCAAAATCGTATATTTCCTTAATTCGATCAAAACCAGCGTGAACCATAAACGCCTTCATATTTCCGTAAATCAATTGGCCTCCAAAATAAAAAGATGTTTGGTAGCCAACACGTTTCAATTCGTTGGTTAACGAGGGCAACTTTACAAACTTATCGGGCTGCACCGTTATAGAAGTAAATGGTGTGGATGGAAACCCGCTAAAGATGGCTCCCATCCCTTGTTCAGAACGTTTTCCGCTTGAATAAGCCTGGGTAAACAAAATCCCTTCTTGTTCCAGTTTTCTAAACTCAGGTGTTATTCCGGGCATTCCACCCAAGGTTTCAATTAAATCGGCTGACCAGCTTTCAAGAATCAATACCACAATATTTGGTTTTGGATGCTGCAAAATTTTAAGGGTAGAATCGCTTTCGGCTTCAAATAGCGAATCGGTAATTTGCCGTGCTTCATTTACATCATAAAAATCAAAAGGGTTTTTGTTCATAAACTCCTTATTCTCAAAAATGCTGATATACAAGTTAAACGCCGAATTTACAGCTCCCTGGTTCAATAAATCGTGCTTTGAAAAGTACGACTGGCTTTGATTGATTGGAATTTGCTGAATTCCTCCTCTTGCAGCCAAAACTAAGAATGGTGGTATAAGTACAAAAACAGCCAAAGAATAGTACCATTTTGGTTTTGAAAACTTTAAGAGCTTACTAACTAGTTTATGATAAGCAAAGACTCCAACAAAAACCAGAAAAAATGCAATACAACCCAAAACGACTGAGGTGGTGGTAGAAACTGAATTTAGTACTTCGGAAGGATTGGCCAAGTATAGTAGCGCCTTATAGGTCAGCTTGGTTTTCCATTCCGGATAAAGACCTAACTCGCCAACGGTTATTAACGAATAGCCAAGAACTAAAAGATAATTAACCAATTGAATAAGGTATCTAAAAATACTTAAACCAGTAAATATCAATAAAATAATAAAAATGAAAGTAGGCATCAAGAAATACGCTGTTGTAGCCAAATCAAGCTTAAATGCACTTGGGAATGCCTTTAATAGCTCACCAAAGCCAATATTGTTAATACGAACTAAATCAACAAAATACACAAAGTACACAATTCTAGCCAGGGCAAAAAAGCCTAACCAAAAAAGGGTGTGCGTAGCAAAGACAATAAAAAGTCGTTTCAAAACATTAACATTAAGTAATTAATTATGCAACTTAAACACTTGCAGCAGTTACAAAGTTCAGAATATCATCCAGTTGGTCGGGGCTATACCAATTGATCGAAAAATCGCGGGCAAGCCATGTTAGTTGACGCTTTGCATAGCGACGGGTATTGGTTTTTATGTCTTCAATGGCCCTATCGAGTGTAATTTCACCATCAAAATAACTAAACAACTCTTTATAGCCCACCGTATTAAGTGCGTTAAGGTGACGCAAGTGATAGAGACTTCTTGCTTCGGATTCCAATCCATCAGCCATCATTTGGTTCACCCTTAAAGCTATGCGTTCAAATAGCAGCTGACGTGGCAAATTCAAACCTATTTTAATGATTTTGAATGACCTATGCCGTTTAGCGTTCTTTCGCATGCTTGAGTATGGTTTACCAGCACCTATGCACACTTCAAGCGCCCTTAAAAGCCGTTTATGGTTTGCTAAATCTACTTCCTTGTAATAATCGGGGTCGAGTAGCTTTAGTTGCCCGCGTAAATAATCAATACCAAACAGCTTATATTGCTCATTAAGGCTTTGCCTCAATTCTGGATCAGCATCCGGAAAGTCATCAATTCCATTGCACAGTGCATCAATGTATAATCCCGAGCCCCCAGCCACTACAACATACCGATGTCGTGTATGCAAATCTTCAATAACTTTTAAGGCTTGCTGTTCAAAATCAGCCACATTAAAAGTGCTCTCAATACTAAGATTTTGCACAAAATGATGTTTAATAGTCTGTAATTGAAAAGGTTCTGGCACGGCAGTCCCAATTTTCAATTCCTTGTAAAACTGTCGGGAATCGGCAGAGATAATTTCGGTACCAAAGTTGGACGCAAGCTTTATGGCTAGGGCTGTTTTTCCAACAGCTGTAGGACCAGTTACAACAACCAAAAAGTTTGGGTCAGCATCCATGTAAGGGCTTGTTTGCAAAAAATGGTAAAACGGACTTGAACTGCAATGAGTTAGCGGAATCAATAATATTCTTCGTCACGACCATCCTTTATTTGATAGCCGCCTCCCATTTCTTCATCAAAATCACCATAATACTCATCGGTTTCTTCCTCAGCTTCATTCTCTTCTTCCTCAGTATCGCCAAGCATATCAGCAAATTCAGGCCCAAATTCTTCGGCTATTTCAATGGCGCGCTGTTTTTTGGGTTTTTTGGGTTCGGCTGGTTCGGCTGGCTGGCCCTTAATAATCTTACCAAAAGTCTCATCACCCTCTAGTTCTTCGATATCTTCCTCAATTTCATCATCACTAACCTCATCAAGGGGTTTTAGCTTGGTAAGTTCTTCGATAACAGTAGGCCTACGTTTAGGCTTCTCTTCGGGTTCTGGGATGATTATTATGGGGCGTGTAGGCAATTCACCGCGTGAGACATTGCAACGTGGCATGCTAATGTCGCCGTTAACAGTAAGTATTTTAAATAGTTCGATGTAAAAGAGCCTAAACTCAAAGGTTTCGGTCTCAAAAATAATACGCTGGTGAGGATCGCTCATAAAATCGCGCAGCTTTGCAATGCCCATATGGGTAAAATGCATCTTATTACGCCTATGCACATCCCTAATATCATCCTCATCATCATCATAAATACCTTTTGGTTTTGCCTTTATAGGCTCGATACCTATTTCGGCTACCCTAACCCAGCGATTGTTAGTGGTATAAAAAATCCCTTTCGCCCCTTTCTCGAGACCCGTTAACGTGATTAAAGCGTCAAAAAAGTCCTGAAAAGTCCCATTTGATTGTATATCAATCTCTCTAAGGAAGTCATCAAGTCCTTCGGATGAAACCCTAAACCTGTATATATGCATATTCTATAAAATTTCGAGTATAAAGTTATAAACTTTGTTCGGTTTGCAGTGCAAAAAAACGAAATATGCCGCTAAAAAAAAAGCCTGTCGTCATTCATTTGGCAACATCAGTTGCGAAACAATGCCATCCGTCAAAAATAAAGCCTCTGCTTTAACGGTATAAATAGTTGATTTACATTCCAATTTAAAACCAAGCATGGGATTTGCTATTCGTTCAAAATACCTGTGAATATCTTTTCCAAACTGCGTTCGTATTTTATTGGCATCGCATCCCCATTTGGTTCGTAAGCCCGTCATCACATACTCGTTGTATTGATCGCGTTGGCTTAAAACTTCCCTCTCCTTTTCAAAATTACCTGATTCTAAAGCTGCTAAGTATTTAGTTAAGGAAGCAACATTCCAAAACCTGCTCGAGCCATCAAATGAATGTGCCGATGGACCAAATCCTACATAGGGTATTCCTTGCCAATACGCAGTGTTATGCTTTGAATAGGATCCATCTTTAGCAAAATTGGAGATTTCGTACTGTTCAAATCCGTACATGGCCAAAATCGACCGAACCATTGTAAAATGCTGATAAGAAAGTTCTTCATCAACTTCTGGGCGTTTCTTTTTTCGAATTTGGAAGTCGAGCGCTGTTTTAGGTTCAACAGTTAAAGCGTAAGCCGAAATATGCGTAATATCCAAAGCTACAGAAGTTTGCAGATTATGCTGCAAAGACTCGATTGTTTGACTTGGGATGCCATATATTAAGTCGATACTCAAATTGTTAAATTCCAACTGCTTGGCCAATTTAACGGCCTCATAGGCTCTTACAGCAGAATGGTTACGGCCCAAGTAGGTTAAATCGCGTTCAACAAAAGACTGCACCCCAATACTTAAACGATTAATTCCCAATAATTTCCAAAACGTCAAATTCGCTTCATCAATATCATCTGGATTGGCTTCCAAGGTAATTTCGGCCTGTTTGTTTAAAACAAAATTGCTTCTAATGGCATCCATTACCAATTTCAAATAGGGCTTATCGAGCATTGACGGGGTACCACCACCAAAGTATAACGTATGTATCTCTTGCTCTTTATAATAGCTATCACAAGAACGAATCTCCTGTACCAAAGCATCTGCAAACTCCCTTTGAAATTTTCGCGTGGCAACCGAAAAAAAATTACAATACACACACTTTGCACGGCAAAAAGGGACATGAATATATATTCCGGCCATAACCTATTTGTTTAGGATGATACGGAAAGTAGTACCCACATTCAGTTGCGAAGCCTTAACAAACACCGAACCACTATGATAACTCTTAATAATACGCCGTGTAAGCGTCAATCCCAAGCCCCATCCCCGCTTTTTGCTTGTAAAACCTGGCTTAAAGACCGATTTAAAGTTCCCACGTGAAATACCCTTGCCAGTATCCGTAAAATCAAGAATCACATGTTTGTCATCCTCAATCAAATCAATGCTAAGTGTACCGTTTCCTCCCATGGCATCTACCGCGTTTTTTACCAGATTTTCTATCACCCATTCAAATAAGTAAGTATTTAAAGGTAGGATTACATCTTTTCTGGAGGAGAAATTAAGACTATAGGTAACTTTTTTAGACGTCCGGGGACGAAGATAATCTATTGAATCATACAAGACTGTAACAATATTAGTGGGTTCCAATTGTGGCGTGGAACCTATTTTCGAGAATCGTTCAGTTATGGTTTCGAGCCGTTTTATATCTTTCTCAATCTCATTTAATGCAATATGATCAATACCATCCATTCGCATCAGCTCCATCCAACCATTCATCGACGACATGGGCGTGCCCAACTGATGCGCCGTTTCTTTTGACATCCCAACCCAAACCTGATCTTGCTCCGATTTTCGGGCATAGCTAAATAACATGTACGACACCATTAAAAATATGCCAATAATGGCAAACTGAATAAGTGGGTAATATTGTAACTGCTTCATTAAATATGAGTTGCGATACAACACATAACATTTGCCGTGCGCAGAAAGATTAATCTCGATGGGCTCATTCTCACCCATCATGTCTTCAGTTAAATGCTTTAAAAAAACTGGATCTTTCAATTGCTCAGCATCTAGGTTGCCCGAACTTATAACTTTGCTTAAAGTGCTGTCAGTAATAAGCACTGGTACGGAGGCCGAATTGCTTACTACCTCGCTTATGAACGAGGTGTTAAGGTCATTAAGTACTTCCTGGAGTTCGGTTAACACCTTTGAATCTTTGTAATACAAAAAGTTATATTTTCCCTTCACAATTGGAACCAGAATGGGCTTATATACCATATATTCAGCCAAATCCCTGCCTTTTAAAACGCCTTTCTTGGTTAACACCTCATCTACATTGGTCGAATTCAAGATGCGTTTTTTTTCATCTACCAAAATAACAGGGATGGTTTTATTCTTCTCAACCATTTCAAGGAAAAAAGTTAAATCGGTTTCGGGGTCAGAAGCCATAAAACGTTTGTATGCCTCGGCAAGCAGTTCAACTCTCCTACGTTCTTCGGCTTTGATCTGGCTAAAAAACTCATCCGTAGTTTTTACTAAGGTAGCTTTACGGTTAACGGCATCGGCCCAAATACGTAGGTTCAGCCGTTGATCGTTGGCTATTCGTGATACCAAACTATTGGTGTACCAAAGGGTTCCTGCAAAAATGATCAGTGCTCCCAGAAACAATAACCATTTCCACTGACGTTTTCTGTAATAAAGGTTCATAATTTGTATTTCGGCTGCAAGTTACTTAATTTCTAAACTATGTTGCTTGCATTGCTGTTGATAACGCTTGAATTGCATTAAAATGATGCGTCGATTCGAGGATTCCTTCAAAAATGATTGTTCTGGCTGAACGGATGGATTTTAAATTAATCAGCTTTATTTCAATCTATTATGATTATCAGGGACAAAAAATGGATTCTTGCAAAGTCAAAGTTTCACGATAGGATGACACAAACAACTGATTTCAATCAAATGGCGCAAAATGAAAACCAATTATTGGAACGATTCGATGCAAAGCGTACTTTTGCAGCTTAAAGTTTATAATTATCCAAGATGAGTGTAACTGTTTCAGAAAAAGCCGCCAATAACATTCGGATATTGAGTGCGGCAATGGTAGAGCAAGCCAAGTCAGGGCATCCAGGGGGTGCGATGGGAGGTGCTGATTTTATTCACATCCTGTTTTCGGAATACCTAAAATTTGATCCCGCTGATTCGCAATGGTTCTTGCGCGATCGGTTTTTCCTTGACCCTGGCCATATGTCGGCCATGCTTTATAGCCAACTTTGTTTACTTGGAAAATACACGATTGATGAGTTGAAAAACTTCAGGCAATGGGGCAGTCCAACACCTGGGCATCCAGAAGTTGATTTTAAACGTGGGGTAGAAAACACCTCTGGGCCTTTGGGTCAAGGTCATACAATGGCCGTGGGGGCTGCCATTGCGGAGCGCTTTTTAGTTGCCCGTTTTGGCGAATGGATGAGCCATAAAACATTCACCTTCATTTCAGATGGCGGAATCCAAGAAGAAATAGCCCAAGGTGCTGGCAGAATTGCCGGATTCCTAGGCCTTTCAAATTTAATAATGTTCTATGATGCCAATCAAGTGCAGCTTTCGACCTATGTAAGAGAGGTAAGCATTGAAGATACGGCTGCCAAATACCAAGCATGGGGTTGGAAGGTTATCAGCATAAACGGAAACGATCAAGACGAAATAAGAAAAGCCCTGAACCAAGCCTTAGCCGAAACCGAAAAACCAATCCTGATAATTGGAAATACAACCATGGGAAAAGGCATTGTTGATAAGAATGGGAAATCAATGGAAGGACTCTGCTCAACCCATGGCCAGCCCATTTCAAAAGCAGGTGCCGACTTTAAGGCTACCGTTGCCAACCTTGGCGGCAATCCCGATGAACCGTTTACCGTATTAGAAGACGTTAAGCAACTATATGACAATGTTATCAAAAAAAATGCCGAGGAAGCCACTACGCGCAAAAAAGCCTATTTACAATGGGCTGAGAATCATAAAGAAGAGAACCTAATTCTGAAAGGCTACCTTTCAGGAAAAGTTACCGATTTTAATGTTAATGATTTAAGTTTAAAGGAAAATACCGCCACGCGGGCTGCAAGTGCAAATATTCTAGCTCATTGCGCTAAAACCATTGGTAATATGCTGGTTATGTCGGCTGATTTAGCCAATAGCGACCGCACGGATGGTTTCTTGGAAAACACCAAACCAATCCGAAAAGGCGATTTTTCTGGGGCTTTTTTGCATGTGGGTGTAAGTGAGCTTACCATGGCCGCTTTAGCTAATGGTATGGCTTTGCATGGTGGCGTACTACCGGTATGTGGTACTTTTTTCGTTTTTTCCGATTACATGAAACCCGCCATCCGCTTATCTGCTCTTATGCAATTGCCGGTGATATACATCTGGACCCATGATGCCTTCCGTGTTGGGGAAGACGGCCCAACACATCAACCCATTGAGCATGAAGCTCAGATAAGGCTAATGGAACAACTTAAAAATCATTCGGGCAAAAACAGTATGCTGGTGTTGCGCCCCGCTGACCATGCCGAGACTTTAATTGCTTATACATTAGCGCTTCAAAACACCGATACACCTACTGGGCTTATTTTATCCCGACAAAATATAACTTCGCTTCCAGCCACTCAGGGTACGCGGTTACAGGATGCTGCCCAAGCTGCAAAAGGTGCCTATATCGTGCAAAAAGAATCGCAAAAGGCTGATGTAGTGCTTATTGCTAGTGGTTCAGAAGTTTCCTTAATAAAAGCCACTGCTGACATTTTGCTTCAAAATAATATTGATTGCAGGGTGGTTTCTGTTATTTCGGAAGGTCTTTTCAAATCACAAGAACCAGATTATCAAAATAGTATTATACCAAAGGATGTTCCTATATTTGGCGTAACCGCGGGTCTCCCATCCACACTCCTTGCTCTTGTTGGCAATATGGATATGATTCACGGACTCGATCATTTTGGCTACTCTGCCCCAGCGGAAGTACTCGACGAAAAATTTGGGTTTACACCTGAAAATATCGCGAAAAAAGTGATGGGTTTTGTTTCTAAGCAATAAAAATAGTATTAATACCCAATTCTATTAAACCATGAAAAAGTTAACAACACTTATTTTATTGATTACCATTACAGTTGTTGCAAACACGAGTTTTGGGCAACGTAAAATCAGCAAAGAAAAAACCCTCGAAGAGTTGCGCCAAGAGGAAGACGAAAAAGCTCGTGGATGGCTGTTGGGTTTAAACATGGGTATGATAGCACCGTCCGGGTATCCGGCCAACTTTTATAATGGAAGCCAAAGTAATAGTAATAAGATTTCGTTAATAATTGACAATCAATATTACAGACCGATTATTGAGCAAAAAGTTGGCTATGGGATTAAGTCATATACACTTCCGGCTAACATGAGCTATGGGCCCAATATGAGCGTTGGGTTTTATGCACGTTTTAACCAAAACGCACGCTCGGCTTGGTTTGTACAGTTTAATTATCAAAAGCTTAAGGCTAACGATGTATTCTTTTTAAACCTCGATGTACCATCAGGCTTTTCATTTGATAAAACCTACCTTCAGTGCCCCATAATAGGTCAGGAGGAACGCACCAATATCGACTTTGGTTATATGCGGAATTATCCCATAAACGAAACCATGGACTTTTTGCTCGAAACCGGTTTAAACTTTAGCAATACCAAGGTTTTAAAGAATATGATATTGATTGAAGACCTTGAATACAGTATAAAATATGTTGGAAACCACCCCGATGGGCCATATAGTACCAATAATACGTATGAAATACGGCAAGGTGGTATAGGTATTGGTGCATTTATTGGCTCGGGGGTAATGCTAAAATTCAACGAAAACATTTCGCTTGACCCCATAGCAAGTCTTTACTGGTCGCAAACAAACCTCGAGGGGTACAATGCTTTCAAACCTTCTTTTGTGTTCTTTGCCAGGTTTGTTTTCCGTAATTTCATGGATATATAAGAATTTATAACCACCCTCAAACTCATGAATTAAACTAAAAGCAAGGGTCTCAAAAACTGTTTACAATGTTCTTTAATGACGATGGTTGTAAGTTTTCGTTTTTAAAACTTTCGTAATAAGATTAATCAATTTACTAGAAATTAGCTGTTTGCATCCCAATGAGCATATTGAAACCCGAAGAGTTAATCCTTAAATACTATCCGCTTGAAACCAAGCGCTATCCTTATTATAGTACGCATGTAAAAGCCGTTGCCAAACTTGCAAAAAAAATCCTATTGCACAATCCTCATCTTCAAGCCGATGCACAATTAGTTCAACAAATGGCACTGTTGCATGATATAGGCATTGTTTTTACCAATGCTCCCGATATTGGCTGCAAAGGAATCCATCCATATATAATGCATGGTTTTTTAGGACGCGAACTACTTGAACGTGAAGGATATGAGTATTTAGCACCTATTTGCGAGCGCCATGTTGGAGTTGGATTGACGCTGGAGGAAATTATTAAAAAGGGGTTGCCTCTCCCCCATCGCGAAATGTTGCCCATTACCATCGAAGAACAAGTGGTTTGCTACGCTGATAAATTCTTCTCAAAATCGGCCGATGACCTTACCAAGCCAAAATCACTTGAAAAAATTCGGAAAGGATTTGCAAAGCATGGACCTGACAAACTAGCCCGTTTTGAGGAGCTGGTTGCAAAATTCGGAACCGATTATATTTATAAATCTAAGTGAACACAAAGAAATTACTGTGCATCTGCCAGCAAGTTAGTTATTCAACAATTGCTAAAATTGTACGCACCAAAAACATTGGAACACTAAACGAGTTGATTGTACTAACAGGGGTTTCAACGGGATGTGGCAAGTGTTTCGGGCAAGCCTCTCGAGTGTTTGCAACTGAACGTTCAAAAATAAAACAAACTACATTGCTCACCGACCCTCTCTTTCGTATAGAATCAGATTTAACATCCCTAAAAAGGGAGGAAGGCTGACGCAGAGAATAAGTACCAATTTGGCTCTGGAAAGCTGCAAATGCTTACAATTTCAACAGATTTGATGTTGTTTAGAGCTAGGCCTTAGCAGGTTGGTATTATTGACCGGGGGCTGCCTTGGCTATCTTAAAATTATCGTTGCCAAAAAAGAAGGATTCCAATTTTCCTTCTTGGTTACGGCTGTGCTTAAGTTCCAGGTTTGAAGCCGTTAATTCATTTATTCCCTTTACGCCATAGTCAGCGATATCCCAAAAACTGATAGGTTGATTCTCCTCTTGCTTACTACCTTTGTTCCAGGGTGATAGGCTAGCAATTGCATGGATGGTTTTATTCAAGAACGATGATTTTTTCTGTTCCTCCAATTCTTCGATGCTATAACGCAATAGAATATCTTCGAATAAAGCTGTGTTAAGTTTGGGTGGTACTGCTGCCGAAAAATTTGAAGCATAGGCAAATTCACGTGCACTCCGTATAGGCATGCTTTGTATTGATGCTGGAATCCGTGTTTTCTGCTGAATTGGGATAAGTTGTTCTACTTTAGCTATTTCAACAACTTTTGAAGGGATGTTTTCGTGTTGAATTACAGTAGGTTTTTGAGGCTCAACAGCTTGAATGGCTGCATGCACAATGGGGTCAACATTTAAGGGTTGCTGCTGCGGGCTTTCCTTAAAAAGGAAAAAAGCTGCTGTAATAGCGGCAGCCGCAAGGGCTACCCAACTAATGGAGCGATAGAGCGGTACAACTTTGTGGCGCTTCAAATCTTGTTTTTTGCGGAGTACAATCTTTTCAGGTTGTAACCGTGCCTTTGCAAATAGTTCGAAATCCCTGACCAGGCTTGGATTTTTCTTCAAGAACAATTTAACTTCTTCTTTGCCCGAAACGTCAAGATCGCCCTCGTACCATGCTATAAAGAACTCGTTGTAATTATGCTCATTTATGAGTATAGTGGCTTGTATATCAAGTTTTTTAAGCTTTGCTTTGTGCTCAAACACCAGCCTTTCGGCAGGTATAGGTGCATTGCTGAATTGGTGGAGCTCGTTTTCCAGATCCGGGTTTTGTTTAAGGAAAGAAAACAGCTCGGCTTGTTCCTCAGGGCTCAGGTTCCCTTCGGAATGGTCAAGGAAGTATGCTTCGTAGTTTTCTCGCGTAATCATGGGTATGTTTTTCATTTGTCCGGTTTCCGACCGGGGATTTCAGACGTTGAGTTTCAAATTACATTTTCAAGTTTAACCAGGTAGTTTTTAAGGCTAAGCCTGGCTCGGTATATATAGACTTTAACTTGGGCTTCGCTTAAGCCCGTAATTTCACCAATTTCTTGGTAGGAATAGCCTTCATAGTCGCGCAACATTACCACACTGCGTTGGGCATCGGGAAGCCGGTCAAGAGCCTCTTGAATAACACGTTTGGCGCCCGTGTAATGTGTTGGCTCATACGTACTGTTTAAATGATGCTCTTCCATTTGAACTTGTCTTTTATCGCGCCGGATATAGTCAATCATGGTATGATAGGCTGCCGAAAAAAGATAGGATTTTGATTTTGAATATGTTATATCCCCTACTTTTTCCCACATTTTGGTAAATACATCCTGCACCACATCTTGCGCCTTATCTTCATCCTTAATATTCTTAAGAATGAAACGATAAACCCCATCAGCATGTTGATCAACACAGGAATTGTACTCTTTTATCGTCATAGGCCAAAATTGAAAACCGGCAGTGTTCCAGCAAGACGGTTTAAGCAAGTATAAAGTTACAACAGATTTAGTTTTTTTTAGATCCTTACCTTAAAAAATAGTTTGATAAGCATATAAATACCTAT
>CAZKHA010000012.1:0-40907 GCA_964552325.1 uncultured Bacteroidales bacterium
TACTTCATATGGCGTATTTGTTGACCTCGGAGGCGTTGATGGACTTATCCATATCACCGACCTATCATGGGGCCGCATAAACCATCCCGAAGAAATTGTACAACTTGATCAGAAAATCAAGGTTGTTATCCTCGATTTTGATGATAATAAAAAACGTATCGCTCTTGGCCTCAAACAACTTACTGCCCACCCATGGGATTCGCTCGAGGAAACCATTAAAGTTGGCGACAAGGTTAAAGGTAAGGTTGTGGTTATTGCCGATTACGGCGCATTTATCGAGATTGCTGCTGGTGTTGAAGGACTTATCCACGTTTCTGAAATGTCATGGTCGCAACACTTACGCACTGCTCACGACTTCTTGAAAGTTGGCGACGAAGTGGAAGCCGTTATCCTCACCCTCGACCGCGATCAACGCAAGATGTCATTGGGTATCAAACAACTCATCCCCGATCCATGGATCAACATTAAGGAGCGTTACCCAATCAACTCACGCCACCAAGCTACCGTGCGCAATTTCACCAACTTTGGTATTTTTGTTGAGTTGGAAGAAGGCGTTGATGGCTTAATCCACATTTCCGATCTTTCATGGTCAAAGAAAATCAAACACCCTGCAGAATTCACCAAAATTGGCGAAACTATTGATGTAGTGGTACTTGATGTTGATGTTGAAACCCGTCGTTTGAGCCTCGGCCACAAACAACTCGAAGAAAACCCATGGGATGTTTTTGAAAGCATTTTCAGTGTTGGTTCAGTACACAAAGGCACCATTATTGGCCCAGCCGATAAAGGTCTTGTAGTTGCTTTACCTTATGGCGTAGAAGGTTTTGCCCCACAACGTCATTTGATTAAAGAAAACAACGAAGAAGCCAGGATGGAAGAAACACTTGATTTTAAGGTAATTGAGTTCTCGAAAGAAAACAAGAAAATCATCCTTTCGCATTCAAAGATTTTCCAGGATGTACAGGCTGCCGAGAAAGCTAAAGAAGCCGAAAAGGCCAACACAGCTAACAAGTCAACCAAAAACTCCATCAAAAAGATTAAGGATAATCTTGAGCGTACAACCCTTGGCGACCTCGAAGCACTTGCAAACCTAAAGTCAGAAATGCTTGAAGGTGAAAAGACTCGTTTAGAAGCTATGGCAAAACGCACACAAGCCAACTTGCCAAAATCTGACGAGCCAACTGCTACCGAAGAATAATTTTGCAGCAAATGCATACGAACCCGGGTAATTTGCCCGGGTTTTTTTATACCTTGCCGCACTCAACACATACATTAATATGTCGTTTACCATTAGAATACTTGGCAGTGGAGCCGCAGCCCCAACTGCATTCAGGGGCTTAAGCGCAACATCGGTGGTAATTAACAATGTTGGTTGCCTGCTCGATTGTGGTGAAGGCACCCAAATGAAAATGCGAAAATTCGGGGTTAAACCCGGACGCTTACGTTACATCTTTATCACGCATCTGCATGGCGATCACTTCTTTGGGCTTATCGGACTGCTATTTTCGCTGCATTTAAACAACCGCAAGGATGTATTACATGTGTTTGCTATGCCTGAATTAAAGCAAATACTTGATTTACAGATTCAATTAAGCATACCTAACTTAAGTTTCAATTTGGTGTTTCATGCCTTAAATCCCGATAGTGTAGAGCAAATAGTTGATGAAAAGCATTTTACGGTAACCTCAGTGCCTTTGGTACATCGGATTCCAAGTTGTGGTTTTGTATTTAAAGAAAAGGTGAAGCCGCGCAAAATCAGCAAAGAATTTATTGAACGCGAACAACCTAGCGTTGAACAAATTAAGGCAATAGCACGTGGCGAAGGGTTTACAGGGGTGTCAGGCAAACACTATAACAACCAAGATATAAGCACCGAAGTGCCGTTAAAGTCGTTTGCTTTTATAACAGATACCTCCTACACGGAGTCAATAGTGCCACAAATTCAAAATATTAGCGTGCTATACCACGAAGCAACATTTATGGATGATATGGAACACATAGCCTCTCAAAAAGGTCATTCCACAGTAAAGCAGGCAGCACAAATAGCAAAATTGGCTCGTGCCGGAAGCCTTATTTTAGGGCATGTCTCGGCCAGGTACGATGATATGGATTTGTTTTGTTCCGAAGCTCAGGGCTTATTTGCTGAAACACAGGTAGCCTTTGATGGAATGCAAATCGAAGTGAAATAATTTTCATAAACAGTGTTGTAAAATCCAAAAAAATTGTACTTTTGCAGCCTCAAATCGGCTCCGTAGCTCAACTGAATAGAGCATCTGACTACGGATCAGAAGGTTACAGGTTTGAATCCTGTCGGAGTCACCACATTATCAACCCTTTACAAACAAAATTGTAAAGGGTTTTTTCTTTCATGGTACACAAAAAGGTTCATAAACTTCCTAATTAGCCCCTAATTAGAACCATTTCATGCTTCACCGTCGTGCCATAATCCCTAAATTGATTTATAATATTATCCGAAACTTTATGGTTTTAGGCCAATTCTATCTTAGAAAGCTATACTTGCCACCAAAATTTCAAAATAGCTCAAACATCCTGCTAAAATAAAATTTTACACATTCGAAAAGTAAGAATATCAAATGTAAAAAATTGTAAATATCTATAATTAAATTATTTATGATTTATAAAATTGAGTTTTTAACATTTGGCACAGTTTTAGTAAGAGCCAAATAGTAAAAAAATCATGCATTATGAAAACGAATTTCAACCTCCTAGTAATTCTATCAATTTTACTTTTTGGGATAACTTCCTGTCAAAAGGAGATTACACCAGACCCTACCGTAAACAAAAAAATGGCCGACTTAATTGTTTCAGAGTCCTTTAATTGGGAATCCACCCTGGAAGCTACCTTAGAAATTAGCACCCAAATGGATGAAAGCATTGGAAGCCTTGTGAAAATTAGCGTTTACGATGCAAGCCCAATGGAGAATGGCAATCTTATTGCATCCGGGTCAGCTGGATATGACTTTCCGTATCAGACTAAAATAAGGATTCCTTCTAGGCTTAACCAGCTCTTTATAAAGGCTGAAGGCTCTAAAGGTACATCTCAAATAGTATCAGTACCCGTTTCTACCGCTATTAGTTACACATTTACTGAACCCGTAGGTGGCTACAAAAGCTCAGGTTCTGTGGTAGTTGATCCCGATTGTACAGGTGATTATACCATTTCGGGAAACACGGCAGTTACCATTACAGGAGGCAAAACATACGTTGTAAATTCGTCTTATACAGGAACTATCACCTTTCAGTTTTGGGCAGGTGGCGGAACACTTAAAGTGTGTGGAACAGCCAATCTCTCACAAGATGTAACATTAGGAAATAACTGTAACATCATTGTGACCAATGGTGGCACCTTTACAACTACAGCCACAGTTAACATGGATGGTAATTCCTCGTTATCAGCTTATTCGAATACGACTGTTAGCATCCAAACTTTAAACATGAACTCTACAAGTAGTTCATTAACTACCTACGCTTCAAGCTTTACCGTAAAAGGTGGTGGATCGCCCAATGGTTTAATTGTAAACCATGGAACCATGTATTTTACCAATAACCTGATAACAACCTCACAAAACAATACCTTTACAAACAATGGAACAATCAATGTAACAGGTAATTTTCAAGTAAACAAAAGCTTCAGCAATTACGGAAGCGTGGAAGCCAGTGGCTGGGTTCAGTTTAATAATAATACTACAATTGTAAATAACTGTAAGATAATTGGTCATGGTGATTGTCAAATAAATGCATCTACTTATACATCAAATGGTGGATTGCTGAAGGTAGATTCGAAAATGTACTTTAATGGCTCGGGTACCATAACATTGAGCAACCAAAGTATGATGGCCGCCAACCAATTGGAAATGAATAGGGCGGTTAATGGAACAGGTAGCCAAAACTCAATTGTGATAGCTGGTCAAATTGCTATAAACAGTGGTAACAAGGTAAGTGGAGCTATCGAAATGTCGAACAATTCTGGAACCCTTCAAAATGGTAATTCAAGCAACTTTATCTCTGGGGCAACTTTCGTTTCTGCGGCTAATATTACTAATTACATTCCTGTATCAGCCTGTAATCCAGTAGGTATTGGAACACCAACCATACTCGATGCCGATGGTGATGGAGTTGCTGATAACCTTGATGAGTACCCTAGCGATCCAACAAGAGCTTTCAATTCATTCTTTCCCAATGCAACCTCATGGGGTTCAATAGCTTTTGAAGATTTATGGCCATCAAAGGGTGATTATGATTTTAACGATTTAGTTACTAAATACCAATTCAAGTTAGTTACGAACGCACAAAACAATGTGGTGGATGTAATCGGTCAATTGCAAGTAACAGCTGTAGGAGCAAGCTTTCAGAATGGTTTTGGAATCCAGTTTGACGGTGTAACACCGAGCCAAGTTGCCTCCGTTACGGGTTGTGTAATTGATGAAGGTTATATTAGCCTGGCATCGAACGGCGTGGAAAATAACCAGGCAAAGGCAGTTGTAATACCATGGGACAACGCTGAGAACGTGATTAATAGGGCTGGTGGCTCCATGTTTAACACTATTCACAATGGCTTTGTTGGAACCTCTGATTTAGTTACGGTTAACATTCATTTTGGTACAGCTCTTGCTCCCGCGGTGGTTGGTACAGCTCCGTTCAATCCCTTCATTATCCGTGACCAGGTTCGTGGCCATGAGATCCATATGATTGACAAAATACCAACAAGCCTTATGAATACAGCTTTGTTTGGAACTGAAGCCGATGTATCAAATCCTGCTCAAGGCAAGTATTACCGTACTGAAAACAACCTTCCATGGGCCATTGCCATACCTGAAGTTTTTGCTTATCCGCTTGAAAAAGCCGAGATTACCGATGCTCACCTGCATTTTGCAGCATGGGCAGAGTCAGAAGGAACCACCTTTGCTGATTGGTATCAAGATAAACCCGGATATAGAAATACCAATTTTATCTATTAATAGGAGAGAGGTTAAGCATAAAGATATTGCCCTTTTGTAATTGAACACACTATTCTGCTTGCGGCTGGCACTAATGTCAGCCGTTTTTCTTTTAACTACATTTGCAGTTCAAAAATTTATGCTATGAATCGTTTTTTAACCTTAGTCCTCCTTTGGCTTTCTATCAGCGTATGCTTTGCACAAGGTACAGCAATAAGCAAATACTATCATTTTGTTGCCGAGAATCCTGTAAAGGCAACAATAGATTTGTTAGTACAAGGGACTAAAGCCGAAGGCTGGATATATATTAATGATTATAAAGGATTTAAACAAACTTACGAAGTGGTTGGCAGTTTCAATATCCTAACTAAAGAAGTTAATCTAGCTTCAACAAAGGATTCTAAGATATTGGTTTTTAACGGTTTATTAAAAGAAAAAGCTAGGGTAGAAGGAACATTTTTCGGAAGGGGAGAGGCTTCAAATTTTCAAATTGGGTTGGAAGAAGATTATCCTTTGGGATCTGTGAGCATTACCGCCATCAGCTCAAATGAAAGTAGAAGCCTTCTTAACATGAAAAACTCTCCAATAGCCTCTTTTTCAATTCTATATCCTGAGTTAGGAAGTGAGGTTAATCCACAAACCAAAACCAAGATTACCAATAGTTTCAAGAAAATATATGCTGATAGTATTGATGCTTCATCAACTTCCAAGGCATTTATACAGCAAATAACTACAAATTATTTCCAGGATTATTTTGATATGAACCGCGAGGCTTATAACCCTGAATTTTCTGCTGCAACGTTTAGTTGGGAAAAAAAATATGGATTTGAAGTTGGACGTAATGAGGGTGGGGTATTAAGTCTTGGTTTTACAACGTACGCCTTTACCGGCGGTGCACACGGAATGCAAGTAAACTCCGTACAAAATTTTGATTTGGTTACTGGTAAAGCCATTGAATTGCATAGTATTATTGATAGCACAAAGTTTAAGCAGCTTGCGGAAATTATAACAACAAACCTAAAGAAAGAAAGAAACCTTCAAGCTGAAGATAGTTTGAAAAGCCAAGGTTTCTTTGTGAACAATATTCATCCGTCAACAAATGTTTGGATGCTAAACGAGGGCTTGTTGTTTGTTTACAATGCGTACGAAATAGCTCCTTATTCCTTTGGAAGAACACAAATTTTTGTTGGCTATGATCAGGTAAAACAATTGCTATCAGAAACTGCTGTAGTTAAAAAGATCTGTAATTGCATTGAATAGAAAAGGGGTGCAATCCAACTAAGTTTGTCGGCAAAAATGCACAATGGGGGGATTTTGCAAAGTCTATTTAACATAATATAAATTATAGGACAAATACTTGACAAAAAAAGGCTCAAATCAACGTATGTTTTGAACCTCTGAATATGTTCGTTATCTATTCATAATCCTGAATTCCAATAAATTTCCTTCTGGCTGTTGGATTTGTATCAAATTGTTCTGTTTATTGGTAAAAACAATGGTGTGTTCGCTTTCCGATTTCAATTGGTAACGCTCAGAAGCCCGAGCTTTTGAAATAAAGCTAGTGTACGATGCTAAGGCTTCTTGCTCGGTTGTATATTTTATCATTATTAGCAAGCTGCCCTGTTGCTGCATCGCACAGGCTTCAGCAAAACTTGCTATCATTCCATATCCAAATTGATATACATTTGATAAGGCTATAGGTCCTTTAGCATAAACAATCCTTTCTTCTTGCTTTTGATCTAACTTATTTACCAACATCGGTTTATACGATTCAGAGTTTAAATCTGGCAAGATCGCAAATGCTATTTTGGTTAGCAACAGTGAATCACAAACACCCGAAACCAGCAAGTAATGGTTTTGATAATAAGCCATCAGGTAATCCTTGGCTTGGGCTATGGAGCTCCATTGCGTGTTGCCGCTGCTTATATTTGGCTTACGTAACGAATAGATTCCCCAAGCAGCATCTTTCGATTCCATCTCATATAATTCAACATGGATATTTTGACCATCCTTTGAATAATCAGCAGCCATAACTTTAACAAAACCATATTCCAAATACACTTCAGCTCCTCCATCAATCAAAAAGAACAAATCATCGCCTTTATAAACAGTTACTGAATCTCTTATAGAAAAATGTAACAGCGATTCGTTTGGCAATGTTTGCGCTTGCAATGCTTGGGCAACAACTGTGTAGCAGATAAGAAAGCTAAAGAATGATTTCAGATTCATATGTAATTAGTTTTCAATAACTTTAATTTTTTGCAGGTCGCTCTCCCCTAGCCCAGCTTCAAAACCTTTTTCATTGGTCATTACATCTTGCTGTGCAAAGCCCAGTAATTGAGTGCAATAGGCATCAACACAAATTGCACTTGTTCCTGCAACTATTTTATCGAAGGTTCGAATTTCCCCGGGACCGCCTGGTCCATTTGTAATTATCATTTTGGTGGCATCAGCTATCACCAGATTGGGTTTACGCAGCTTAAATAAATCGATGATGCACTGGGCAAGATAGCCAGGATCGTTGCGTTTGGGCCCATTCAAATGCATGGTAACATTGGTAGCACGCGTACACAAGCCCATCATGTTTTTTGCAGCACACGTTAGTACTGTAGTTGCATGATGTTTGGCAATCGGAACATTTATAAAAACATCTACATCAAACACTTTTTTAACAACTTCAGCTTTTTTTAGTGAAATTGCTCCAGGAATCGAATCAAACTTTACAAAGTTTATACTGTCGTACTTGGCTGGAAACGAGTTAGCTTCAACTGATTTTAACTTCGTGAGCATTTCTTTATGGCTTGTATAAAGCGGGCTTCGCTGCCAGTATTCAGTCTTAACATGTTGAAGACAAACTACTTCAGAAGCACCAGCATCAAAACACATCTTAACTACTGCAATAGCAACATCGGGGTTTACATACGTTGCTTCTTCTTGAAAGTCAGAATTTATCAACAAGCCAACCTTTTGGCCTTGTTTTACAAAATTGTGCATCCCGCCAATCAAATCCACTGCCTTAATGGTCATTGCGAAGGGTTCGGTGCCAGTGCAAACCGAAATCAAATTGCTTTGACTTTTACTTTGGCTGACAAAAAGCCATAGAATGATGGCTAAAATGAATTTGGTTTTGATAGTGATAGGTTTCATAACGATTTTTTTTACAAAGAAACAAAAATTTTGGAACATATATAAGCATATCCCATGCCATTTAGTATAAGTAATTGTTAATTAAGCTATAAGGTATAGATTGAGTTAAATATTTCGATCGTTTAAAATGATAATCCGAACAGTTGACCGTTCGTACTCGCACACGAATATCCTTACTATTTGCTAACATTCTTTATGGCAGTAAATGGCTTAGGCATTATTATTGGTTGGGCAAACTTATTACTGAATGCCAAGTTGAAGGCGCTCAATAATCAACTCTTTGCAAACAGATATTGTTTTAAATCATCTTGATAAAACACGTACAACATGAAGCTCACTCCTTTCCTTATATTTTTCAGTATTGTCCTTGTAGTTTACTCGTTAATAAACTATTATATCTTTACAAAAGGACTACAGTTCTTCAATGGCTTTTCAAAAGCCTATGCAATTTTGTTTTGGTTAATAGTATCAGCCTATCCGGTTGGAAGGGTTTTAGAACGATTAAGCCCTTCTATATTCAGTACGATCCTAATTTGGATTGGGGCCTTTTGGTTGGGTTTTATGGTTTATTTCTTTTTATTCTCAGTCGTAACTGATTTGTCATCATTGATTATCAGGGTTTTTCACCTTCCTATGCTCAGCCCATCTGTCAAACAAATACTGTTTTATTCTGTTCTTTCGCTTTCTTCGCTTGTAATAGTTATAGGTCATTTCAATGCACGTTTTCCACGGGTAAAACAGCTTGAATTATACTTGCCTGTGAGCAAACCCGTAAAAATGGTAATGCTATCGGATGTACATTTGGGAACATTGGTTGGCACTAACCGCATTAATTACATTGTAAACAAAATCAATGCGTTAAACCCAGATATAGTAGTTTTTGCCGGAGATGTGATAGATGAAGATGTTGGGCCTGTAATTCGGCAAAATCTTGGGAATGCGTTAACAGGAATAAAGGCTCCCTTAGGAGTGTTTGCCATAACAGGAAATCACGAATATATTGGTGGTGCTAAATCTGCGGTTGAATATCTTCAAAATCATGGTATTAAGGTGTTACGTGATACATCCGTGCTTATTGATGACAACTTTTATTTAATTGGGCGCGAAGATCGAGAAAGCAACCGATTTAGCAACATCGTACGGAAGCCTTTAACAGAGATTACGAAAGGCTTATTACCAAACAAAGCAAAGATATTACTTGATCATCAACCATTTGAATTGAACAAGGCTGTGGAAGCTGGAATTGACTTGAGTTTGTCAGGTCATACACATCATGGCCAACTTTGGCCATTCAATCTTATTACAAAGGCTGTTTTTGAAAACAGTTTTGGATATTTGAAGAAAGGTGCTACCCAATTCTATGTTTCATGTGGTGTTGGTACTTGGGGGCCTCCTATACGCACAAGTAGCCGTGCAGAGATTGTTGAACTAACGTTACTGCCAAACTAACTATCATATAATGATAATGCTACAATAAACTGATTAGAGTTTTGAGCAATTATCTTAATAAAAAAAGCCGCTGGAACAATTCCAACGGCTTTTTTGAATGAAAAGAACTTCTAGTTAATTAAAACTTTAGCAACCAATGATTTATTATTGGCAAGTACCCTGATAACATAAATTCCTTTTGATAGTTGACTCGTAGGTATAGTTATTGAGGCCGAATGATTGCTATTGGAGGTATAAACCGTTTGTCCAGAGATGTTTATTAAGGAAACACTACCAATTATGGGTTCGTTAAAATGAACAGACAAAGCATTGCTTTCCTTAACCAGTTTCATACCTTGGCCTTCGAGTTCGGGTTGACCAACATTTAATAATACAGTAATGTAATCGGTTTTGGTAACCGTTTGGCTGCCATTGGCATTGGTAACTGTAAGTTTAACATCATAAACGCCCTCGGTTTCATAAATTACTATTGGATTCTGATCGGTAGAAGAAGCTGGTGTTGCACCTTCAAATTCCCATAACCAAGCAGTTGGTTGGCCGGTTGAGCTATCAGCAAATTGAACTGGATGGGTAGTATAAACAGTGTCTTCGGCGGTTGCCCACTTGGGGAATAAGATGTTAGCACAGTTCTCAATCTTACCTAACATGCAATTTACCGTTGGAGGATAACACACATCATATTGCATATTCTTGTCAGGACAAACAATAATGTAGGTTGGATAGCCGAGGAAATTTTGACCTGTATTGATGATATCAATAGCTTGGGGTCCACCACCTTCGGTTCCGGCACAAGGATTTGAGATATTATGCGCTAGCTTATAGGCATCTATTTGGGCATTGTTATCTTGGGGCGAAATTCCCCAGAACAAAACATCGCCTTGGCCGCTTCCTGTTAATTCATAAACTTGTTCAATAATTGGTGCATATTGAATGCAATAACTACAGGTAGTGAAGAATAAATCGAGGAAAACGGTTTTCCCTTCATTAAGGGTTGCGTACAAATTCAAAACGTTGCCTTGGGTGTCGGTAATGGTAAAATCGGCAATTTGCGATTTATCAAGCACAACTATTTGATTGTTAGTTGCATTTGTAGGTTGGCAACGTTCTTGGGCCGATAATTGGCAAAGCATGCCAATAACGAATGTAAATACGAGTAAATACTTCATGGTATGTAAATTGGGTTAAAAATTGGTTTGCCAAAAATAGGTAATTTACTCAACAAATATGCCTGGATTTTCTTCGAGTTCGTTAAAAAAGGTATGTATGTAATTGATGGCTTGCCTTTTTTGTGCGTTGGAATGTAATTCCAAATTTTCAAACTCGCTAATAATCTGTTGCTTAGCATTATTAAACAGTTGTTTGACTTCTAAGAATTCATTGTTTGGCATTTTTAGGCCCAAGAACTGCCTGCTACGAACATCGGTAATATGTAAGTATGGAGCTGGTTTAGCAAGTTGTGCATTAACGATGCCACTTTGGCTAAATTCAAATGGAATAGGTATGAGCGATCTACCAGCTAATGATAGAAGTTTTAAATTGTACAGGTTTGTTATTGACCATTGTGTATTGCCAATCAGGTATTGAAACATCGAGAACGTATTTAGTGATGGCCTATCGGCAAAAGAAAGTTGTAAGTTGCCAATTTTTAAGATTTTAGCTCCATGCCTTTGGGCCAAACTTTCATCATCTTGAATTATAAATGCCTTAAAATGAAGGCTTTGTTGTTGATTGGCTGAATCTGATAAAGTTACATTCAGCAATCGTACCTTAAAGCTAAAGGCTGTAAGGTATTCATATGCTTTGTAACAAGCATATTCAAGCAATACTTGGTCGCTACAACAACTGTCGTTAGCTTGGCATGGGGTAACTAAATGTACTTTATCTAAACCCGCAAATGGGGTTGCTAGCACCTTTTCTTTCGGAAAATTAAGCATTAGTAGCGGAAAAACGCACTTTAATGAATCTCTAGATGAAGAACGTCGTTTTACTTTAATCTTCAGTTTTGCAACCTTATTATCATCATTGCTATACGAAAGGAAGGCTTGCCTGTATTCATTAAAAGGGGTTTTGGGCTCATTCAAAACATCAAAATTTACCTTTATTTCAACGTTTAAAGGCAATGTTGAGGAAAAAAAATCGGGTTTTGGAAGTTCTGAACTTGCAATTTGCCCCACGCCAACCAGGGAAGTAAAAAGTGAAGAAAAAAGGAAGTAAATGGTTAATAAAATACTGTTATTCAACTTCTTGTTTGGTTCCGTCAGCATAAAGCAGATAGGTTTTATTGTTTTCAATCAATAGTAACGTTTCCCTGATCCCATCGCGGCCAAAAGGCACATTAATACCAAAGAGCTTTCCATTGAATCCAACGAAAACCTCATTCACCTCTGAGTGTCCAAAAACAATCCTTTTTACATCATAAAAAGCCAAAACGCTGTCAATGAATCCTTCTTCAGAAAGTAGATTGGGGTTGTATTTTGGAACGAATCCACGAAACCAGAATGGGCCTTTTTCGAGGAGAATTAGTTTTTGAGCCTCACTTAAGCTATCACTATAAGTATTTAAAAAATTGTTTACCAAATAATTAACTGTATCAATAGGCATTTTTTGGGCCATGAATTCCCTGCTGATGCCTGCATGAATTACCAAAGTATTTCCAATTTTTAACATGCCCGGCCAAGTCCGTATCCAACGGCCTAATTCACTATCTTCATTGTATAGTCCGGCGTATTGTATCATAAAGTATTTACACAGACGCTGATATTTCTGGTTTAGATAAGTTTCGTCGCCCAATAAGGTTAAAAACTCATGATTTCCTAATATGATCAGTACTTTTCCTCCATGCATTGTTGCTTGATCTTGTAAGCGTTGTATGAGCCAAAGCGATTTTGTTACCTCATTTCCACGGTCAAATACATCTCCAACAAACGCTAAGGTGCCATTACCCCATATCCAATTGCAACTTGCATCAATCACACGGTGTTTTTTTAGTATTCCCCTAAGGCTTTTAAATTGACCATGTAAATCACCTATCAGCAAAAGCTTCTCGGGTTCAACTACTATACCACTACTTGCTTTGTACGAAATATTAACCTTATAACGGATGCTATCTGGATGTATTCCACTCACAATCATACTATTTTCTTTTAAAGAAGCCAAATCGTGCGAAACCATTACTGGTGTGGGTGCAAGCGAATCGTGTTTAAAGCCTATCACCTTTATCGAATCACCGGGCAGATGAATAACATGGGGGCCGTCTTCATAAACTGGCCAAAAGGGAGTTTCCTTTTGAAATTCGGCAACATGCTTAATATACTTGGCATAATTGGTTTCTGCGTAAATATCTACTCGGTCGATAAATTTTTTACCATTCTTATCAGGCACTAATAATTGAGCTCCTGCCTCGATAAGTTGTTTGGCTATTGGCAAATTATTGGAACGAAGGGTATAAAAAATAGGGCTGAATCCATCAGGGTCCAAATGGTTTACATTAGCACCCGCCTCTATTAATCGTTTTATTATGAGTAAGTTATTTACCTGAATGGCATGTACTAAAGGGGTTTTTCGTCCTGTAACCTGATTAGGATCGGCCCCAAACCTCAATAATTGGTTTACAATGGCCGGTTTTTGTTTTTTTATAGCCAATGATAAAGCTGTAACACTTTGTTTTTGGTCAAGATACATTGCACACGAGAATCCTTGCTCGTGCTTAAGCGTATTTAAAAGCAAGGTATCGTTGTTCTTAATCGCACCTTCAATGCGTGTAATTAAATCCTGACCAAACAGAATTGATACAAGGCATGTAAGCGTTAGTGAAAATAGCAAACGTTTGGTAATCATATGCTAGATGTTTATTTGCACCAGTTTTGGAAAACTTTTTCTGCTGCGTTCCGTGAATTTATGATTTGGTAAAACCCATCCAAATACTTTATCATACTATTTCTTTCTTTAAGTGGCATAAAATCAAACTGTTGAATGAGTTTATAAATACTTTCCTTTTTTTGGTTCAACAAGTCGAAGGCTTGCTGATATTCTTCGGGTGTACGACAAAAGCCCATGTATAAACGCTCAGATACAGAACTTAATCCTAAGGATTCCATCGGAACGGCATAGGGTGCATTCACCAACCCCGACCAATCGAAATCATATGGTACTGGAAGCGGCTTTTCAAATGGATTTGTGCTCACTATTAAGATGTTGTGTGGTTCTGTAGTGGACCAATCGGTATTACCAATCATGAACTCAAACAGGTCAATGACGGTCATGTGCCTCCTGTTGAAATCATTTGGATGCACATTTGTAGCTTTTAATAGGTTGGCTTTTGTACGAACGGCCATATCTTCGGGTTGTTCAATTACAAAACCATATCTACTAAGCGTATCGTTGTCTTTCGCCGTATTTATATACTTTATTTTTAGTAATCTAACCCTTAAACTATACTCAGTTAGCAGGTTTAGAATGCGGTAGCTTAGGTATTCTTTAAAAATCAAATTCTGATAGTTTTCTGATTTTAACCTACACGAATTCACAAGTTTAAGCTTATCCTGATCCTTGAATAGACCTGTTTTTACTTCCTTTTTAGGGAAATTGAGCATTAAGGGTGGAAAAACACAGGATGAAGACTCGCACCGGAATTTCCCGCGCTTTTTAACTCCAATCTGGTAAGAATCAGCTATTCCATTATAGTTGTACATAAATATCGCCTCAAACCTTTTGGGATTTTTGCAATCGTCGTCTTGCAATGAATCAAAATGGGCCATTAATGAACATTGCACAACATCATCGCCAGAAAATAGAGGCTTTGGATATCCTTGAGCTGAAAGTTTGGTTACAAATGCAGTAAGAAGGACTGCCAAGAAGAGTATCCTATTCTTCAACATTCTCAATTTTAATGTGTTACTTAACATCATCAAAAGACTTTTCTTGATAAAAATCCAACTTCTTCCGATCGTAAAAGTAATAGATAATCAACTGAATCCTTTCGCGGTCAAAATCAATCTCTCCTACTTCTACTCTATTGATTTTTAATCCTGTACGCCGTTCCAAATCTTGAAGAAATAGCTTTTTGTTCTGCGGTTTTATATATTCAAGGTTATCATAAATCACGGTCTTACTCGATTCGTGCCGGTACATCCAATAGTATTCGCCCAGTTGGGTAATTACGATAATAGCGAGGTTGGCCAGCAAGAGTTCGGCAAGGCTAATCCCTTTAGAAAGCGCATTAATAATTGAAACACCGATAATTACAAATAAATAGGTCATCTCCTTAATTGGTATTGTATCGGTTCGATACCTTACTATGCCAAACACTGCGAATAACCCAAGGGCCACCCCAAGCTGTAATTGTACATTTTCGAGGAGATACGATAACGTAAACACAGTTACACCAATCAGCATATACGTAAAAAGGAAATTTTTCCTTCGAGCATGGGCGTAATAGATGTATCGGGTAATTACAAGCAAGGAGATAATATTGAATACAAAGCGTGCTAATAGAATACCCAGATTAGTGAAATTAATTATTTGGATACCCAGAAAGTTATACGATTCGATGTTTTGCATATATATAATGTTAACAATTTCAATTTATTAAACCATCCATGGAAGCCATTTCAATGTTAAGTTAGGGCTGGCAACCATTACAATCATCGTAAGTATGAAAGTTGGGGGTGTAAAGTTACGCAAATCCCTGAAATAAAAAAGGGCGTACTGGAAATCAATTCCTTACGCCCATATGATTCGAATCTTTAAAACTTACTTTATTGGATAGTAAATTTCAGTTACCCATTTACTTGTATCGGGTTCGGTGGTTGGATCGGTAACATACACCTCCCAAGGAAACCCAGAATTCTCTAATTTATTGGTAGTCAAATATACACCCATGCTTTCGTGTGTTTTCGCGGTTGATTCGTAACTGCCCAAATGCACTGTTTTTGCGACTTTGGTTGGTTGGAATTCCCTGAATTGAATCCTGCCTGAGGTTTTGGCAACCTTAACTGTAACTGGTATTGCACATTCCATCACAAAAGGTTTTGAAAAGTCCCAACTATAATAGATACAATACGGATAACCACCCATTTCAATTTTGTTGGTTGCCATAAAGGCACTTAGCTCACCAAAAAGTTCGCCCATTTTTGCACCAATATCGTTTACCATGGCCGAATCTTTAATGAGCAATGCATTGCGCTTATCGAGTTGTTGGATGCTGACTTCAATTTTGGGCATAGCAAAAAGGATGCTGTTCAGTTTTTCAAAACCTTTCTTATAATAAGGTTGCATCATACCATTCATAAAGAGACCCATAAAACGGCCTAATGGATAGCCAAGATCAAGCATGTCTGTTGACCACCTCATAATAGTACTATCACCTTGTTGTTCAAATGTATATATGCTAATGGCAGTACCTTGTTCCATAAAATCCAAATCAGACTTTATAAATGAAGACGCAATACTTTCGGTTATAGTTTGCGAACCATTACCATTGCTTTCGCTGGTCCACAATACTTTACTGCCAACTCCTGATTCTGGTCCCTGGTATTCGTACTTCATGGTTGAGTCTTCTTGGAAGGGGCTCCATTTTTCCCAATTCTTAAAATTATTTACTTGATCAAATACTAGGCTTGCTGGTGCTTTAATAACTCCAACAGCTTCTGTATGAACATTTTTTGGTAAAAAAAGGCAAACCAACAGAAACAATCCGATGATGCCAAACACTAAGAGAGCGATGATTTTTAGGGTTTTCATGGTTAGTGGGTATTTATAACAAAGTTAAATCAAATTAACTCTAATCGTACATTCCAACACTCAAAAATTTCTGGTCATCCTCAAGAGTCGTAATCATAATTAAATCAGTTACTAGCTACGCATTTAAATGCTCTATTTGGTCGGCTTCCAATGAATCGCCGCTCATAAACCACGAAAAAAAAATGTCGAGCAATCGCTGTCGAAGCTTAGTTAGGTCGATAAAGTTGTTTGATACTGTTATAATAGGTTCTTCTTCAATAACTTTATCTACTAAAGGTATAGATTGTAACTCCTTTAAGTCTGGTTTAGCTTTTTCTTCCAAGTCAATTAGAGGCTCTTCCACAATCCTAAACTTTATAGTTGGCGCTTTGGTGGTCTGATTCCTTTTTTGGGGCTTAAGCAAGCCTGGATTTTGGCTAAGCAGCTCATCATAATACCTTAAGCGTGCTGAATCAATTTCGGTAAATATGCTACATCTCATAACGTAAAGTATTAAAGAGGGAGATTCATGACTAGGATTCTTAATTGCGAATATACAAGCATAATTAGCTGAATATACGAAATTTAAGTAGTTTATTTTTGCTTAAATTCGCTTAAGGCCTTTAATTAAGCCGTCTAAAGTTGCTAAAATTTGCTAAAATATTCCTAAAGCTTGCTAAAAGCACTTGCTAAAACTTCTAAAAGATTGTACCTTTATCGCTTCTTAAGCTTTTATCACCAAAATGGCAAAGTATCCCTATAAAAACTTCTCTTTTAAAGACTTACCAATAAAATGGTTGTTAGGGTTAGTTGCAAGCTCGGTGGCAGGAATTAATAAAGCTGTAAGCGTTTACTATAATAATCTTAACCAGAAAATTGAAATAGAGTATGTTGAAATCAATGATTTTATAAACCTTGAAAGTGAAATAGACATCTTGCCTTTTTACCATACTGAAGTTGACAAAGGAATTGATGACTTACGCGATGCAGCGCAAAAGTATGAGTGGGTTCACCCAAACAAAATTGGTTTTGATGTTGCAAATACGACGCATGTAATTGGTAATCAAGATTTATTTACTGAGCTTAATAAGAATGTACTTATTTTAAGATACCGTAATGCCTTTGATAATAAGTTCGATTGTTTATTACTCTACTTTTATAGTTCGCACACATATGTAACTCCTTCTAAGCATAAGTTCGATTTATCTGACAATTTTAAGGTGATGATTGCCCCAACCTTACACCGATTGCTTTTAAACCGATTGTATGAAATGAAGCGTGATTCCGAAAAATTTGATTTGGTAAAATTCAGTACCACAAATATTTACGAAGATATCGAAAAGTTAAGGGTAGAGAAGAAAGAACTCCAAAAAAAGTATGGTGATAGTTTGGTTAACCTATGTAAGGCCTACCTTAAGGAATTTGCTCACGAGAATGCATGCCATATTGTGCTCCATTCGGATGCAGAAAACAAAATAGCGGCGTTTACGGGAGATATTTCATTACTCAGGCCTGCTATCGAAAAAGCTGCATTTGTAGCCATGACAACTTCAACCACTCCAGGCAATGAAATCTCACTATATGATTATCATATCTGGATTGAAGAACCTGCTAAAGAATTCGCCAAGCAAGAATTTATCAAAGTAGTGGAACGGAGTTCAACAATTGCCCTCAATTTCCTTGATGAGCTTGAAAAAGCGGCTGAACGGCTAAAAATGAAGAAATTGCAAATTACGGGCGTACATATAGGTAATGAATTGAATGGTGTAACACATGCTAGTATTACCCAAAAGCTAAGCAAGCATACCAATAACATACTCAAATTATTGCACTTATACCCAAAACGTTGGCCAATAATACGCAATGATTTTAAGCCCTTGCAAAACATCATTGATCGTTCGCTTCATGAATCTAAAGATGACTTGGATCAAAAGGATGATCAGAAGTAAAATCGGGGTTATAATAATCATTGCTATTTAGGTCTTGAACATAGCCATTTTCGAAACCCAATTCGTCGAATTTATCAACAACTAATTGATATTCATAGCTTTTTAGCTTCCGTTGAAGGTTTATGTCATCACAGGTGTTAAATACAGGATTGTATTGAGCCATTAGGCTTATATGCAACCGAACAGTTAATTCACTGGCAATGCATTCAAGAACACCAATACTATTATTAATGTATCCGGGCAGAACGAGGTGCCTAATAATAATACCTGAATAAGCCTGCCCTTCGGGGTCGATGAGCAAGCCAGTTCCCTTCTGTCGCATCATTTCTTTTAAGGCTTGTATGGCCACTTCTACATAGTTGCCCGCACCTGATAAACGTTTTGCTAAGCTATTATCTGAATATTTAAAGTCTGGAAGATAGATATCGATTAAACCCTCGAGCCTCCTAAGCGATTCAACTTTATCGTAACCATTTGAATTATAAACCGTAACAGGCTGATAACCCCTTGATTTAACGGCTTGTATGATGGCTATAACTTGTGCAATTTGATGCGAAGGTGAAACAAAACCCAGTATGTTAATGCCTTGGCTTAAGATTGTACAAATGCTATCAGTTACTTGCTGTAAATTAAGCGAATAGGATACCTCTGTTTGTAAATTGTTGCTAATCTGGTGGTTTTGACAATACACGCATTGTAAGTTGCACTTCGTAAAAAAAACATTGCAAATACCATTCGAACCACTAATTACAGGCTCTTCGCCTTTATGGATACAAATAGACCCTACCGAATAGGACCAATCAGAACGGCAGTATCCTAACTTACTTCCAACTCTGGGGGCGTTGCATTCGCGAGGGCAAACGTTGCATAAATTTACACTCTCCATTTATCACAGTTCGCGCTATGCGAGGCTCATATTTTTGCCAAGACGGCTGATAATTCAAAGGGTTTGAAAGGCTTGCTCAGGTAATCGTCCACTCCGCTATTAAAATAGCGTAAACGGCTTTCTTTATCCGAATAGCTGGTCATTGCAACAATCTTTACATGTCCACCATGCTTTCTTTCATATTCACGAATGCGTTGTATTGATTTAATTCCATCAAGCACAGGCATCTCAATATCCATGAGGATGGCTTGAAAGCTTTCTTTTAAAAATTCATCATAAGCCTGCTGACCATCTGATACCACCTGTACTCGATATCCAATAGAGTTTAATATAGTGGTTACCAGCGATCTGTTAATTTCGTCATCATCAGCCACCAACACCTTTGGCCTTTCATTAGTATCAATTGCTCCAGTTTCGCTTTTGGTCATGCGGATATTTTTTTGCAAAAGTAAGGTTTTAAAATTTCAGTATCTTTGCGCCATTATAAAATTGTGAACAAAGAACAAAAATGAACCTGAAAGAAATTGTTAGTATCGCCGGTAAAAGCGGCCTTTTTAAGATAATCAGCCAAACCAAGAATGGCGTTATAGTTGAATCGTTGGTTGATGGCAAGCGTTTTCCTGCTTTCGTACACGACCGTATGAGTAGCCTTGAAGAAATAAGTGTTTTCACCACTGGAGAAGACCGTCCACTAAAGGAGATATTTATTGCAATTCGTGACAAAGAAAACCGTGAAAAAGCCATCGACTCAAAATCGGACAATAATAGCTTGAAGAAGTATTTTGCCGAAGTAGTCCCAGATTTTGATCAAGAGCGTGTGTATGTGTCAGACATTAAAAAGATTATTGCTTGGTACAACCAATTACAACAACATGATTTGCTCGATTTTACGGAAGATGCTGACAAGCAACCCGAAGAAAGCACGAGCGAGGGCACTACCGAATAAATGGTTACTCAACCGTCAGAAGCACTGACGGTTTTTTTGTGCATTACAATTTGCATTTTCGTAATACACTGTTGAATAATTTCTTACTTAAGTTGGCATCATGAAAAAGTTTGTACATGATTTTAGCGTCGCAATAAACCGCCCCATAAACAAAGACCACGTCATATTAGACTTGGTTTGCAAGGAAAGCCTACCCCATATTCTTCCGGGTCAGTTTGCCGAAGTTAAAGTCGATCATTCCCCAACAACCTTCCTTAGGCGGCCCTTATCAATTCATAATGTTGATTATGAGAAAAATACCTTAAGTTTGTTAATCCAAAAGAAAGGGGAAGGCACACAACGCCTGGCAGAACTAAAAGTGGGTGATACGCTGAATATGGTTTACCCACTCGGCAATTCGTTTACCTTGGTTTCTAACAAAAAAGCTCTTTTGGTTGGTGGCGGTTGTGGAATTGCCCCCCTCCTATTCTTAGCGAAGAAATTGGTTGAATCGGGTACGGAAGTCAGCATTTTGATGGGTGGTAAAACCGAAGCGCACATTATGGAAGCCGAAGCATATCAAACGTATGGCGAGCTGCTCGTTACAACCGAGGATGGGTCGATGGGAAAAAAGGGATTTGTGATACACCACCCCATTTGGTGGGAAAAGAAGCCGGATTTTGATTGGATATACACCTGTGGCCCCGACCCGATGATGAAAGCCATTGCAAAGCTGGCTCACAAGTATCAGATCCCTTGTGAAGTATCGCTTGAGCAAACCATGGCTTGTGGAATTGGAGCCTGCCTTTGCTGTGTGGTTGATACTATCCACGGAAATAAATGTACTTGTACCGATGGGCCGGTTTTTGATTATACCACACTAAAAGGCTGGTTACCAGAAGATAAACGAAGTGAATAATGAATATCGGAAACATTGTGAAATCAAGAAATCTAGCAGTAAACATTCATCAACTGAAGCTTAAAAACCCTGTAATGACGGCTTCAGGAACTTTTGGCTACGGGCCAGAGTTTGAAGATTTTCTGGATGTAAACACCTTAGGAGGCATAGTGGTAAAAGGGACAACTGGAAAGCACCGCGAGGGCAACCATTATCCCCGGATGGCTGAAACAGCTTCGGGAATGTTGAATGCTGTTGGTTTACAAAACAAGGGAGTAGATAAGTTTATATCCGAAATATATCCAAAGATTAAGCATTACCAAACCAATATTCTGGTAAATGTTTCAGGTTCAACGGTTGAAGAGTATATGGAAGTTGCTGCTAAAATCAATGAATTGGATGCAATACCGGGAATTGAATTAAACATTTCGTGTCCGAATGTAAAAGAAGGAGGAATGGCTTTTGGAACAAGTTGTCCTTCGGCCATTGCAGTTACCAAAGCAGTTCGTGAAGTTTACGCTAAGACCTTGGTTGTTAAGCTATCTCCCAATGTTACAGATATTGCTGAAATGGCAAAAGCTGTTGAAGGTGCTGGTGCTGATGGTATTTCGGTGATAAATACTCTTTTGGGAATGGCTATAAATGCAGAAACACGCAAACCGGTGTTATCAACCATAACCGGAGGGTTATCAGGACCCGCAATTAAACCAGTAGCCCTACGAATGGTTTGGCAAGTAGCAAAAGCCGTTCAAATACCTGTAATAGGTCTAGGGGGTATTATGAATGCAAACGACGCCATTGAATTTCTACTGGCTGGTGCCACTGCCGTACAAATTGGCACGGCTAACTTTATTGACCCCATGGTTTGTACCAAAATAATAGCTGGTATAGAAGCCTATATGGAGCGTCATAAAATTGAGGACGTAAAAGAATTGATAGGAGCCTTGATAGTTAACTAGTTTTAAATTGTTTATATGAAAATAAGATGCTTGGTTTTGGTGGCTAGTTGGCTACTAATTGTTAATTTGCATGCACAAACCGAAGTTGATGAACGTGCTTACATTCACTTTGATAAAGGCCTTGGCTTTGATACACCCGATTCCACTTTTGGGGTCAACATCCGTTTTAGGATGCAAAACCTTTTGCAGTTCACAACCGAGTCAACAGATGATCTTTCGATTAAAGCGATAGATGCACGTGTAAGGAGGCTCCGTTTACGATTTGATGGCTTTTTGGGCCGTTCAGGCAAATTATCGTATTATATGCAATTGGCTTTTAGCCGTGAAGACCAAGATTGGGATAATACACATATTCCCAATATTATACGTGATGCGATGGTGTATTATCGCTTCAACGAATCGTTTTATATTGGCTTCGGACAAGGCAAATTACCCGGCAACCGACAGCGTATTACAAGTTCAGGGTTGCAACAATTTATGGAACGGTCGGTGGTGAATAACACTTTTAATATTGATCGCGATTTTGGTATTTTCGGCTATTATTCTACAAGTTTAGGCAAGGCTGGACTGAATCTTAAAGGTGCAATTTCGAGCGGTGATGGCCGTGGTACCCTTAGAACAGATGATGGTTTGGCTTATACAGGTCGCTTAGAGTTTCTGCCCCTTGGCAGGTTTAAGTCGGATGGCGATTTTTTGGAAGGAGACCTCTATCGAGAATCAAAACCCAAAGTGGCAATTGGCCTTGCTGCAAGTTACAATGATAAAGCTATGAAATTGGCTGGCCAAAGAGGGATTGAGTTGCAAGAACCACACATTTTAACATCCGTTTTTGCCGATTTGCTAGTTAAATATCATGGTTGGGCTAGCACTTCAGAATTTTGTTCGCGCTATCCAAATATTTACCAAGCCATTAGTGTTGAGGATGATACATTAAATATCTACAAGGGTTATGGTATCAATACCCAACTAAGTTACATCTTTAAAAACAATTTTGAAGTGGCTCTTAGGTATTCTATGTTGCATCCGCATAACGATATTTCGGAAGTTGAACCTGAAGTTGACATTTATACCCTTGGCGCTACAAAGTATTTGAAAGAGCATAGTGTAAAAATACAAGCCAACATTAGTTATCGCAAGAATACAGCCAACATACCTACTAATTCAAAAAGTGATTTTCAACTAGGGTTTTTGGTAGAGGTTGGAATATAGCAAAACTATCGCCACATAAAAAAGCCGATACATCGCCAATTTGATTTGTCGGCTTTTTTATGACATTTAACCTGCTCACATTAAATAGGTTAAAACAACCTATGCATAAAGAGAGGCAAGTAGATACCGGCTATTTCATAAATACTGACACTTCGTGGGCCACCCGCATATTATACTCCCAAGTAAGCTTTTTGTAGTTTATTAGGTCAACAATAGTACCAATTAGGCACAAACCACCTGTAAAAATGTACAGTATGCCCATGCCAATCTGGCCTAGTATAAACCTATGTACGCCAGCTACCACAACAAAGCCAAGCAATGCAGTTAGCAGTATCATATTGGGGTCTTTGCGCCTAGCCCTGTAAAGGTTGGCAAAGTTCATAAGCTTTTGTTCGTCAAAATCTTTTGTGACGCTCTGAATGTAAGCCATTTCTTCAGGCTCTAATTCAGGAAGTAGTTGGTAAATTTGAGTACTCATTTGTTATTGTGAATTGATTATGGAACTATTTTTATATAAAAGGGTTACTGATCTGTATAACAATACTATTATTGCAAAAATACCAAAAGGATGCATACGCCAAGCCTCTACAAAGTTGCCATTCAATGCCAAAATTATCGACCTGCCAAGCCCACAACCAGGGCAGTAAGGTAAACCGAGGCTGCTAAAGGGACATAAGGTTGCGTGCGAATGAAAATCAGTGGAAGACAATCCTAATACCACTAAAGCAGTCAACCAAAAGAAAGCTTCAAGGTTCTTCCATAGAAACTGTAGGGCCTTATTATACATCTCGCGATATTTATGCAAATATACAATGCATTGACGCCTGTTTTAACCACAGGTTACAAATATTGGCCCAGCTTGGGGTTATAGAATTTGTACTTCAGGTTCAAGTTGCACCCCAAAGGTATTCATTACAGAATCTACTATATTGTTACAAAGGTCTAATATCTGAAGGCCCGTGGCTTCTGCATAATTTACTAAAACGAGTGCCTGTTGCGGCCAAACCCCAGCGTCACCCGCTCGATATCCCTTGAAACCACATTTTTCTATCAACCAACCCGCAGGAATCTTTTTGCCTTCTTCCACATCATAAAACGGAATGGCTTCGTATTTGGCCTTAAGTTCTTCATACTTTGCAATACTGATAACCGGGTTTTTAAAAAAGCTACCCGCGCTACCAATTTCGCCTACCTCAGGCAACTTTTTCTTTCGAATAGAGATTATCTTATCCCGAATGATTTTAATGTTAATCAAATCAACATCCACTGCAGCAAGCGATTGAATTAAAGCTGGGTAGCTGACATTTGGTTTGGGATTTTTATTTAAACGAAGAACGACAGACCATATCATGTAGCTGTTTTTGCCTGATTGTTTGAAAAAACTATGCCTATAAGCAAATTCACATTTGTCATAATCAAAATCATGAAGCTGGTTATTAGCTAGTTCAATAGCTTTCAAGCTTTGAAAGACATCTTTAAGCTCAGTACCATAAGCGCCAATGTTTTGAACTGGGCTGCTTCCTACGGTGCCTGGAATGTAAGACAGATTTTCAATTCCACCAAAGTTATTCTTAACGGCCCAGGCCACCAAATTATCCCATTCTTCACCTGCCATTGCTTCCACATCAACATATAACTCTGTCTCATTTACGATTCTAATACCTTTGTTTGTGGGATGTATCACTAAGCCATCCACATCTTTGGTTAATAGTAAATTGCTACCACTGCCCAGTACTAAAACAGGAAGCTGTAAGCGGTTTGCAATGTCTAAAATTTTAGTAACATCATTTAAATCAACAACTTCGGCATAAGAACTTGCCTTTGCGTCCATTCCAAATGTGTTTTGCTCCTTCAGCGAATAGTTTCTGTAAATCTTCATTTTGGGTTTATTGCGCTTTACGTAATTTGCCTGTTCCCTCGCTTATAACGTTAATTATGCTCGGGCTTCCGTTATAAATAACATCACCAATGCTGTGTATTTCAGCATGTAAAACATTGTTTACCTTAATCTGTATGTTGTTAGTACCTTTGTGTACGATATGCGAATAGCCAGTTTCTAGTTGGCTGCAATCAATGGGTGCATAACTAATCCAGTAAATATAATTAAAAGTTGCAGCGCCTTTTATGGTAAAATCAACATTTCCACCATGTTGGTAAATCCAGCAGTGTACAACATCAATATCTAAAAACATCGAACCACCACCGCCCCAGCTTTCAACCACAAGGCTATCCGATTTAAATTGACCTATTGTTTCAATTATTCCTGATGATTTTACTTTTAAATACCTCAAAGTAGGAATTGTAAGGTAAATATCAACTTGCGCACCCATATCCCGCAAAAAATCACATTTATTTTCATCGGTTAGGGTTAGAAGTCTTCCGGTTTGAATAGTGGTTAATCCGGGTAATAGTTTTTCACCGGCTTTAAGGTATAAACGGAATTTGTCGCCTTTGGTAATGTGCAAGTTAACATCACCATCCAGTACAAGGCTGTCAATAGGCCCACTTAGTTCGCGTTCATCATAAATACTTGGCCCAGTTTGTGTTATGCATTTGCTATCGTCTTTTAAGCAACTTGAAAGCAAACCTAACAGGCCAAATACTATCAAAAGTGAAATTACTATATTAGGTTTCATATATTTACAGTCTATAACCAAAGCCTAAGGCAACAAAATCGGCCTTTGCAAAATGGGTTTTAAGGGTTAAATTTAGCAAATAATGATTTTGGTATGCATACGTAACACTCAGTTTATCATAAACCAGTCCGTTTTGGTTGTTTTTCTGAAACAAGTAAACTCCAGCATGCAAAGCAAACGACAGCTTACCAAGTTGAACTGCTGAGGCAAGATTTGCTCCTATTTTTATCTTCTCGAACTCATTCGACAAAAGTATGCCTTGCCTTCGCAACTGTTCCATATCTGAGGCGTCGTATGTTACATCAAAACAGAGTCCGGTTTTGAACATGCTTGAGACATGTAAATAACTATCAAAGGCCAAATTACCAACAACGAATTTAGGTCCATCTACCGGAAAAATCTCTTTGCTTGCAACCATACCAATAAAATTGAATTCAGGTTTAAACCCAGTTTTGGGGCCGTCAACAGCTTCAATTTTCAATTGGTTGTTTTTCCGAAGCCTTATCGTTAAACCTGTGTTAATCACTGGAATATTAATCCCATAGTTGGGCATTTCGGTAGAACCATTTGAAAAATGCAAGAACGAAACACCCGCATTGAACTCAGAATAGGCCGAAAGTTTAGCCCTCAGATTCAAGTTCATCGAAATAATTGAATTAAGATTTGATCCAATGGCAGTATTCTTATAATTCTCAAACCGATCGAACTTTTTGCTAAAGTAAGCAAGGCCGGCTCCAAACTTAAACTGCAATGAAACATCTTCACCTTTTATAAATGGGAAATCGAAAAAAGGATACAACGCATTTAAATGCCCCAAAATCGGGGTGTTGCCTAACCCAGAATACAGATAAGAAATGCCAAGACGGGGATAAATGGACTGTTTTGCCCATGAAAAGTTATTGTAGGTCTCTTGTAAAATACTGAATTCAAATACACTAACGTGTCTATTGGTATACACGGCCATTTCATCATGGTGCGGTATAATAAAGCCATACATGGCTTTAGCCTCTGCCAAAATCCCATTATTGGTGGGCTTTAGCCTCTGACCATGAAGTTGAAGCAAACATAACAGAAGTAATGGTAGTATAAGCGTCCTCAACACCGTTTATTTGAATCCTGAACAATATTTTCGCTTGCAAAAGTAGGCAAAAGCCTTATTCATGCCTTATTTTTATGCATTATGGATGGTTGACTGGGTAATAAAACCTAAATTTGCAACATAAACTTAGCATTGTTCACCTTACGGGTATAGATTAACTTACTAATCAACCTGCAATTTTTATAGGTGATTTGCTATTGATTTTAGGTTTACATAGGCTAAGTGTTTTTTTTTACATAGGAAGCCTCAACCCAACATCTGAAAGCTTAGGTTAGTTCTTTTCAAAAGACAAAATTAAAGTGTGTATAATTCGTTCATCAATCATAAGATAAACAAGCATGGTATTAGTTATTTCATTTATTAGCAATTGGTTAATACTTTCTTCCCTTGCCGTAGTGCTTTTACTTATTGGGATGCTTTTGGGACGTTTGCTATCCAAAAAAACAGCTAAACCCGACAATACGGCGCATGTTACCAAGCCTGATGGTACTTCGTTTTTTAATGAAGCATTAACAATGATTTCGGGTTATATATGGCAAGCCAATTACAGAAATGGGGAATTCAAGTTAGTTTCCATTTCCGATTCGGTATATCAGGTTACGCAAAAAAGCCATAAATATTGGAATGATTGGTCAAATGCACGTAAAAGCATAATTTACAAAGAAGATTTAAAAAGATTTGAGGTTAATGAGGCCCAAATTCTATCAGGAGAAAAGTACATTTCTGAATTGGATTACCGTATAGTACTGCCTAATAAGCAATTGTGCTGGATTCAGGAACGCATTATTGTAAGAAATTTTGAATCTGATACATTAACCCTAAGCGGTGTATGCTTAAACATTACTGCCAAGAAAGAAGAAGAAGAAAAGAACATCGTTTCGTCGGACTTTTTGCTGGCTAGTATCAACAGTCTTACGCAACCCCTATTTATTAAAGACGAACAAAGCCGGTTGCTGCTTGTAAACCAATCATTTTGTGCACTATTTGGTGCTGAGCCAGAGAAATTGATAGGAAAAACCGATGTAGATCTATTTCCTAAACACGAAGCGGATTCTTTTTTGGCAAGCGATAAGCTTGTGCTGAATGGGGAAAGCGATTTTTTTGAATCAAGGGTAAACATCAAAAACCAAAAAGCCACATACTATATTTCTAAGACATTGTATCACAGCACTATGAATGATAAAAAGTACATAGTCGGCATTATGAATGATATAAGTATGCGCAAAGAATCGGAGGAACAATTAAAGATTGAAGTACAAGAGGCCAAAGGAAACACAAAGAATAAGTCTTTCTTTCTGGCAAGTATGTCGCATGAGATCCGTACTCCGATGAATGCCATTTTAGGGATGGCAGAATTATTGGCCGAGTCGAGACTTACATCCGAACAGCGAGAGTTTATTCAAGTAATAAACTCTGCAGGCGCCAACCTACTTAACTTAATTAATGATATACTTGACTTTTCGAAAATTGAAGCTGGTTTTTTAAAGTTTGAATCAGAAGCTACTGATTTACATGAGCTTATTAATGATGTAATTAGAATGTTTGAATTCAGGCTGAGTAATAAAGAGCTAAAAATCAATACCTTTTTCCCTCAGCTTGAATTATCACCCGTTCTTACCGACCCTCATCGCTTGCGCCAAGTTCTTATAAACCTGCTAAACAACGCAGTTAAGTTTACACCTAAGGGAACAATTGATATTGTTGTAGATAAAATAAACGAAACGAGTGAAGTATATGATCTTAAAATTTCAATAATAGATACAGGTTATGGCATCCCTGCTGATGAGCAATCAAAAATATTCTTAGCCTTTGAGCAAAGCAGTATTACGGAAGGCAGGGCTTTTGGAGGTACTGGACTAGGTTTGGCCATTTCTAAATCAATTGTTGAAACTATGGGTGGCAATATCAATTTCTCGAGTACGATAGGCAAGGGCTCTAATTTTTATTTTACCCTTCCGCTACCTAAAGCCGCCCCCTTAGAATCTCTTGAAGTTTCACAGGTTGGCTCTGATCTTGCGTTGAAAGTCCTTATTGTTGACGATAATCCAACCAACCTTGCACTTACCACTACTTACCTTAAACGTGTAGGCTTAACCGATGTTCATACAGCAATGAATGGCAGCAAAGCCGTAAGCTTGTATAAACAGCATAATTTCGATTTAATACTCATGGATATTCAGATGCCTGTGATGGATGGTATTGAGGCTACTAGGGTATTAAGGGCTTATGAAAACTCAGTTAAACTCTTAAAGCCTACCATCATAATTGCTGTTACTGCTTATGCGTTATCCTCCGAATTAAACCGCTTTTTATCTTGTGGAATGGATGGTTTTTTACGTAAACCATTTACTGGAAACGAATTACAGAATACAATTGAAAACGCACTTCAAATAAACTTAAACAAATAGCTAACAAATAATGGCTTACGAATTAGAAAAGGAAAGATTTGGGGAGTTGCTTTCCATCATGGATCAGTTACGATCTAGCTGCCCTTGGGATAAAAGTCAAACAATTGAATCGCTTCGTCATTTAACCATAGAAGAGACCTACGAACTTTCGGATTCAATTTTAAGCAATGATTTACAAGGGCTTAAAGGCGAATTGGGTGATTTGATGTTGCATTTGGTATTTTACGCAAAAATTGCTTCCGAAGGCCAGCATTTTGGCATAGCTCAGGTAATCGAATCAATTAATGAGAAGTTGATTGTGAGGCATCCTCATATTTTTGGAGATGTTGTGGTACAAGATGCTAAAGAGGTGAAAGACAATTGGGAAAAAATCAAGATTCAAAAAGAGGGCAAAAAATCAGTATTGTCGGGAGTCCCTCAATCGCTACCTGCATTGGTAAAGGCCTATCGCATGCAAGAAAAAGCTAGTGGCGTAGGTTTTGATTGGGAAGCACCCCACCAAGTTTGGGATAAAGTTAGGGAAGAATTGGAAGAGCTCCGTTTTGAAGCTGAAAACCAAAGCGATCAGGCAAAGATTGAGGCCGAATTTGGTGATTTGTTTTTTGCATTGGTTAATTATGCACGGTTTATTAAGGTAAATCCAGAGGATGCCCTCGAAAAAACAAACCGTAAATTTAGGAAACGCTTTATGTATTTAGAGGAAAAAACCCGCGAAAAAGGGCTTTCGCTTGATAACATGAGCCTTGCTGATATGGATGTTTATTGGGAAGAAGCAAAGGCACTGGGGTATTAACAGTAGTTTAACACTACAGCTTGTAACAACTGCTTTCAGGAATTGTTTTATATGATAAGTAAACCAAATCAACATTAAGTTGATTCAATATTCTTATCTATATGCCTCTAAATAAACTTTTTGATCAAATACAACACGGAAGTTTCTCTGCTTCTAACCGTATAGCCATGGCACCCATGACCCGTTGCCGTGCCATCGGAAACTTGCCAAACCAACTAATTTCCACTTATTATCAGCAACGTGCCGAAGCGGGTTTGCTAATTACAGAAGGCGTTTCACCTTCGCCTAACGGACTTGGATATGCACGAATTCCTGGATTATTTAACCAAGAACAAGCCATTGCTTGGAAACAAGTTACAGATTCTGTGCACCAAAAAGGAGGCAAAATCTTTGTTCAACTCATGCACTCAGGCCGTGTTGGAAGTAAGTCCAATTTGCCAGATGGAGCTAAACTTGTTGCACCATCGGCTGTAAAATGTGGTGGTCAGATATGGAGCGATTCTAATGGAATGGTTGATATGGATGAGCCTAATGAGCTAACATTAAACGAATTATTAGAAACTAAAGCTGAGTACGTAAATGCATCAAAACTTGCCATAAAAGCCGGCTTTGATGGTGTTGAATTACATGCTGCCAATGGTTATCTGCTAGAGCAATTCCTATCACCTCATACAAACCTTAGAACAGACGCATATGGCGGAAGCATTGAAAACCGATGCAAGTTCGTGCTAGAAACTGCACAGGAAGTGGCAAATGCCATTGGAAAAGACCGTACTGCAATCCGTCTCTCACCTTATGGCGTTAATAGTTCGATGCAAGCATATCCCGAAATTGATGAAACTTACACTTTCTTAGCATCAAAACTCAATGATCTGGGAATCATTTATATCCATTTAGTTGACCATTCAGCCATGGGGGCACCAGAAGTTCCTGTAAACATTAAACGTGCGATACGGAATTCATTTTCCAATATACTTATACTTTCGGGTGGCTACGACAGTGAGCGTGCAGCCGAAGATATTGCTGCTGGACATGCTGATATGATTGCATTTGGACGCCCATTTATCAACAATCCTGATTTGGTTAACAGATTTAAGAACAATCTATCTTTGAATAAAACAATGGATACCAATACGTTCTATTCTGCAGGACCCGAGGGGTATATTGATTATCCGGCATATGAAGGATAACGAACACAAAAATTAGTTAAAGGGCATCTTCGGATGCCTTTTTTATTGCAAAACGTAGTAGATTTGAACAGAAATTCCTCAAGTTTTTAATCAAGACTTGAAGAGAGACAAGAATTTTCAATTCAAATGTATTAGCATGAAAACCAATCATCGAATAGTTTATCAAATTGATTCGTTTACGAATAAGGCCTTTAAAGGCAATCCTGCCGGGGTTATGATTGTATCACCCGATTTTGGTGACGACGCTATGCAGTTAATAGCCCAAGAGATGAATTTGTCTGAAACTGCTTTTATTATCCCAACAGATAAACACTTGAGGATAAGATATTTTACGCCAACAGTTGAAGTTCCACTTTGCGGACATGCCACCTTGGCAAGTGCCCATATCTTGTACGAACTGGGTTATGTTAAGATGGAAGAATCAATCCATTTTTTCTCAGAGTTCGGGGAATTAATTGTTAAACAGGATCACGGATGGATAAGCATGAATTTTCCTGCCTATAATCTAAATGAAATCGAAAGCCCAACTGACTTTGAAAAGCTTGTTGGTTTTGAACCTTTAAAATGTTGGAAAAGTGATGATGACTGGGTTATAGCAGTTGCCGAAAGCGAAGCAAAAATCGCATCAGCCACTCCCCTATTTGAACAATTGATGCCCAATGGATTAGGCCATTTGATGGTAACTGCAAGAAGTGAAAAACCTGAACGCGATTTCGTGGTCCGCTGCTTTGCTCCGCGTTCTGGGATAAATGAAGATCCTGTAACGGGTTCCGCACACTGCGCTTTAACTCCTTTATGGCACCAACTAAGCGGTAAAACAGAACTAATTTCAGAACAGATTAGCAAAAGAGGAGGAATTCTTAAACTTACATTCCTTAATAACAGGGTTGAAATTAGTGGTCAAGCGGTAACAATCTTTACGGCAGACCTCAATTTCTGAGGTGATAGGCCAAGCAACTATCGAATGAAAAACCCCGAAAAGCACCTAAGCTCTTCGGGGTTTATTAATTGGGGACAAATATCAAGTGCTTCTTACAGTTTTATGCTAAAGAACTTATTTTCATAAGGTTTAATACTCAAGCTGCCATTTTGTATGGCATTCCCTGTAGCATCTACTTGGTTTATAATTAGTTCACTAGATTTAGAGCCATTTTGTAGTTTAATTTCTACGGATTGGCCTTCAGTTTCTCGAACCTGAATCATGATTTCTTTTCCTTGCTTAATTGGTTCACAACTAATTAAAACCAAATTTGCGGGCCAACCGCTTATAAATGAACCACTCCATTCTTCCATTCCATTTCCTCCACCCGGTATCACCCGTGTCAAGTAAGGAATTCGGTTTTCGAGGCCAAAGCGTGTGGCTAATCTGTTGGTAACATCCACTGAAGAAGTTAGGGAATAATTCCATGTATGTCCTCCACGCTGATCGGCATTGAAGTTGGTAACCCAATAATTGTTCATGGGCCACGAAAACAGGTGTGTACTCTGTGGAATGGCACAGGCTTGATAACGCCCGGTATTTATATCACCAAACTGAAACAAAGGCATTTGATTGCTTGTGAGCACAATTTGATTAGACGTATTCTTGAGGCTGCTAAAGCCTTGCATGGTGTACCAATCATTCGAAGAACCAGGCAGTTGATCTATGCCCACCTCCATAATTCCGCCTGGGACTTCCAAAAAGTGTTTGGCGTCTTTTAGTCCAAAAGGAAAAGCTATATAGAAACTCTCGGGTTCAAAAATCGTTTTCTTTATCATAGAACACACAATATCAATACGTTTAAAGTCGTGATACAGTCTAAACTCGATGCTAAAACCATTTGGATTGACTGTGGTTTCGCTTTCGCCCCTGAATTTGAAGCTTTTCCAAACATCGCCTTCTAGTTTCGATTCAAACCAAACCGTATCCAATGGCAAGCGTTCGTACGAATCAAGTTTCCGTGATTCCATTTGCGAACGCCCATTTATTTTTTCCAAGATAAATTGTCCAAGCTTAAAATTAGCCTGTTGATCAATTAGTTCTGTGTTATTTTCTTTGTCAAAAATAGAAGATAATGCACCAAGTTGCAAATCGGCAGTAATTTTATACCAATTGTTTTCAAGAATACGTTCAGGTTTCGATGTAAGCGATGATTCATCATTATGCCGAGACTTTATTAAAAACCTTTTGTATCCAAATGCTGGTATATCTTTCACAAATACAGTCCAATAGGTTCCATCCGAACGGTGTTCTTGGGCTTGTGCCGGCATACGGTTCCCTTGGTTATCGTAAATTCCTGCCTTGCGTCCCAATGGAACTATTTGATGATCAATATAAACCGTTATAAGCCCTGAGCGAACCCAGTTTAAGGTATTATAAACCACTAAAGTAGGATCTTTTTCGCGAGATAGTTTTGCCTGCAGCAAGCCCATGGTTTCTTCACCAAGAATGGCCACCCTCCTATTTGCCTCCCAAGCATACGATTCTTTTATGCCACGTTGTATCATCGTGTTTTCGCTCAAGGGTTCTCGCACACTTTCCGAATAACCCGTGGTATGTTCAGCGTAGAATAAAAGTGCATTGTTTGCTTCGTAGGTTCGTTGTTCAACATTTTCGGGTAATGATGTACCTTGCAAAGCTGCCATTGCCAGGCCTGCCGAATTGGCTTTTAAATCGGCCGAGGCTTCACGCATCACAGCCCATTCCCTAGCTCCAGCACCAAATCCATCGGTCCACCAATCAGGCCAAGCACCTTTATAAACCGGGAATTTGGTTCCATAAGTACCTTCCATCTCCTTAAAAAAACCACTAGCCGTAGATGTAGTTAGTTTAGGCCACTCAAAAATTTCATCCCATAAACTCAGCAATTCGCAAGCGGTGGTTGATGGGGGCGAATTATCAGTCAAATACCCAGAATGTTGAATAGCCATGAGGTCATATGGGTATTGTTTTTGCTGTAAATCAAGTAAATAGGTAAGAACCTTATCTTTAAAACGGTCAATTTCACCCGTTTGAATATCCATAACCGTATTACCGGTCATATAATGTTCGGCCCTAAACGTAAGCATTTTTTTTCCCGAAGGTGATTCCCACCAAAACATGGTTGGTTTATCAAAACAAATCAATGCCCGATGGCCATGCGTTCCCATATTCAAATACTTAACTCCCAAGTCATTGTAATAGTCATTTAGGCACCAACCAATTCCATTCACATCGTTTTGCATGGCGAGTTCCACATTTATTCCGTTGCTTTTTATTCGTCCCAAGGCTTCTAAAGATGTGGCGAGCATTTTTTCATCTGGGGCTTCATCAAAGTTAAAGTACATGCCCGTAACCTCTATCCTACCCTCTTTAATTCGTTTAATCAAACGTTGCACTTGGCTTTCGGGTCTAACTTTCAGGTACTCATCCACAGCCCATGAAGCCTCACATGTCCAGCGGAATTTGGCAAAATCAGGGTAATGATCCGTAACATCGCAAAAATCAAGGGCATAATCGATGTAGCGTAGATGTTCGGCCAAAATTTCGGTTTGCGAACGTGTATAGCCAATATCAGTATGCGAGTGTTGAATAAAACGAAGTTTCCAATGTTTAACAGGTTTTAAGATTACATCCTGTTTGGCTGTATAATTTTCTGTTTCAACCTTTAAAGCAACTTTTTTGTCTTTTGTTACGGGATCGAGCCCAACTTTTAAATAGTTGTAGCCAAATTTGATCTTAGTGTCGGATATCGGTTTATTGTTCGCGTAAATCTTTGCATTTGCCTCATTGCCAAAATAGAATAAGCCAATAGCTACCAGTTGTTTAGGATCGCCTCCATTTTTTAGGATGGCTGGAAAAGCGTTTACCGAAAAACCTGTTTTTACCGAACGCTTAAAAGTCATATACCACGAACTCAGGTTAAACTTTCCGCCGGTAACTTTAATTTTTAAGGCCTGTCCAGCTTTTACCTGATCACGTGGGATGCGAAGTATCATATAACCATGTTTGTCACCATATTGATCGGTCATGATGCTGCGGAATGTAAGGCTAGTAGCATCAGAATTTTCCATAACCCAAAACTCTTTATGATCGGTAAAAAACGAGAACTTTTGAAGCCCATCAACGGCCACATCCATTCGCGCAACTCCAGGCCCCGATCCAATAGCTGCAATCCACACAAATGTGGCAAATTTGGTGTTGAGGGTGGCTGGAACCTTGGCTGTTTCCCATTCCATGCAATCACTTCCATTGGTAGCCCGAATCAAAAGGCTCTCACGCAAATCGGGCAAGGCTGAATGGTAGTTGAAATCGGTACCACTTACCTTTGCTTCATAACCACTAAGCAAATGGTCCTCGGCCGTAAAAAAGTTTTGGCTATAAGCCGTTAAGGTTAATAGAACCCAAACGTAAATAAAAGCAATTCTTTTCATATGTTATATAGTTAAAATTCAATGCATTATATCGAAGTTGTTGATGAAGTCAGATTTAACAAAAGCTAACACCACCCAAGCTTCTTCATTACCTTGGTTTTTAATTGTATACGTTTCGCAAGCGGCTGATACAACAAATGTTTCGGCATAATGATAGACTGTTTTGTAAGCATTTTTGGTAGTAAGTTCAATCATACTCCCTTGTACCAGGCTTAAAACATGACAGGTGTTTTGGGTATTCAAAGATACTTCCGTTTTAAAATGTATGCGATAAACATCGTATAGATGATCAGCATGCGTTTTAAGGTGGTACAGGCTTGCAACTTCTGTTTGTTTTAGTAAGTTGGGTTTACAAATCAACTCATTTTGAACTACTTCACCTTTGCGTTCGAAATTCAGGTTAGCCATAGCCCTATCTATGTTCAAAGGCCTGGGTTTTCCATCCAGATCGGGCCTAACCCAATCGTACATCTTAAACGTGAAGATATATGGTGTACTGCTGATTTCCAAAACCAAATTATCCTTACCCGAGGCATGAATGGTTCCTGGCGGTATTAAGAACAAATCGTGTTTGTTTGCTTTGTGCTTCTGTACAAATCGTTCAATCTCGATGGGTTTGGCGGTTTGGAAGCTTTGCTTGAGATCAGTCTCAAATTGCTGTTTATCAATATCATCTACAAACCCAAGGTAAACATCGGCTTCCCCTTTAGTGTCAAGTATATAATAAGTCTCTTCTTGCGTAAATTCTTCGCCAAAGTGCTGTTTCATATACTGTTTAACGGGATGGCATTGTACGGAAAGATTTCCACCATCCACAGTATCCAAAAAGTCGAATCGGATAGGGAACTCAACACCGTAGGCATCAAAGGCTTCACCCAAAACTTCCTTTGCATGGGCAAACATCAAACAATCGAATGAAAGCTCCAAAAGCCTATTCGCGCTTTGCAATAGCAAGCCATTCTCCGGAACAATCAGTTCAAACGACCATGCATAGTTTGGAACGTTTGGGGCTAATCCATGTATTCTATCCTTAATCCAATGCCCGCCCCAGGTTCCGGGCTCAAACCATGGCCGTACACGAATGCAATTGAGCGCTAAATGTTTTAATGAATCACGTAGCTTACTACCATCAATAAAAGCAGGGTTCTCAGGATGTTGCCCATCTACAAAAACATCAATTCCGGGCAAATGGTTCTGCTTGTGTTTGTTAAGTACAACCCAATCAACAAAATAAAACCGCTTGTACATTTTCTTTGGATCATCGGTACCTGAGCATCCCAAATTGCTGATGCTAGCAGCTCTTGCTCTGAACTGAATCTCGTTCTTAGGTAAATCGATATAAACCTTTAAGTCCGTTTGGTTTACTAGAAAAGCACCTATGCCATAAATAATGGTTAGACTTTTTTCATCATCCTTGAAATTCAAGTTATTAAGCTTATCAAGTTCAAAAAAGTCTTCTAATGAAAGTGTTGTTCGAGTTCCGAACAATGGGTCATCGCCACCTAAAAATGGGGCAACCAACTTATCAAGTTCATCAATTGGTCTCAGAAAGGCAGAAACATCAATCCAATTGACTGATTTACCGAGTTTTACTAATTCTGTGGCTAATCTTTGCCTAAAATCCTCGAATAAAACACCTACATATCCATCAATACTTACTGTTAAATTAGATGCGATAATAGATGCAAGTTCCTCAAATCCAATATGTATCTTATTATCCGGCAAGATATACGTGGGATAAATATCATAAGATGACGAAACCGACTCGGGTTTTTGTTCAGGCAATAAAAATTGCGCTGTTTTTCGAATCATGGGATATTCCTAAGATTTCTTTAAATTGGCCAAAGCAGAAATCAATTCATACACAGCACATAGCAAAAGAACAAACATGCCCATTGTTACACTTGCTGTAACGTCGGTTACTTTTCCAATTATCCAAGGGATCAATGCCCCGCCCGAAACTGCCATAATCATGAGGCCCGAAATTTCGTTGGCACGGTTGGGATAGCGTTCAACCGTGAGCGAGAATACTAACGGAAATATATTTGCCACTCCTAAACCTATTACAAAGATTACAATTAAGGCTATCATTTCAGTTGGTGCAACCAACAATCCTAGGATTGAGGCAATGGCCAATATAGCCGACCATAAGAAAAATTTACGTGAGGGCAACAAGGTTAGCATAAGGGCACCACCGAAGGTCCCAAGCATCTTACCAAAGAAATATACGCTGCGTCCCGATTCGGCCAAGGCTTGTGAGGCTTGATATTTATTGAGCAGGAACTGCCCAGAAACGGCGTTTATCCCAACATCAATCCCAACAATTAAAAAGATACTCATCACCATCATGGCGATGTAAGGATTAATTAAGAGTGTAAGCGATGACAGTACGCTTGCCCTGGCTTCGGTGTTCTTCGTTTCTTCGATTTTGGTTGACCCGAGCCATAATACCGTAAGTATTGAAACAACGCCAAACGCAAGGAATATCAACTTCCAATCGCCGTATTGTGCTGCCAGCCAACCTGCTAAAGGAGGTGCTATCATGGAGCCTATGGCTTTAATAAACTGGCTGAAACTCAAAAAACTCGATTTTTTTTCAGAAGGTACAACATCAATCAATAAGGGGTTTGCCGATACTTGCACAATGGTGTTGCCGATACCTAGCAAGCCAAAGCCAATCAAAATAACCGTAAAATCATACACCAGGAAGGGTAGTAAAAGGCCGATTGCTGTAACTATCATACCTAGGTTCAGCACGTTACGCTTTCCTATCCTATCTTGTAAAATGCCAACTGGCACAGATAAAACTGCAAACCATAGAAAAACGGCCATGGGGATAAGCTGCGCCATGGTATTGCTTAGGTTGAAATCGCTTTTTACGCGGTCAACGCCGATGCCCACAAGGTCGCAAAAGCTCATGACAAAGAATGCCATCATGATGGGCAGCATTTTCGAGATGTTTACTTTAGAAGTAGTCATAGGAATAATGTTGTTGGTTGAAAACTGGTTGAAAGGAGCAGCTAAATTATAAAAATTTTAAGAAGTTTCAATCAAAGTTGAAAAATCTTACTTAATGGCCGAGGTATCCAGCTTAGCATAGAAAGCATCATCCGACAAACGCGCACTACCCGATAAGGCTGCATTCTCACCCATTTCGGAGATATAGACCTTTAGATGATCCAGAGCTTCTATCTTGAACGACTTTTTAAACGAATCTTCAAATAAGGGATAGCTTTTCGAAATATTGCCGCCAATTACCAAGCACTCGGCCTTAAACCGTTTAAGCCATGGGGCTAAAAAGAGCCCCAATGCGCCGCCAAAGGCACCAAATATGGCTTGTACCAAGGGTTCCGATTCATAGCGCTCGGCCAATTCTTTCACACCTTCCAATTCTATTCCGGTAGCGGTTTTATATTTACTTAAAAACCAGCGAGTCGAAAAATGATCATCTGCTATTGATTCATTATAAGGTAAATGATAAACGCAACCCATGGGAGGCACTTCGGAACCTGATTCCACAGGAATTCCATTGGCCAAGAACGAAGAGCCAAAACCAGTGCCCAGGGTAATGGCCATCACGCGCTTATACGCCGAAGCCTCACCCATCCAAGCCTCACCAATGGCAAAGCAAGTGGCATCGTTCATAAATCGTAAGGTATTTGGGTGTTTAATTCCTAAGCGTTGGGCTAATTCATCCCGCACGTTTATACCGTTTAAAAAATCATACTTTTGAACGCCTTCAAATCGTGCAATGCCAGCAGGATAGTCGAATGGCCCAGGCATGGCAAAACCGATGCCCTGTAATTTAGTACTATTGATATGGGTTAAGGTTTGACGTAAAGTGCTTGCCCAGGTATTTAAGATAACATCAGCAGCGGCATGGCAATCAACTGCATTACGGGCAATGGATTCATTTATAAATGAGCGTGTTTCGGTATTAATGGCGATAGAGGTTATATGGCTCCCGCCAATATCAACCCCAATCGAAAATTTAGAAGGCATTATTGGTTAAGTTATTGGTTTATAATTAGATATTTTAATGAAACCTGTTCAATTGCAAGGCTTAGGCCGGTCAAAATTGAGGCTGCAACTTACGAAAAAATGTTTTATCAGGTTTTATAAGTCAAGTTTAATAAACCAGTGGAGTTCGTTTAAACACCTTCTAGGTTCGGCCAGCACTGATTGGCAAAAAAGGTTTGTTTCGTTCGATTCGTTTCGTTCAGTTGACTGAACATCTGGCCATTTGCCAAACTGGTTTAATCGAATAAGACAGGATATTCACAAATTACTATTAGCCAATATTTTAACCCAAATGTTTTGATTCACTTCATGAACCATTCTAAAAAAATGCTCAGTTCGCTGATCGTTTTTCCAGAAAAACAATCAGTCCATTGACTGTTTTTTACACAAAAAAGATCAGTGTATTGATTGATTTGGCATAGACATTATTAATGAGGCTTGATATTTAAAGCAAATTGTTGACATGGAGAATCCATGATGACATCGAAATTGGATATAAGAATATGATCACTCTTTGGCTGTTTGGCTTTTTGAACTGATTGAAAACAGCCTGTTCTATTTGCTGCCAACCAATTCATATCAACACTTCAATAATTCAGATTCTGCTGCTCCATTCATAATTTTATTGATAATCATATAATTGAGTCAATTATCCGTGTTCTTTGAGTGTTCAAATTGACATTGTATGGGTAAAAAATTTGGCTCTTCGCTGTTTTTTGTGGGTAATTAATCGGCTTTTGTAGAAAATAGGGCTATATGCGAATCATTTTTTCGCATCGTTTAGCATTTGACCTATAATCTTTTATAGATTGATCCAATGCTTTAGCCTTGCTAATTTTTGACAAAACGAAAATGGTCTAACTTTTAACAGGAATTCAACAACTGTCAAATACTATGGAAGTAGATCGATAATCGGGCTAATTCTCGTGAGGGTGTAGGATCGACCTCGTAAATCTGATGTGCGATTGATGTTTTTTAGGCCGGGGGTTGCCGTTAATGCTAAGCCGGTAAGGCAGCATGGCTCAAGTAGCATATAATCCTATTGCCTTAGAATTCAAGGAAGTCGGCAGCCAACTGGCACTCAGAAGATAGGTTGACACCAAGCAACCCACCGTTTGGGGGCGGCAAAACTTAGCTTAAATATCCCAATGGTTGTTACCCCAAATGGCTAGGGTTGCGCATGCTGCAGGCTTCCGTAGCAATTCTGGCAATGGGATTATAGCGGGCTTAACAAGGGCGTTTCTTTTGTTACTTTTCTTTTCGCCCGCT
>CAZKHA010000013.1:0-40690 GCA_964552325.1 uncultured Bacteroidales bacterium
ATTAATGGCAACACGGTGGTGGCTTCGGCATACACCATCTGCTCGTAAACCGTATCAACCTTGCCCCATGAAGAAGCTTCTTTCAGCGTAGAACTTGAACAGGCGCCATCACGGCTGTCGGCTACGGTAATTTGAACAGCATATTTGTGCATGGGGGCATCAAAACCAAGTATTTCGGCACATACAACGGTATCTTGGGCAAAGTTTTTTGGAACACCGCCGCCAATCATAAACAAGCCCGTTGTTTCGGCTTTCATTTTTATCTGGGTCAATTCCAGAAAATCCTTCACCGAGTCAATACTTACATGTTTGTCAGGGCGCTCCCATTGGTGTTTTACCAGTCCAAAGCCTGCGCTGCTATCGCTAAAAGCGGGGCAGAAAATGGGCACATTGTGCTCAAAACAAACTTGTACCAATGAGTCTTTCTTTACGGAGTTTTTGGTGAGCCAGCGGCCCATTTCCATGATAAACTCCCTCGAAGAATAAGGCCTTGGCTCCAGGTTGTCAGCAATTGCTTTGATGGTGCTATCGCAATTCTGTAACTCTTCTTCGTCGATATAAGTGTCGTAAATACGATCTATGTAATTGCCCCTGAGGAATTTGTCGTCAATAAAAGGAGTTCCTTTGTAATGTTTAAATCCGAGGGCTTCAAAAAAGTCCATGTCAACAATGGATGCGCCTGTGGCTACAATGGCATCAATCATGTTGTTTTTAACCATGTCAACGTACACCTGCATGCATCCGCCAGCACTGGTGCTGCCAGCAAGTGTAAGTATGTTGCTGCATTCCTTATCGGCCAGCATCAGGTTCAGGATATCGGCAGCAGAGGCCGTATCGCGCGATGAGAACGACATATCGCGCATTGAATTAATGATGGGGGTGGCATCAAACGAAGTGATGTCAATATGCTTCACCGTTTCCTTCAGCAATTCTTTTTTTTCCATAATAAGTGGGTATATAAAAGTTGGTTCTTTAAATAGTAAGTCTATTGATCAATTTGAGGCTGCAAAGTTCGGTCAAAAAGTGCTAATAACCAAGTATTTTGAGCATTGCCTTATAACTTTGTTCCTTGGCGAAGAGTTTTGTGTAATATTCGCCATTCTCGTCAAGGTCAATTATAACGTGTTTTGGGGCAGGCGTAAGGCAGTGTTGTATGCCACCATAGCCGCCCAACGATTCCTGATAAGCCCCCGTGTGGAAAAATCCGAGATACTGCTCGCGTGATTCTTCCATCTTGGGCAAAAACACTGCATTAGAATGGGCTTCAGCATTATAGAAATCCTGGCTGTCACAAGTCAAGCCTCCTAAGTGAACACGTTGGTATTCAGAGTTCCAATTGTTAACAGCCAATAGAATGTAGCGTTGGCTAATGGCCCAGGTGTCGGGCAAGGTGGTCATAAACGAGCTGTCAATCATGTTCCAAAGTTCGCGGTCGTTTTGTTGCTTTTGGTTAACAATCGAGTACAACACAGCTCCGCTTTCGCCCACGGTATAGGTGCCAAATTCGGTAAAAATATCTGGCTCAGGCACGCCCGCTTGTTGGCAAGTGTTTTTAATCTGGGCAACAATCTCTTCGGCCATATATTCATAGTCGTACGTGAAATCGAGCGTGTTCTTAATTGGAAACCCGCCGCCAATATTCAGCGAGTCGAGGTCTGGGCATATTTTGCGCAACTCGCAGTAAATGTTAACGGCTTTCAGCAACTCATTCCAGTAATAGGCGGTATCTTTAATGCCTGTGTTGATGAAAAAATGGAGCATTTTAAGCTTCAATAAGGGATGGTTCTCAATCTTTTCCTGATAATAAGGTATGATATCGTTGTAGCGGATACCTAGGCGCGAAGTATAAAACTCAAATTTGGGTTCTTCTTCCGATGCTATCCTAATACCTAGTTTTACGGGATTGGCTAAACCAGCTTCAAGGTATTTATCCAGTTCAAATTTATTGTCAAGTATCGGAACCGTGTTTTCAAATCCATCATTCACAAGCGAAACAATGTTTTCGATGTATTGTGGTCTTTTAAAGCCATTGCAGATGATGTAGTTGTCTTTCTTGAAATGACCGGTTTCGTGTAATTGTTCTATAATATTGATATCAAATGCCGATGAAGTTTCAATATGGACTTCCGATTTAAGGGCTTCTTCGAGTATAAACGAGAAGTGCGAACTCTTTGTGCAATAACAATAATGATAATCAGCATTGTAATTAACCTTAGCCATTGCTACATTAAATAAGATACGGGCCTTGTTTATTTGATCCTTTACTTTGGGCAAATACGTCAGTCGTAATGGGGTGCCATATTGCTTGATAATATCCATCAGAGGGATATTATTCCACAGCAGTTCGTCTTCTTCAACCTTAAAATAGTCTTGTGGAAATTCAAAGGTTTGTTCAATAAGGTCGATGTACTTGTTTTTCATTTTGTGTATCGGATAAAGTTGCTTTGAATAAAAATGGAGAATCTAAGCAAGTTGGATTCATAAAAAGCGATGCAAAAGTACATAATTATTGAGGCATTGATGATTTTTATCAAAAATATTTTTCAACAATTAAGTATTTGAATACCAATAATATATGTTTGTGTTGCTAAGGTTAGCATGTCCAATAGGCACCAATTAGGGTAGAATATTCCTGTTTTTGAGCCTAAAATGCTGCTTGAAGGCTGTAAATTTTGTCAAATCCAACTTAATTGCATCAATGGAAAGCAGCCATAAGTAATTCAATATCCTGATAGGGTATATCGTACAGGTTGCCGATAAATTTGCTAGTAAGTATTCCATTAAGTATGTAAACCCCTTGTCTAACGCCGGGTTCTTGTCTTACATACGACTCGAGTGTTCCGCTATAGCCCAATTGCAAAAGTATGGGTGCAAACACATTGCTGAGTGCATAGGATGCGGTATGGGGAACCCTGGATGCGATGTTAGGAACACAATAGTGAGTTATTCCGTAATTTTGAAAGACCGGTTTACTATGAGAGGTAGGCTTTGATGTTTCAAAACAGCCACCCTGATCAATGCTAACATCTATTATAACAGATCCCTTTTTCATTTGACTTATAATGGCTTCGCTAACTATTAAAGGTGTGCGACCTTCGCGGGTATGAATAGCACCAATGGCAACATCGGCAGTGCGCAAACTCTTATTAAGTACTTCGGGCTGAATAATAGATGTAAAAACTCTCTGGCCTAGGTTGGACTGCAAAGCCCTAAGTTTATATATATTGTCATCAAAAACCTTTACCAAAGCACCCATTCCTAGTGCGGTACGGGCTGCATATTCGCCAACGGTTCCGGCGCCTATAATAATTACTTCGGTAGGGTTTATTCCTGGGAATCCACCCAGCATAGATCCTCTGCCTAATTCGGGATTGCTTAAATATTCGGCAGCAATCAAGATGCTGGTGGTTCCAGCTATTTCACTTGTTGCCCTTAATACAGGGTTTGCGTTGGAGTTGTCTTTGATTAGTTCGAATGCCAGCGCGTTGATTTTTTTATGGATTAGTTTCCTGAAGTACTCTTTGTTTTGGGTTACTGCTTGAATGGCTGAAATGAGTATTTGCCTTGGATGGGTAAAGTCTAGTTCTTGGTCGCTCAGGGGTGCTACTTTAATAACAATGTCAGCTTTATAAGTTTCATCGGCTGTTTCAACAATCTCGGCCCCTGCCTCGGCAAATTCCGAATCGCTAAAATGCGCTAAGTTTCCGGCACTGCGTTGCACCATAACCCTATGCCCATTTTGCACCAATACAGCCACCGCCGAGGGAACCAAGGCAATGCGGTTCTCGTCAGGGCTTATTTCGCAAGGTATTCCAAGGCTAAATTGTTTAATGGTGCGAAGCCCAGCTTTTAGCTGTGCGCGTGGTGCAATGGTTTCGGCTGTGGCCATCATCGCCAAGGTAGTTTGAAGGTTTTCCATGGTTAGCGCCTGCGTGGTTTTTGTAAAAAAATGAATGTGTGACCCAAAGGAAAGGGTTTACAAAAGTACGAAATACACTCGGCTATTACAAGAAAATATGGCGAGCCCCTGATGTTTCATCCACCTTGATTTCGAGTAGTATGCTATCAGATGGCAGCAACGATTCCACTATTTCGGGCCATTCAATAAAACAATAGTTTCCGCTTTCAAAATAATCAACACAGCCAATAGCTATTGCATCGTTTTGTTGTTTCAAACGGTACATGTCGAAATGGTAAATCATTGATCCTTTGGTTGTAGGATATTCGTTGATGACGGCAAAGGTAGGGCTGTTAACCGTGGTTGTTACTCCTAAGTGTTTGCATAGGAGTTTTATAAAGGTTGTTTTTCCGGCACCCATTTCGCCTCTAATAGCAAAAACTTTTGTTGTTGGGAATTTGGAGAGGAGCTCTACGGCTGCATCGTTCAAGCCGTCAATATGCTTAATATGAAATAATTCAGTCATTTGTGAAAATTTGAGTGCAAAGTTGTCAATTCTTTTTCAATTAAATGCCTACCTTTGCAGCACTAACTGTTAATCAGTAGTCATTAAGAATAATAACCAGCTAATTTAATCAACTCTTTTTATGTCGCAACATCTTTCATCACAAGATCTTATTCACCTCGAAGAGAGGTATGGAGCCCACAACTACCACCCAATGCCTGTTGTATTGGCCAAAGGCGAAGGCCCCTTTATGTGGGATGTGGAAGGAAAAAAATACTTTGATTTTCTATCGGCTTATTCGGCTGTAAACCAAGGGCATTGTCATCCAAAGATTGTGAATGCCATGATCGACCAAGCCAAAAACTTAACACTAACTTCGCGTGCATTTTACAATGATGCCCTCGGTGTTTATGAAAAGTATATCACTGAATTCTTTGGCTATGATAAAGTTCTGCCAATGAACAGTGGTGCCGAAGCCGATGAAACAGCCTTAAAGCTTTGCCGCAAATGGGCTTATAAGAAAAAAGGCATTGAAGATGGACAAGCCAAGATTATAGTTTGCGAAGGCAATTTCCATGGCCGCACCATCACCATTGTTTCAATGTCAACCGATCCCGATTCGTATGCAGGCTATGGCCCGTTTACACCGGGTTTTGAGGTGATTCCCTACAATGATATTCCCGCTCTTGCGAAAGCTCTCGAAGATCCGAATGTTGCTGGCTTTTTGTTAGAACCTATTCAGGGTGAGGCCGGTGTTTTTGTTCCAGATAATGGTTATTTGGCCAAGGCTAAAGAATTGTGTTCAGCTAAGAACGTTTTGTTTATTGCCGACGAGGTTCAAACAGGTATAGCACGTACCGGAAGGCTGTTGGCTTGCGATCATGAAGATGTTCGCCCTGACATACTTATTTTGGGCAAAGCATTGAGTGGCGGCGTATTTCCAGTATCAGCCGTGTTGGCCGATGATGAGATTATGCTTACGATTAAACCTGGCGAACATGGTTCAACTTTTGGTGGCAATCCCATAGCATGTCGTGTAGCTGTTGCAGCCCTTGAAGTAGTTAAGGAAGAAAAGCTTGCTGAAAGAGCTGAATACCTTGGAAAAATCTTCCGTGAAGAAATGGGCAAGGTTAAAAGCGATATGATTGAGCTAATCCGCGGAAAAGGCTTGTTGAATGCTATTGTTATACGCCCCCACAACGGCAAAGAAGCCTGGGACGTTTGTGTGAAAATGGCTGAGAACGGACTGCTAGCCAAACCTACACACCAGCACATAATCCGATTTGCCCCACCACTGGTAATTACGGAAGAACAGTTGCGTGAAGCAATTGAAATAATCAAGAAATCGATACTATCTTTTGAGTAAACTCGATTGAAGGTTTAAAATGATAAAAGCCGCTCCAGGATTTGGGGCGGCTTTTGTGTTAAAAGTAATAAAAGTTGATAAAAGGCTTGTTAGGTTCTGTTCCTTTAGCTTCGTGTAAGTGCGCTGCGCCTTAGCCCGCTATTCATTTATATGACCCAGCGTTGCCGAGAGGAAGCACAGAGGGGCGTAGAGGGTTGGGAGGGTCGAAGAAAGTGAGTGATTTCGTTTGGAGTACCTTGTACCCTTCTCTTTAGATTCACTTATTTTTTCTTGTATTTTTCTGCTTCGGCAATAAACTGTTTTACAAGAGGTTCTGACATACCTTTATTTTGGGTAAGGCGTTCGGGATGCCATTGTACGGCCAATAAGAATGACTTGTCTTTTGGTTCTTTCCATTCAACGGCTTCTATTAAATGGTCGTCAGCATACGCCACGGGTTTTAAGTCAGCGGCAATTTGGTCAACACCTTGGTGATGGTTCGAGTTTACCAGGCCTTCGCTAACTCCGGTAATATGCTTAAGGATGCTGCCATCAACCACGCTAATTCGGTGTACACAGTTTAGGTAATCATTGCAGCGATGCGAGAGGGTGCTATCAAAATCGCTTGGAATGTCAATAATTAAGGATCCACCCAATACTACATTAATTATTTGTTGTCCACGGCAAATCCCAAAAACGGGCATTTTGTCGGCAAAGGCTTGTTTCAAAAGTGCCATTTCCAAAGTATCACGCTGTAAATCGGGCTTATCACAACGCGAAGTATCTGCTTCCTTTCCATAAAAACCTGGGAAAACATCTTCACCACCAGTTACCAATAAGCCGTGAGCATTTTTTAGCAAAATTAGAGCAGAATCAACAGGTAATCCGTACACATCAACTACATTCAGGGTAGTGTCGGCTGATTTAAGCCAGTTTAAGTAGTTGGGCGATAATTTAGAAACAACAATTGTAAGCGGTTTTTGACGGTTACACGAAAGCAGCATAACGATTGGAAATGTAGCTAGAATAGCAAGAACAAGGTTTTTATAGCTCATACAATTTATGGTTTAGAACCCGCAAAGTACTAAAAAAAAGTATAATTAGCTATGTTTCTCCCACATAAGATGCGCCGCAATTACTAATTGATTATCGTTCAAACGATTAATTGAAGCAAAGAAATCACCATTTTCGAGGTGTCCAAGCTTTACTGACAACTCATCGCAGTGCAAGGCTTCTTGAATAAAATTAATCTCGAATGATTTGAGGAAGTGAGATTTATGCCATTCTAGGTCAAAAGCTTCCATAATCATAGCCGAATAGCGTACATTGTTTACATGGCCATGGGCGTCCATGTCGCCGTAACGAACTTTATAAATGTATTCAGGTTCCAGGTGGTTTGGCAGGATGATTTTTCCGGGTTGTGATGTGAAAACGGGGGCTGGGAACTGATAGGGACTAATAGAATCTAAGAAGTCGAGTTTTTTTGGCCTGCGGGTTAAGGTGCTAATAACCATCCAAGCTGATGTACCTTGCCCGAGGACTTCACCCGCTAGTGTCATGATTTTGAAATCGCGGAATGCCAGCAGGCCATCGCGGCCAGATGGCCAGGTTTCAACCTTAATACTGTCGGCCCATGATGGGTAACGGTTCATAATTATTTTGAAGCGTATGATAACCCAAACTTGCTGGTGTTCAGCTGACCTTTCAAGGCCAAAGCCCAAGTAATCAGCATGGTGCCATGCCGACTCTTGAAAAAAGTGCATCATAGCCACAATTCCGGTCAAGCCATTAGCAGTTGTATCACGCCATTGTATGGAATATTCGTCAGACCATACATTTCTAAAGGTATTCATAGACAAATTTAAAGGGCTGCAAAAATACACATTCCTATTAAACAAAAAAATCATTGATATACAATGGTTTAGGATTATGTTAGAAAGATTTCGATGTACAAAAACCTGACACAACCATACTTACAAAAGTGGTTTTTTTTTGTTAAATAAAAGTTATGGTAACGTTTGCGGTACTGATTTTTTCTTCCTACCTTGCAGGCACTTTTTTAAAGTATTAACCCTCTAATTACCAATATATGATTAACGTAGAGTGGGGAAAACTACCCTTCGGTTATTTTAAAACAGACTATAACGTACGTTGTTACTTCCGTAATGGCGAATGGGGCAAGTTGGAACTTTCATCGTCAGAGTATATCAATATTCATATGGCGGCCACTGCTTTGCATTATGGCCAAGAAGCTTTTGAAGGATTAAAAGCCTTTAGGGGCGTAGATGGCAAAATCAGGATTTTCAGGTGGGAAGAGAATGCCTTGCGCATGCAACATTCGGCCCGCGGGATATTAATGGCCGAGGTTCCCTTGGATCTGTTTAAACAAGCTGTTTGGGAGGTTGTAAAACTTAATGAGAAGTATGTTCCCCCATTTGGAACCGGCGCATCGTTGTATATCAGGCCTTTGTTGGCAGGTACTGGCCCACAGGTTGGTGTTAAGCCCGCCAGTGAGTATTTGTTTATGGTGTTCGTAGGCCCAGTGGGACCCTATTTTAAAGAAGGTTTTAAGCCTGTAAAAATTCAAATTGCTCGTGATTTTGACCGTGCTGCTCCTTTGGGCACCGGTACATTTAAAGTAGGTGGCAACTATGCCGCAAGCCTGCGTGCCGGCGAACGCGCCCATGCCGAAGGCTTTGCTGCAAGCTTGTTCCTTGATGCCCGCGAAAAGAAATACATTGACGAAGCCGGTCCGGCTAATTTCTTTGGCATAAAGGACAACACCTATTTTACGCCGCTTTCATCATCCATCCTTCCTTCCATTACCAACAAGAGCCTTCAACAATTGGCGCTTGATATGGGCATGAAAGTTGAAGTTCGGCCTATTGCTGTTGACGAACTAGCAGATTTTGAAGAAGTAGGAGCCTGTGGTACCGCAGCCGTTATTTCTCCAATCTGTGCAATTGAAGACCGCGATTCAAAAACCATTTTTTCCTATTGCAAAGATGGCCAGGCTGGACCCGTTTCAACCATGCTCTATAAACGCTTGCAGGCCATTCAATTTGGCGAAGAACCCGATAAGTTTGGCTGGGTTGAAGTAGTTGAGTAGTTTTAGAATCAACCAATTTCTATAACGCCCCTCGTGCAGGGGCGTTTTTTTTGCACACATTAACCAATCTTTAACCTTTTTTAGGGTTTTGGATGCAATATGTGCACATTATTTGCTTTACTTTTGACAGCCTGTAAACTAACGGGAACTTATTTTGTTATACATTTTATTCTAAATACATATAAATGATGAAATTACGCTTGATTTTCTTTTTTCTCGTGTATTTGTTCGTCCTCAGCGGATGCAATGCCCAAGCCGATGAACAAAAGAAAAACCTGGTACTGTTAAGCCTGGTAAAAGAATCAATAGAACAGGGGCACTTTAATCCAGTTGCTTTAGATGATGAGTTTTCGCGCAAAGCTTTCGAGATTTATATCGATCAATTGGACCCCTTTAAACGCTTCTTTACCCAGGATGACCTTGATAAGCTGAAGAAACATGAAACCTTGTTGGACGACGAGTTTAAAAATCTTGATTTTCAGTTTTTTGAACTATCTGTGGAATTGTTGAACAAGCGCATTGATGATGCAGCCGATATATATACGGGTATCATGAAAAACCCTTTCGACCTTAGCGTAAACGATTATTTTGAACTAGACCCCGATAAGCGCAAATGGCCCAAAAATGATGAAGAGCTAGAAGTTGTTTGGGAGCAATCGCTTAAATACGAAGTTCTGACACGTATTTCGGACATGATGGAGCGTCAAGAAAAAGCCTTGGCTAAAAAAGATTCGGTGGTTACTATAAAAACCCCTGCCGAAATGGAGGCAGATGCACGCGAAAAGGTGTTAAAACGCTACAACGACTATTTCCATGAATTGAAAAAATTGGATAGAAGCGACCGCATGGGCGATTTTGTAAATGCCTTAGTAAGTGTAAACGATCCACATACAAACTTTTTTCCACCTAAAGATAAGCAAGATTTCGATATTCAGTTTTCTGGGCAGCTCGAGGGCATTGGTGCTACACTACAGTCGAAAGATGGATATGTAACGATCGTCAATATTGTTCCTGGTGGACCTGCCTGGAAACAAGGCGATTTAGAAGTAAACGACAAAATAGCCAAAGTTGCGCAAGGCGATGGCGAATATGTAGATATAACCGACTGGTGTACAGATAAGGCCGTAACCCTTATACGTGGCAAAAAAGGAACCGAAGCACGCTTATCGGTCATTAAAATGGATGGCACAGAAAAGGAAATCCGAATCATTCGCGACGTAGTTATCATTGAAGAGACTTACGCCAAATCTGCAGTTCTACAAGATAAGGATCAAGGAGGCAAAGTCGGGTATATTTACCTGCCCTCTTTCTATGCTAACTTTGACGACCCTAACGGAAGAAGTTCTTCGGTTGATGTTCGAAATGAGGTTGAAAAGCTTAAAAACCAAGGTGTTGATGGAATTATTATTGATTTGCGCGGCGATGGAGGCGGCTCCCTGCAAGATGCCATCGAAATTGGCGGATTGTTCATTCCAGAGGGTCCAATTGTACAAGTTAAAGCCCGTATTGGTGGAGCTAGAGTATATGGCGACCCCGATCCAGCTACCCTATATGATGGCCCGCTGCTGATTATGGTAAATTCACTAAGTGCCTCGGCATCTGAAATTTTAGCTGCTGCCATGCAAGATTTTGGCAGGGCTATTATTGTTGGCACGTCACAATCGTTTGGTAAAGGGACCGTACAGCGTTTCTTTAACCTTGATGATATAGCCCGTGGCTATGATGATGTTAAGCCTCTGGGCTCATTAAAAATGACCATTCAAAAATTCTACCGCATCAACGGAGGTTCTACCCAGCTTAATGGCGTAAAACCCGATATTGTGATGTCAGATCCATACACTTATTTTGAAATTGGTGAACGTGAACTTAAATTTCCGTTGGAGTTCGATAAAGTACCAGCTGCTCAATACAAGCCTTATAACAATGAAAAACTGTTTGCCGAACTTAAGTTTCGCAGTTTAAACCGAATGAAAAATGACCCCGCTTTTAAATTATTGGATGATAATGCACACCGGTTAAAAGAGCAACGCGACAGAACCAAATTGCCCTTAAACCTGAATGAGTTTATTGCCCAACGCAATGCCATGGATGAACAAGCCAAAAAATACGAACGTATTGGTAAAGATACCCTTGATATGAATGTGCTTGGGATACCCGAAGACTTGGCCAAGGTTAGTAGTGACACCACAAAGAAAGATATATATGCCAAATGGCTGAAATCGCTAAGAACCGATAATTATGTTTTAGAAGCCACGCGCATACTGAACGATTGGAATTCAGTGGGCATAGCACGTAAAAATTAAGCAAATTAGCTAGTAATATAGGATGAAAGGTTTTTGGGGTAATGCCCTGAAAACCTTTTTTTATGGGTACAATTCGACTATGTTTTCTGGTGTAATTAATTTGGATTCAGTAGGTTTGTAAGCCTCCATAAAGGATTTTGGGAAACGGTAGCTTGCATGTTTGCTCCATTTGAATTCATATGCTTTAAATTCCCCACCCAGTTCTTCAACATAGTCAATTTCTGACTGATCTTTTGTTCTCCAAAAATACATTTTAGCTCCAGTTAGGTGGTTGTTAAGGTGTTTTTTGCGTTCTGAAATCAAAAAGTTTTCCCAAAGCATGCCTGCATCACTGCGTATGGAAAGTGGTTTAAACTGTTCATTTACAGCATTCATTACACCGTTATCATAAAAGAATATCTTGCGGCTTTTTACTAATTCGTTACGCAGGTTTTTAGCTAGGCAGGGTACTCTAAATACCATAAAGCACTGTCATTCAGAGCGAAATGTAATGAGGCGAGGAATCTTCTAATGCTATCCAAGTTTTAATCGGACAAAAGAGTTTTTTTTAAGCAAAAGCACAACATATTAGTAGATTGAGCTGCTTAATAGGCGATAATTTGCTAGTACAATAGCAAATAGTGGCGATAATTTGCTAGTATAATAGCAAATAGTGGCGATAATTTGCTATTACTGTCTCATATGCGAGCAATTGATAAAGCGGGTTTGTTCAATTCTGCCCAGCATGCATCCTGTAAAGTCACACCCATACAAGTACAGCCTGCAAATTGTACCTAGTACAACCACTTGCCAAGTTTGGCTGTCAATTAGGTGAGCTGTGCTTGCATTTTTTTGTTGCAAAGGTGCAACTTATTATATTGCAAGTGTTACCTTTGCGTTGCCAACCTTCAAACCAAGAGCTACAATGAATTGTATTCGTTATATTTTCTTCTTTTTTGCTATTTTAGTATGGAATTCGGCTGTTGGGCAGATGAATGTTACGGTCAATCATACGGCCAACACATTGTTGGATGTACTATTAGGCCAGGGAGTTACGGTTAGCAATGTTACTGCCACGGGTTTGCAATCAAGCAATGGTAATGTATGGTCTGCTGGTATCTTTTCGGATGGTATTGCGGCAGGCATTGGCATTGATTCGGGTATTGTAATGACATCTGGAAATGCGTTATTAGCCATTGGCCCTAACAACCAGGCTGGTGCAGGAAGTGGCAATGGTAATCCTGGTGACCCCAACCTTACAGCCGTTGCAGGCTCAAACACAAATGATGCATGTGTGCTTGAATTCGATTTTTTTCCGTTGTATGACACCATTACCTTTAGATACGTGTTTGGCTCAGACGAGTACCATCAGTACGTAAATTCAATAAATGATGTTTTTGCTTTTTTTATCACAGGTCAAAACCCCGCAGGAGGGAATTACACGAATCAGAATATTGCCATTATACCTGTTGTAAACCAGGTTGTTAGTATAAATACAATAAATTTTGGTTCAGGGCCTGATTGCCCACATGCGAATGGCTGTTTAAATTGCGCGTATCTAATTGATAATTGCCAATCGGGTAAAAGTATTGAGTATGATGCCTATACTATAGTAATGACTGCAACTGCTTATGTTGTACCGTGTACTAATTATCACTTAAAAATTGCAATAGCTGACGCCGTAGATGGTGTATTAGATTCAGGCGTTTTTCTTGAGGCCGGAAGCTTCTCAAGTCCCGGCATTGCCATCACTCCGGTTTATACTACGCCCGGTGGTGGAAGTTTTGCTGTGGAAGGCTGCACACAGGCCGATTTGATAATTTCTTTGCCGGTGATTTCACCCGATACCACTTGGCTGGTGTTTGACAGTATTCGTGGAACCGCTATTAATGGTGTGGATTGCAACCTGTTAAACGATAGCTTGATGATTTTGCCGGGCGAATTATCAGATACCATCAATATCGTGCCTATCTTCGATAATATTGTTGAAGTGGATGAAACCTTGATTTTTTATTATTCATCTTCAACACCTTGCATGGGTACAACCGTAGCATCCGTCACCGTAACGATTGCTGATTTCACAAAGGTAAACCTAGGCCCAGATGACACAATTTGCCAAGGTCAAGCCATGGTGTTTAATGCTGGGCCAGGTTACATGAATTATACATGGCAAGATGGCTCAAAGTTACAGACCTTTAATGCGACCACCACGGGAACCTACACCGTTCTGGTAGAAGATGAATATGGATGCACATCCAGCGATTCAGCTGATTTGCTGGTAGCGCCCTTGCCGGTTGCCATTCCCATAAAACACAACTAATACGCTTACAGGGTATTTTAAGCGTTCATAATTTGTTCGTTTTTTGAAGCTTCAAGGACGCCTCAGACAATATTTTGGGAGTGTATTAGTTCTACCTTTGCATTTTATATCATTTTTATTGACCTACTCAAATTTTTCGCTATGAAAAAGTATAATCTGTTGATTTTATTAATAATAGGATTGATTGGTGTTTCGTGCGTTTCGCAAAAGAAATACAAGGAATTGGATGCCCGCCGCAAGCAGTGCGAAGAAGAAGTGGCTAACCTGAAGCGCGATAACCTGGAATTGAAAACCGAGAACACCGAAAAAGCCTCACGCCTTGACCTAATGGGCCGAGATGTAAACCGCTTAAAGAACGACACCACCGATATGGGTATCCGGCTGAGGAATGCTCTTGCTGATTTACGTTCGTTAAACAATTCGTATGAAGATCTGGTTGAGAATTCCACACGTATGCAATCTGGTAGCAAAGATGAAATACAACGCATTTTATCGGAATTGCAATTGGCCCAAGAAAAAGTTATCCGTAAGCAGGATTCGTTGCGGGTTTTGGAGTCAGAATTGGCTGATAAACAGCGCAAACTGATGGAATTACAAGATATTTTAGCCCGAAAGGATGCTGCTGTGGCTGCCTTAAAGCAAAAAGTTTCGGATGCCTTGCTTGGTTTTCAAGGCAAAGGCCTTTCAATAGAAGTAAAAAACGGCAAAGTATATGTTTCGCTCGAAGAAAGCTTGTTGTTCCGCTCAGGCTCATGGACGGTGAACGACCGAGGAGCGGCTGCCTTGAAAGAATTGGCTAACGTGCTCGAAACCAATAATGACATAAACGTCCTGATTGAAGGGCATACCGATAACGTACCGTATTCAAGCTCTGGGCAGGTGAAGGATAATTGGGATCTGAGTGTGATGCGTGCCACTGCAATCGTAAAAATCCTTACCCGTTCTTCAAACGTAAATCCGTCAAGACTTACGGCTGCTGGAAGAAGTGAGTACTTGCCGGTAATGTCCAATTCAACTTCTGATGGCAGGGCAAAGAACCGAAGAACCGAAATAATCCTAACTCCAAAATTAGATGAGTTGTTTCAAATTCTTGAGGCCAACTAGTCGCTAAATCAACCTAGCTATAGGTGTCTTTGTATTAATAAACAACTTAAGGGTCCGGGTATATGCCCGGACTTTTTATTGCTATTTTTTTAGTTTCTGGAGCCATTATTCGTTTTAAATTGTTTGATAATTAAATGTTTCACCATGTCTTTTTTAACAATTTTCGTATTATCACTTAGCGTAATCCTTACCATGATGGTGGTAGTGTGGTTATGGAGCCTAAAACTAAAGGATGCAAGTATTGTGGATGCTTTTTGGGGGCTTGGGTTTGTAGTTATTTGCTTAACTTACAATATATTGGTTCCGGAGTATAGCAATAGGGCGCAAATAGTTTTGTTTTTGGTGATGGTTTGGGGGCTTCGGCTAAGTTGGCATATTGCCATTCGAAACCACGGTAAGCCCGAAGATTTTAGGTATCAGAAATTTAGAAAGGATTACGGCCCGCATCGCTATTGGTGGATAAGCTTGTTTCAGGTGTTTTTGCTACAAGGTTTTCTCTTATGGATTGTGTCGTTGCCCTTATTGGCTTCTCAGTATTATGGTGCTAATCAACCTTTAGGAGTTTTAGATGGCATTGCAATGCTACTTTGGCTCATTGGCTTTGCCTTTGAAGCAGGCGGCGATTACCAGTTAAAAAAGTTCAAGGCAAATCAAACCAACCGCGGCAAGCTGCTGCAAACAGGCTTTTGGAAATACACGCGGCATCCGAATTATTTTGGTGATGCAGCAGTGTGGTGGGCCTTCGGTTTGTTTGGTGTAGCCGCTGGCAGTTTTTGGACTTTTATAGGTTCAATTATCATGACCATTCTCTTGGTTAAAGTATCAGGAGTAGCACTCCTTGAAAAAAGCATGAAGCAGCAAAAGCCTGATTATGCTGATTATGTACAAAGAACCAGTGCATTTATACCCTGGTTTCCTAATAAAAAGAACTGATATGGAATTGCTTGCAATTATTCTTTTAATCGTTTTCTTGCTTTGGGGATTGCCCTTGACGTATTATCGCAGCAGGTTTCGTAAGTTGGCCTATAAAACGAACAGTTGGGTCATCAACATTAAACCTGTATTTGGCACTGAGCTAAAAGCTTTATTTGGAGATCTATTCCCTGGCAATCAAGCATATTATAAGGCAAGGCGGTTTTATCGGTTTTATTTGGTGGTTTATTTGGTATTGGCATCTGCGTATTTTGGTTTAACAAATTCTAACATTATGAATACTAAAGTTGAGGTTGGAAGTTCTATTCCAAGTTTTTCATTGTTTACCCAAAACGGGGAGTTATTTGATATTCAATCCGTTTTAGGAAAAAAGAAATTGGTGATTTATTTTTATCCAAAAGATGACACCCCGGGCTGCACAGCCGAAGCATGCGCATTTAGGGATCAATTTGAAGATTTTGAGCAAGCAGGTGCCATGGTAATTGGCATTAGTGGCCAATCCGTTGAAAGCCATAAAAACTTTGCAACAAAACATAGGTTAAATTTTACCTTGCTAAGCGATACGGGCAATAAGGTGCGTAAATTATTTGGCGTTCCAACAAGTTTCCTGGGATTACTGCCCGGCAGGGTAACCTATGTAGTAGGCTTGGATGGAAAAGTGGTTTATGTGTTTAATTCACAATTAAATGCACAAGCTCATGTGGATAAATCCGTTGAAATACTTAAGCAATTATAAAACAGTTTAGGCCTGATTTAAGGAGTTAAGTGTACGCTTTTTCCTCAACTGCCTACGGATTAACAGCACAATTACCCAAACCCATCCGATAGGATAGGGTGCAAAAAAGGCCATATACCACATCGGTCGTCCGGTATCTCCGCCAATTCCTCCAAGTGAGCTGATATAGAATAGAATAACAACTCCTATGGCAATTAAGCCAAAAGCGAGGGCATACCCAATGTGTTGTTTATCGTCTTGCAAACGCGAGCTTAAAGCCATCAAAAAACTGCCTAATACAATTAGTACAGAGCCTTCAAGCGGATCGATGGTGCCAACAAAAAAGGATACAATTCCGCTGATGAAGAGGATGCGTAGAAGACGTGGTTTGGGTAGCATAGTTGGTTTGGTTTAGTTCAAAATTTCAACAATTTGCAAGGTATGTCAATAAGCTATTTTTTGTTATAATTGCTATTCAGTGTTTACACAATGCATTCATTTTCAGCATCCCATTTCACAATTCGGTTTTCGCGGTACGAAATCCCAGCCATATGCGCCGTAATGGCTTCTTGAAAGCCTTGCTGAATATTACAACTGGTTTCACCACCCTTGCGAATAGCCTCCAACCATTCACGCACATGCAAAAACGTAGTATCGGCCATTTTACCTTCGTGCATGGTGTAAATTAAACCCCTTGAGGCAAAATATTTTTGGGTAGGAGACGTAATGGCATCAATATTCTGTAAACCTGGTTGCCATTGAATAAAAGGGGTTTCGGTAGTTATTTTTCCTGATTCTAAAAGGCTTTTATATTGTTTTGAGTTCGCTTCGGCTTTCACAAGTATCTCGCCTCCAAGCTCCATTACGGCATCTTGCCCCATAATTTGGCGCGGACGCTGATGCGCGCTGGATAGGCTAGCCGAATACATAAGGGCTAAATCCCGTGCTGGATATTCCATCAAAACATTCAACACATCAGGTACTTCGCGGCCATCTTTCCAATAGTATATTCCACCTGAAGCAGTTACCTTTTCGGGAATCCCGAGTTGGAGCACTTGGTTTATGCAATCGTATTCATGTGTAAGCATGTCGCCTGCCAGTCCAGAACCAAATTCCCAAAAGCATCGCCAACGGAAGAATTTTTCAGCACTAAACGGGGTAAGCGAGCCTGGTTTGATAAAGCGTTCCCAATCAATATTTTCAGCAATAGCTTCTGGTGGTATTTCGTACACCCAGGCACCATCGGGAGAATTTCGATTGGTGCTGGTTTCGATTAAGTTGATGGGGCCAAGTACATTGTTTGCCAGTAAATTGCTGGCTTTTATGTAACTGGCAGATTGGCGATTTTGATGGCCAAGCTGAAAAACAATTCCATTTTCAACAACAGCTTTTCTAACTTCATATGCCTCCGAAAGTTGGTTGGTCATGCATTTCTCACAATACACATGCTTGCCGGCTTTGGCGGCTTCAATAATCATTTCGGCATGCCAATGGTCGGGTGTTGCGATAATTACAGCGTCAATATCAGGGCTTTGAATCAATTCATGGAAGTCAGAATACTGTTTAATACCTGATTTTTCAGGAATAGCTTGAGTTTGACGGCTTAGGTTTGCAAGTGCTATACTACCCTTGTTGGCATGTGTGTTAAAAACATCGCAAACTCCAGTAAATTCAATGTTTAAGTCCTCTTGCTCCATAAAAGTTTGGTAGCGTTTATCGTCTGGATTGCTTTGAGCATCTTTTTGTAGGTTTTCGATAAACGCGGGATGGGCAAATCCTGCTGAACGAGCAATAGATGAGCCGCGGCTTCCAAATCCAATAAATCCAATACGAAGCTTATTTCCAGGGCTTGGTTTGGGTTTCGAAGCCTCCACCTTCTCTCCGATTAACGGGAAACGCGATTCAAATTCAGCTAAGAAATTAAATGTAGGTTGTTGCGAAATTTGTTTCTTTTTGTAAAGTGCGTATGCATAAGCACCTAGCACTGGCAAGGTGGCAAGGCCTTTCAAAACATCACGTCGTTTCATGGTTGGTTTACTTAATTGGTTGCTTTAAGCGTGTGATAAATTTGCCAAGGCCAAGGTACTGCCCAGTTGGTAGCTGGTAAAGAAGCCAAGCAGCGGCCAGTTCAATCAGGTTTTTATCTACGAACAAATAGTTGCCTTCGGGGGGTAGGGCATATGTAATTCCGGGAAACGGGGGATGACTGAAATAATAGAAACCCAACAACACCATTGCACCTATGGATGCAGGTTTTTCAAGTAAGCCGATAATCAGCAACAATCCAATTGAAATTAACAGGATGATGTTGGCCAAATCAGCAAAATGGGTAAGGCTTTGATTTTGGGCAATCCAGAAGTAAAAAGCAGCTATTGGGCCTTTTGAATCCAGAAGATAAGGTTGTGAGGTCCATCCCGGTTGAAGGATTTTTGAAATGCCTTCATGTAAAAAATGCCAGCCAATAAGAATGCGTAATAGGAAAGCCGCACATAACAATTTTTTGGGCATATATGCTTATAAGGCTTTGATTTTAATGTTTTTGAAATAAATTTTACTACCGTGGTCCTGTAGCCCAATGTGACCGATCTTGCTAATGGCATAATCAGGATAATCTTTCCATTTTCCGCTGTCGCGAAGTTTTTGCCATTCGGGTGTATAAGCCTCAAATTCAACGACTTTTTCGCCATTCAGCCAATGTTCAACATGTCCTTTGTTGTAAATGATTTTCGAAGAATTCCATTCGCCAACAGGGTTGAGTTTTTTAGCTGAAGGTGCGGGGTGCATGGCATAATCGGCAGCAGTTTGTTGCCATTCTTCCAGTTTGTCAGGCCAGCCTAAATCATCGATAAGTTGGTATTCAGGAGCAGTATAATAAGCAGCATGGTACATGGTGTCTTCAACTGCATGGTAAAATATGCCACTGTTGCCTTGGGGGCTTATCTTCCAGTCAACCAAGAGCTCGAAGTTTTCGTATTGTTCAACTGTAATAAGGTCGGCACCAATGTCGCCACCCTTTCCATTGCACACGATTAAACTGTCTTCAATAGTCCATTCGCCACTAAGTGTGTCTCGGTTAAACTCTTTCCAACCATTGAGGGTTTTGCCATCAAACAGCAGTTTAAAGCCCGCTTGTTGTTCTTCAGGGCTTAGCGTGTTTATGGTTAATGGCTTGGTATTAGGCGATTTGCATGAAAGCAGCGCTACAGAGGCTGCCAATAAGTAAAATGAAAGTTTCATAAGATGTAAAAGCTTGGTTGTTAGTTGGTTAAAATCATTTTTTCGGGGTTCCATTTAATGGCTTCATTTTTAAAGTAACTATCGTTACAAAGCAAAGCTGGAGCCGAAGCCCTAAATCCAAAAATGGCATCTTCTACTACTGGCGATCCCGTTCTTATTGCATTAAAGAAACTTGCAAAATGGTCGTAATGAGCGCCTTTATAGCCTTTTTCGGCGGTATAAACCACTTCTTCGGGAGGCAACATGGTTTTTCGGCCTGAATATGCTGAGTTGTTTTCTCGCGCTTTTTCTTTGGCAAATGGGTCATCTTCTTCACTTTCCTTGTTACGCCTTACGATTACCTCATCCCAAAGCACATCCATTGATCCTTCGGTGCCAACAATTTTTAGGTAAGTTGTTCCCGAAGTTCCATCAACAAAATTGCAGCGCAACGAGAGGTTGAAGCCTGGGTGATCTTGGTTTTCAGGATAATCGAATACACCAACAAGCACATCGGGCACTTCACGTCCATCTTTCCAATAGCGCAATCCTCCAGAAGCATATACTTTGTTAGGGCCTTTAGAGTTGGTTATAAAGTGCAGGCTCGAGAACAGGTGAACAAACAAATCGCCAGACATGCCCGTGCCATAATCGAGATAGTTGCGCCACCTAAAAAACCTCAACGCATCAAATTCATATTTTTTCTTGTCTTTGAGGTAGGTATCCCAATCAACAGTGGCTGGTGAAGCATCGGCAGGGATTGCGTATTGCCAGGCACCAACAGGCGAATGACGAGCCCAAAATCCTTCGGCAAAAGTTATTTTTCCAATGGCACCTTCGGCCAAGAGTTCTTTGGCTTTTTGGTTGCCTAATGACGAAAGCCCTTGACTGCCAACAACAAATACTTTTCCCGACTTTTTTTGAGCTTCAATTACGTTGTGCCCTTCGGTAATGGAGTGAACCATGGGCTTTTCGCAATAAACGGATTTGCCGCTTACTAATGCATCAACCGAAATTTTTTCGTGCCAAAAGTCAGGTGTGGCCACAATCACAGCATCAATATCGGTCCGGTTGAGCAAGTCTTTGTAATGGCGGGTTGTGTAAATATCTTGTCCCCAGCGATCTTTGGCTGCTTTTAAACGACCTTCGTATAGGTCGGCTACGGCTACCAGTTTTACGCCCTGATGTTGCAGTGCTGTAGTTGTATCAGAGATTCCCATGCCCCCAGCTCCAATTAAGGCAATTTGAAGGTTGTTGTTAGGGCTGGTGGCTTGTTGGCGCACCATAGTTGAAAAGCTGCGTTCGGGGTTTGGGAGGTTAGCCGCTAAAAGCTTGCTTCCGGCAATGGCAGCGGTGGTGACACCAAGTTGCTTAATGAATTTTCGTCTTGAATTTCCTTGATTAGGCATGGTTGTAGTAGGAATTGTTTTAAGCGTTACAGAAGATGATTTATTATTGATTCTTGTTTTGCAAAATCAACGCAAGTTTCTCGGGTTTAAATGGTTTTGACAAGTAGTCATCCATTCCGAGTGCAAGGCAAAAGGTTCGTTCGCTTTTCTCTGCATTTGCGGTCATTGCATAAATGGGTATTCGTTTTTTTGCTGTTTCGGCTTCAATAGCCCTGATCTTACGTGTACATTCATATCCATCCATTATGGGCATTTGAATATCCATAAGTATTGTATCGTATTCGTTTTCAAGCCATTTGTCAATTGCAATTTGCCCATTATCAGCCACATCAACTTCATGGCCCATTTTTCGTAACGAGAATAATGCCACCTGTTGGTTGATTCGATTATCTTCAACAAGCAAAATTCGAAGTTTTTTATTCGTTGATTCTTCTTGTTCCGTGATGGCATTGATAGGCTTATGTTCTTGGGCTTCTATTCCTGTAATAATGTAAAACCAAAATGTAGATCCGTTCCCATGCTGGCTTTCAACTCCAATTTCTCCGCCCATGAGTTCGGTAAGTTTTAGTGAAATGGCGAGGCCTAGCCCTGTCCCCCCAAACCTTCGGCTTACTGATTTTTCGGTTTGTGAAAACTCTTTAAAGAGCCTTAGCTTTCCTTCTTCCGTGATTCCGATTCCGCTATCGATTACCGAACAAGCAAGTTTGCATTGGTTATTAGTTGTAATGGAAGTGCTGATTTTAATTTTTACAAAGCCTTGATCTGTAAATTTTATGGCATTGTTGGCTAGGTTGATCAAGATTTGCTTAAAACGCACCGGGTCGCCAATAAGTCGGGTTGGAAGCTGATTTTCGAAATGGGCAGAAAACTGAATCCCTTTTGTTTCAGCCTTCATTTTAAGGAGCTTAACAACATTGTTAACCTCTGCCTCTGGATTAAAAGGTATTTTCTCAAACTCGAGTTGCTGCGATTCTATTTTTGAAAAATCGAGAATATCATTTATGATAGTGAGAAGGTTGTCAGCGGATATTTCAACAATTTCGAGGTATTCCTGCAGTTTTGCAGGGTCGGTGGTTTGCTTCAGTATGTCAACAATGCCAACAATTCCGTTCAACGGAGTCCTTATTTCGTGGCTCATGCTGGCCAAAAAAAGTGATTTTGCACGGGTGGCGGCTTCTGCCTTATCACGCTCTGCTGCCAATCTATCGCGGGTTTCGCGTAATTCTTCAACCAAGGTTTCGAGATTCTTTTTTTGGTGGTACATCTCCAAAAAAAGGCGAACCTTTCCATGCAAGATTTCAGGAACGATGGGTTTCGAAATAAAGTCTATCGCACCAGTTTCAATGCCTTTTACAATATGAAGGTCTTCAGAATAGATGGCTGAAACAAATATGACTGGTATGTGCCGCGTTTTTGGTCCTTCCCTTAAAATGGACACCATTTCGTAGCCGTCCATTCCGGGCATTTGAATATCAACAATGGCAAGGGCAAAATCGCCTTTGAGCGATAAAGATAAAGCCTCATTACCCGATAACGCCCTAACAAACTGCACATCAAGATCCTCAAGAATTGTCTCGAGTGCCTTAAGGTTTTGGGGTTTATCGTCAACAAGAAGTATTTGTGGTTTTTGCATTTGCCTTTGGTTTATTGAATCGAGATGCATACATTTTGAAGGTTATTTGTAGAGCCATACATTCATTAGCGACACCAAACGCTCTACATCAATTGGTTTTGAAAGATAATCGCTAGCACCAGCTTCTAGGCATTTTTCATAATCATCCTTCATGGCCTTGGCTGTTAAGGCAATAATGGGCAGCTTTGAAAGCCTGTGGATTTTGCGGATACGTTTCATGGTTTCGAAGCCATCCATTACAGGCATCATGATGTCCATGAGTATGATGTGGATATCGTTTTCTTTGTTTACGATGTCGAGGGCTGTTTGTCCATTTTCGGCTTCCCTTATTATCATTCCTTTTTCGTCGAGAACTTTGCTCAGTGCAAACAAGTTTCGCATATCGTCATCAACTATAAGTACTTTTTTGCCTTTGAGTGTGGCATCCTTGCTATGAAGCGAGGTGATGATTTCTTGCTTTTGTTCGGGCATGTTTTTTACTACACGGTGCAAGAACAACGCTGTTTCATCCAATAACCTGTCCTCGCTCTTAACTCCTTTAACAATAATGCTTTCGGCATATTTCTTAAGCTTATTGTTTTCTTCCACAGTTAGTTCTTTGCCTGTGTACACAATTACAGGAGGCATCGCGTTTTTAAGTTCGGTGTGCATTTTAGCTAACAGGTCGAAGCCGCTAATATCGGGTAAGCCCAAGTCAAGCACAACACAGTCGAAGTGTTGCTTTTTAAGGAGCTGGATGGCATCATGCCCCGTTTCAGCGGTCACCGTGTTTACATCACCTTTGCCAATAATATCAGCTATTTGTTTGCCGAGGGTCTTATTGTCCTCTATAATAAGTAGTTCACGTACTTTACGTGAAACAAATGAGCTTATGCTTTCGAGTGCTTGTTCAAGTTTTTCGGAGGTGGCGGGCTTCGAAAGGAATCCAATAGCACCCTTGCGATATACATCCAAGCTTTCTTCCATAGCTGACATCATGTGCACAGGGATATGCCGCAGAGTTGGGTTGCGTTTTATAAGGTCAAGTACCGTATAACCATCAATGCCAGGTAGTTTAATATCGAGGATAATAGCACCAGGCTTGTATTCTTCAGCTAGTTTAAGCCCTGATTCACCGGTTGGGGCATACAAGAAATCGAATCCTTTTTCATGGCAGGCGTCACGTAATATGCGAGCAAAGTTTTCGTCATCTTCTATCACCAAAATGATGGGTTTTTCGTCGCTAATGCTTTTGCGGTCATCGGCAAGTTTCGAGATATAAGCCGATGCTTCCATAACTTGTTGAGGTGCAATGATTAATGATGGTTTTTGAACTGTTGATTCCATTTCAGGTTCAGTTGTCGTGCTGCTAGGCGCCCCGCTAATTGGTAAAAAGGCTGTAAATTCCGAACCACTTCCCGGTTGGCTTTGTAATTGAATTTCGCCGCCAAGTATTTTCACGATTTCTTTTGAGATGGATAATCCCAGCCCGGTACCGCCATAATGCCTTGAAGTGCTTCCATCAGCTTGTTGGAAGGCTTCGAAGATGAGCAACTGTTTTTCTTTTGGGATACCTATACCCGTATCTGTAACCGAAATGGCCATGGTTTGCTTGTGGATAAGCTCAGTTCTGCGAAATATTACCTTGGGATCAGCAAAACCGATGTTCAGTTTTACCACGCCGGATGTAGTAAACTTGATGGCATTCGACATCAAGTTTTTAATCACTTGTTCTAATCTAAGTATATCGGTGTTTATGGTTGCTGGTAGGTTTGGGGAGCAATGGATTTCAAAGCCTAGTCCCTTTTCTTTGCATTGGTGACCGAAATTTTTCCGTGCATTTTCTAACAATTTTTCGATGGCAACGGGTTCAATATGAAGGTTCATCTTGCCAGATTCGATTTTCGACAGGTCCAGAATCTCATTTATGAGGTTCAATAAATCATGGCCGCTGTTTTTTATGATTTCAATCGATTCGAGTTGGTCAGGCAAAAGATTTCCCTTTTTGTTTTGCGTAAGGTTTTTAGAAAGGATTAGCAAGCTATTGAGAGGTGTACGCAACTCATGCGACATATTGGCCAGAAACTCTGATTTGTATTTGCTCGTAATTTCAAGTTCGCGAGCCTTAATTTCCAAGGTTTCTTTGGCGCGGCTTAATTCGGAGTTTTTCTGGGCAATTTCTTGTTTTTGCTTTTCGAGTGAGCTAGTGTTTTCTTCCAATTCTTCGTTAATAACCCTAAGCTCTTCTTGTTGGGCTTGCAATTCGCTTTCGCGTTCGCGTAAGGCATGGGTTTGTTCTTCAAGCTCTTCGTTCGAAACACGCAATTCTTCCTGCTGTGTTTGCAGTTCTTCGGCTTGCATTTGAGTTTTCTCAAGTAGTTCGGCTAGTCGTTTACGCGAAAGGGCCGATAATAGGCTTATGGCAATGGTTTCTGAAACCGATTTAAGGAATTCGAGCTTTTGGTCGGCAAGCACTTCGGCAGTGGCCAACTCAACAACACCTGCAAGTTGTCGGTTGTGGAGCAGCGGAACTACTATAATGTTTCTGGGCACTGTGTCGCCTGTTGATGAAGTAATGCGGGTGTAGTCGTCAGGTAAATTGGTAACCGAAATGATTTGGCGGTTTTTGGCCGCTTGCCCGGTTAGTCCTTCGCCAACTTTAAACTTGTCGTTTAGGCTTTTGCGCTTAATAAAGGCGTAGCTGCCCGTTAAGTTAAGTTCGCCTTTATCTGCATTGTGTAAGTAAACGGTGGTAATTTGGGCGTTTAAATAGGTAGCCAAAAAGTCAGCTACCACATTTGATAGTTCATCTTCGCTTTGGTCGCCACGCAGTTTTTCGTTTAAAAGGTTCTGGCCGGTTTTATGCCAGTTTTGTTCTTGGGCCAATTTATCGGCTTTGTTGAGTGCGGCCACCATCGCCCCAAGGGCAATAGAAAACTCGTCTTCTTCTGATCGCGGGATTATGGTTACATTATAATCGCCCTTGGCAACCTGGTTTGTTTGGTCAACAAGCAATTGTAGGTTTTTTTGCAATTGGTTAAACGACTCTGAAAGTTGCCCAATTTCATCGGTTGAATCAATACTAACCGGCACATTAATGTTTCCTTTGCTAATTTGGTGAAAACTAGAGGTAATCTTATTAACCGAAGAAGTTATTAATTTTGAGATAAGCCCTGATAAATAGATGATTAACAGCGAAAGCACTAAAGTGGTGATAATGATGCCCCAAATTAACAGTGTATTGGCAAATGATACTACTTTTTGGATGGAATGTGCAAATTCAACGTAAAGCCGGTTGGTAGCTGCTATGGTGTTTTCAATCTCAGCAAGCTTGTTGCTGTCAGGTAACGTTTGATAGGCCTTTATTAGGCCAATAATTTGTTCCCCGTTTTTATATCCTTCATCTGCAGCGTTTATGCTACTAATAATGTCTTCGTTGCCTATCCAAAGTAGTAATCGAACCCGGCTGGCTAAAAGTTCGGCATTGCTTTTTTGGTTTTCCATTGCTTCCTTCAGAAATTCGAAATATACATCTGTGTGTTTTGAAAGGCTTTCGTTTTTTGAAAGATCCAAGGATATACCGAACGAATACGCCAGTTTATCTGCATCTCCAATGTTTCGGATTGCTTTAGAAACCATCGTGGTATCTCCAGTACTCAAATATTTATAGAAGTCAGCAATTCCGCTCTGAAAACTGAGGGTATGCATGCGTTCGGCGTTAAAAACAATGCCCAAAACCTTTGATGTGTTGAAGAAGTATCGGGCAGTTAAACCCATTAAAACCAAACTTATAACAGCAAAAAAAGTCATCAGGTTGAGTTTGCGCCTGATACGTAGGTTTGTAATCCAGTTCTTTATCATGCTCAAATGCTTTATGGTTTGCCAATGAAATCCCGAAATTACAAAATCCTACTGTAATTTGGGTGCAAGAATGAAAATAGATACTGCAATGTGTTGAAACTTTTTTTCCTTTAAACCGTTAAGTATCTTAAATACTGCAAACCCTATGCAAAAAGAGCTTTTTACTAACCAAGAGATCGAAGCCGAAATTCGGTATTTAAACTTGCTGGCCGATAAATTTCCAAGCATTCAGGCTTCTTCTACTGAGATAATTAATCTTGAAGCTATTTTGGACTTGCCAAAAGGCACTGAACATTTTTTGACCGATATTCACGGTGAATATGAGACTTTTAGCCATTTTTTAAGGAATGCCTCGGGCGTGGTTAGGCGTAAAATTGATGAAGTTTTCGGTAATAGGATTCGCGAAGCTGAAAAGCGACGGTTGGCCACCTTAATATATTATCCTGAGCAAAAACTGGATGTGCTGCTACGTGATGAAAAATACCCAGAAGAGTTATATACTATTGCCTTGCAGCGGCTTGTGGATGTTGCACGTTCGGCAGCCTCAAAATACACCCGTTCAAAGGTGCGTAAAGCCTTACCAAAAGACTTTGCATATATTATTGATGAGCTTTTGAATGAAAGTAGCGCAGGTAAACAAGAATATTTTAATGGGATTATCCGCACCATCATACGGATCGATCGTGCAAAGGCTTTTATCATAGCTCTTTGCAAGTTTATCCAACGCATGTTGATTGACCGTTTGCACGTAATTGGCGATATTTTTGATAGAGGCCCTGCTGCCGATAAGGTAATGGATGCGTTGATGGAACATCATTCAGCCGATGTGCAATGGGGCAACCACGATATCATCTGGATGGGTGCTGCATCGGGCTCACGTTTGCTGATTGCCACAGTTTTGCGTATTTCGGCACGCTACGAAAATCTTGATACCATCGAAGATGCTTATGGAATAAACTTAATGCCCTTGGCTACCTTCGCCCTCAAACATTACAGCAACGATCCCTGCAAAGATTTTATTCCGCGCACGGCTAACGAAGAAGAGAAAAACTCGTGGAACGTGCAGTTGGTAAAACAAATGCATAAAGCCATCGCAATTGTTCAATTTAAACTTGAAGCACAGGCAATTCTACGCAACCCTCATTACGCCATGAATGATAGAACGTTGCTCGATAAAATTGATTATGATAAAGGCACAATTGTAATCGAAGGCAAAACATATAAGCTTTCCGATAAGCATTTCCCAACTATTGATCCTGCCAATCCTTTTGCCCTTACTGACGAAGAGGAAGAGATGATGGATAAGATACGGCTTTCATTTTTAAACAGTGACAGGCTTCAGAAACACATTGGATTTTTGTACACTGATGGTGGAATGTACTTGGCATTCAATGGGAATCTGCTTTTTCATGGATGTATTCCCATGGAAGCCGATGCATCGTTTAGTTCGTTCCAGATAGATGGAGTTGAATACAAGGGCAAAGCTTTGGTTGATGAATTTGACCGTGTTGCGCGTAGGGCATACCTTAACCGAAACCATTCAACCGAAACTTGCAGAGATCTTGATTTAATGTGGTATCAATGGTGCGGCCCCATGTCCCCATTATTTGGAAAAACCAAAATGACTACCTTTGAGCGCTATTTTATTGACGACAAAGATGTTCAGGCTGAGCCAAGGAATCCATACTATAAATTGCGCGATCAAGAAGCTATTGTAAAGGAAATTCTTAATGAGTTTGGATTGGATCCGCAATCAGCTCATATTGTTAATGGCCACACGCCTGTTAAAGTTTCAAAAGGCGAGAATCCGGTTAAGGCCAACGGACGTTTGTATGTAATTGATGGAGGAATGTCCATCCCATATCAAAAAGTTACGGGTATAGGTGGATATACACTCATCTACAATTCATATAGCATTATCTTGGTGCAGCATGCGGCTTTCGAATCGCGTCAAAAAGCTATTGAAGAAGATGTGGATATAATTTCGAACCGTACTGTAATAGAGCAGCGTAACGAACGAATTCGGGTGTGCGATACCGATATGGGCAATGAATTGCGGAAGCAAATTAGCGATTTGCATATGCTGCTGACCGCTTACCGCAAGGGCCTTGTAAAGGAGCGTTAGTTTGTTTGCTATTAATTGTTTAAATCCTCTTCTTTTCGCCTTACAAGTTTAACTACAGTCTCAATATGGTGGCTGTGTGGAAACATGTCGATAGGCTGAATACAAGCAATGGAATACGCAGTGGTTAACATCTTTAAATCTTTGGCCAATGCAGCCGGATTGCAACTTACATAAATAATGGTATGTGGTTGGGCATACAATATGGTTTTCTTTATTTCGATAAGCGTACCTGAACGTGGTGGGTCCAAAATAACTATTGACGGTTTGGGATTACTGTCAACAAAGTCGGTAGTAAAGCTTGCTAGAACGTCGCCTTGAATAAACTTAACGTTCAATATACCATTTATTTGTGCATTGTAGTTTGCATCTTCAATTGAATTTTCGTTGGCTTCTATACCAATAACAAAATTGGCTTGTTTGGCCACATGAAGGGCTATGGTTCCTGCACCTGTGTATAAGTCATAAACAACATCTTTAGCCTGGGCAGCGGCTAGTTCGCTCACCAACTTAAATAGGTTTGACGCCTGAAGTGGGTTGGTTTGATAAAAACCGCTGGGCCTTAATCTAAACTGTAAATTTCTAGAACGTTCAAGCAGTTCGGCATTTGTTTGGGTAAAGGGTGTAATCTCACCGCCCAATGCTTTGGTCGCATAATCAAGTATGGTATAAAAAAGCTGGGTTTCTTTTGGAAGTTTATTTTGTAAATCATTTAAATATAGGTTAATGCGAGAGTCCATTGATGTAAACCCAATAAGTAGCATCCATTGGTTTGCCGTATTGTTTTTAAGCTCAAGGTTTCTGATTAATCCTGTTTTTAATCGGGGATTCCAAAATTCAAGTTGATGGAAAATTGCCAAGTCTTTTGCTAACCGGCTAAAGTTATGTGCGGGATGGGGTTGCAACCAACATTCATCAATATCAATTATTCGCTCTGGCATGCCCTCTGGATTAAAACCCAAAGCCAAGCGGCTCAATGGATCAGTTACTTTGCCTTCTGATTCATAAAACCACCGCGAACTTGAAAACGTATATTCGGTTCGGTTTCTAAAATGAATCTGCAGTGGCGAAGGAACAACAGGCTCAATTATTTTAAAATCAATTTGTTGCTTGATTAGGGCCTCGCTAATAATTTCGGACTTGAGGTTTAATTGATGCGTGTAAGCAATATGTTGCCAATTGCAGCCGCCACACAATCCCGCATGCTTGCAAAATGGCTTGATGCGGTATGGCGATGCTTGTTCAATTAGTTTAATTTCTGCCACAAAATAACCGATTTGTCGCTTTTCCATCATGATGGTGAGCGTTTCCCCCGGAATACTACCTGGCACAAATACCCTTCTGCCTCGGTCAAAACCATAGGCTTTCCCATCGGGGTGCATAGCCACAACCTTAAAGTTTTGTATAAGTACGTGGTGTTTTTTGGGCTTAAAAAAGATGTTCTGTTCCAAAATGCGCGTTACGGTTGAAGTTTCGGGTTTTGTTTGTGTCGATCTTTATCGCGATTGGTCTTTTTCTCGAGGTTGCGTTCCAAAGCTTCGGTCAAATCTACGCCAGTTTGATTTGCGAGACAAATCAATACAAAAAGCACATCTGCAAATTCATCGGCCAGATTGGCTGCCATATCCGATTCTTTAGCGGATTGCTCTCCGTATTGCCTGGCGATAATCCGGGCTACCTCTCCAACTTCTTCGGTAAGTAAAGCCATGTTAGTGAGTTCGTTAAAATAGCGAACTCCATTTTGCTTTATCCAGTTGTCAACCGTTTTTTGTGCATCTGCTAGGGTCATATCCTTGTTTTTAATCGTATTGCAATGTTACAATAATACTCTAAAATCAGCGGAATAAATGAAACATTAGCCTGCGTTTTTTTTGAAAAGGTGAAGGTAAGTTGTTGGGAATATGCACAAAAAAAGACCGCTAATTTTAGCGGCCTTAAAATTCACGTAGGTTAAGTTGCGAAGTTTGCACTTAAGTTTGCAATTCAGCCTATTTCTTTTCTTTGGCATCTTTAATCTTATCCATGCCTTTAATGTTCATGTCTTTTGAGAATTCGGCCACCTTATTAAGATCAATATCACCTGTTAGGCTGATTAGGCTGGTTTCGGTTTTTTCTTTTACAACTACCACGAGTTCAGATACTTTTGCACCTGTCCGGCGAACATAGAAGTTTACTTTTTGTCCTTCATCGTTTACTTCCATCAAGTCTTTGTAAACGTTTTTTGGCATAAGGTTCATAACTTCTTTATGGAAGCTTTCGGCTTTCGAAGTGTTGTCTTGGCCTTCTTTTTTGCTGGTTGTTAATACTTTAAGGCTTGTAAGTTTGGAGGCAAATTCTTTCATGTCGTTAATCTTTTCGGTGCCTTTGTCTTTTTCGCCCGAGTTTATTTGTATTGATCCCATCATCTCGAACATTTCTTTTGAGATGTTTACTGAGGTGAAGCCTTCTTTGCCATTATATTTTTCAAATAGGCTTTCCATAACGTTTTGTGAGTAAGCATTTAGCATCATACCGATTGCCAAGCTGCATAATACAATGATTTTTTTCATGGGTTTAAGTGTTAAATTTTTTCGTTACTAGAATTTTCAGATTTCGTTTCGTTTTCTTGCTTGCGACCAGGCATTATGTGGTTTAACAGTTCCATGCCTTTTCCAATTTGTTCAAAAACCTTTAGTTTGTCACCGCTTTCGCCAATTTTCGCTAGATGTCCCATTGGTTTCATTCCTGCATTAAATTTTTCGGAGATTAAACCAAGTACCCTGGCAGTTTCGGCATATGCCTTTATCACTTCTTCTGCGCTGGGTTGGGTTGATGGTGGCGGAGGTGGTGGATCTTTAAAGATTTTTGTCCAAACAAACAGGGTTAGAAGTACTGCTGCAACTGCAGATGTACTGTAAAGCAATCTTTTAATGCGTATTGTCTTCGCTTCCTTTTGGTGTTGGTTTAGGAAGTTTTCCAGGTCAAGGGCTGGGGTGGTCAGTTTCCTTTCTTCCGAAAAATGTACAAAAAGGCTGCGGTATTTTTCTAGATCTGGGGCCACGTGGCCCTTGTTGAAATAGTTGCGTAGTTGTTCTTCTTCCTTTACGCTGGTTGATCCGTTAAGCCAGAGTTCCAAAAGTTTGTGTATGTTTTCATTTAGCTGGTTCATAGTCGTATCGGTTTATCATTATATCCCTAACTTTTTGCCTGGCACGCGATAGGTTCACCCTCACGGTGTTTTCGTTCATTTCCATAATGGCGGCTATCTCGTGTGTTTCGTATCCTTCCACATCGCGCAAGTGGATGATGCAACGCTGCTGTTCGGGCAAGGTGGCAATTATCTTCTGAACATGCCTTACCGAATCTTTCAGGTCATAATTTAAGTAAGAATGATCAGGTGTGTTTGTTTCAATTTCCGATTGAGGTGCCCTAAACCTAACCGCATGAGACTTTAGCTGGTCCAAGCAGAAGTTTCGGGCAGTAGTAAGTGCTACTGCTTCAAGGTTTCTATAAGCCTCCAAAGCATCGCGTTTGCTCCAAAGCCTTAGATAAACCTCTTGAACAGCATCCCGTGCTTCATCTTCATCTTCAAGCAGCCGGCGTGAAAGCCTGAAGATTTTATCGCCAAAAGGCAGCATACGTTGCGTAAAGTCGTGGATATTCATATTGGTAGTATTGACGAATGGTAAAGCATTTTATTACAAAAGAACTGTTTTTTTTTAATCGTTGCTTGCACTTATCAAAAGCTGTTGTATTTTTGCAGCTTCAAAATAGAGCTGTTTATCAGCCAAATTAAAACTTACATGAAAATCTCTTCCACTTTTACCTTGTGCATTAATGCCATTGTGTTTGTCCCAAACAAATATGGACCGGGGGAGATTTGTGTTTCCTAGAAAAGGATTTTTAAGCAAAGAAATTCAACCCGGTCAACTAACGATCGGGTTTTTTTATTTTTAAAATATTACATATGAGTACATTATACAACAGTTTTCATATAAACAAGCTTCTAAGTAGCTTGCAAAAACTTAGACAACGATTAACCAATTATTGGCAGTTGATACGCTTATCCATTTCGGGTACCGATCAAGATTTTACTACCATGAAACTTCGCAAAGCCATTGTGTTGCTATCTATTCCAATGGTAATCGAAATGATAATGGAATCGGTATTTGCGGTGGTGGATATCTTTTTTGTTTCGAAGTTAGGCGCTGATGCGGTAGCTATAGTAGGCCTTACCGAATCACTTATGACCATCGTTTATGCCATAGGCTTTGGGCTAAGCATGGGCACAACAGCCCTGGTGGCTCGCCGTATTGGCGAAAAAGATATAGATGGCGCCAGGTCCTCTGCAGTTCAAGCAATTATTGCGGGTTGCTTAGTGTCAGTTATTATTGCGGTTGGCGGTGTTGTTTATACAAAAGAATTGCTTACTCTGATGGGTGCATCAAACAGCATGGTGGAGAGTTATCACTCTTTTACTGCTATAATGTTTGGCGGCAATATGGTCATTATCTTGTTGTTCATCATCAATGCTATATTTAGGAGCGCCGGCGATGCAGCCATTTCGATGCGTGTACTGTTTATGGCCAATCTTATCAACATTGTTTTAGATCCAATTCTAATTTTTGGATTGGGCCCTATCCCTGCACTTGGGATAAAAGGAGCCGCTATAGCAACTACTATTGGTCGCGGGCTTGCCGTAGCTTATCAGTTCTATGTGTTGTTTAGAGGAACAGGGCGAATTGCCATTAAACTTGCAGATGTTGTTCCTGATTTTAAGCTTTTATGGAACTTGATACGATTGTCATTGGGCGGAATTGGCCAAAACATAATTGCAACCTCGAGCTGGATTGGCATGGTGCGTATTGTATCCGAATTTGGAAGCGGCGCTGTGGCCGGTTATACCATTGCTATTCGAATTATAATCTTCTCATTGTTGCCGTCATGGGGCATTAGCAATGCTGCCGCTACCTTGGTAGGGCAAAACCTGGGAGCAGGCAAACCCGATCGAGCTGAACGCTCTGTTTATATAACCGGTGTGGCTAATATGATCCTGTTAGGAGCCATTTCGTTGATATTTATATTTTTCCCAGCCATGTTCATTCGTTTGTTCATTAATGACCCAGTTGTAATGGAATATGGCATAACATGCCTGCGCATTGTGAGTTATGGGTTGCTATTCTATGGTTTGGGCATGGTAATGACTCAATCGCTTAATGGTGCTGGCGACACTTTTACCCCTACCATCTTAAATCTTATCTGCTTCTGGATGCTCGAAATACCCTTGGCCTGGTTTTTGGCCTTGCATTTAGGGTATGAGTTTGAAGGAGTTTTTTATGCTGTGTTTGTAGCCGAATCTATACTTTCTTTGCTTGGCCTTGCCATGATAAAACGTGGTAAATGGAAGCTGAAAAAGGTATAGCATGTGTAATTCGGGTTGTGTTGGTTTAAAAGCGTATCAACTCGGAGGCTGTGCGGTAACGTTTTTTTCAATTCAGTTGTTTCGCAGGTCTAATAACAAAAAAGCCTTCAAATCTAAATCTGAAGGCTTTTTTGCTTGATGTTGAGATTCTTAACCGTTCATTGAGGCCAAGAATTCTTCGTTTGTATTGGTAAATTTAATTCGATCGCGCAAAAACTCCATAGCTTCCAGAGAAGTCATATCGGCCAAGTGGTTGCGCAAAATCCAAACCCGCTGTAGCATGTCTTTGTCCTGCAGCAAGTCATCGCGACGGGTTGAAGATGCTACAATATCGATGGAAGGGAATATGCGTTTGTTTGAAAGTTTGCGGTCCAGTTGCAACTCCATATTGCCAGTTCCTTTAAATTCTTCAAAGATAACCTCATCCATTTTCGATCCAGTATCAATCAGCGCAGTTGAAACGATGGTAAGCGAACCTCCATTTTCAATTTGACGTGCAGCACCAAAGAAACGTTTTGGTTTTTGAAGCGCATTAGCTTCCACACCACCTGATAATACCTTGCCTGATGCGGGTGATACCGTATTGTAAGCACGAGCAAGGCGAGTAATGGAATCGAGCAAGATCACCACATCGTGCCCGCATTCAACCAGGCGTTTGGCTTTCTCGAGGGTTATGTTGGCAATCTTCACATGGCGGTCAGCGGGTTCGTCGAAGGTAGAGGCTATAACCTCCGCCTTAACGCTACGTGCCATATCGGTTACTTCCTCAGGACGTTCGTCAATAAGCAAAACAATAAGGTATACATCAGGATGATTAAAGGCGATAGCATTAGCTATTTCTTTAAGAATCATAGTTTTACCTGTTTTAGGCTGCGCTACAATAAGTCCGCGTTGGCCAAAACCGATGGGCGTGAACATGTCTATTATCCGCGAAGTTAGGGTAGCTTGTGGATGACCGGTGAGTTTAAACTTTTTATGCGGGAAAAGCGGTGTTTGGTAGTCAAATGGAACGCGGTCGCGCGCTTGCTCGGGCAATAGGCCATTAATTAAGTCAACCTTGACCAAAGGGTAGTATTTTTCGGCTTCACGTGGTGGGCGTATGGCTCCGCGAACGGTGTCGCCTGTTTTTAAGCCAAAGGTTTTAATCATCGACTGTGAAACAAACACATCATCAGGGCTGCTAAAATACATATAATCAGATGAACGCATAAAGCCAAAGCCTTCAGGCATCATTTCTAAAACCCCCTCGCAGGTTACCACTCCATCAAGTTCTGTCGGGAATTCTTCTTTCCTTCGTTCGGGTTGTTGTTGGGGTTGCTGTTGAGGTTGTTGTTGAGGTTGTTGCTGTGGCTGTCTTTCAAAAGTGCCGGTTTGTTTGTTAAAACGCATATTTGTATCGCGTTGGGGCATCCTTTCGCGGCCAAACTGAGGTTGAGATGTTTTTTCTTCGGGTTTTTCGGGCGCCGTTTCTGCTATGTTGTTGGCTGGTTCCAAAATGGGCTCCTCAGCCTTGGTAATGGTAGGTTCTATGTTTAAAATGTTTTCTTCAATTATTTGTTCGTCATCAAACACTTGCAATTTCTCAGGGATGATTTCCTCGTTTTGGAGAGGGATAATCCGGTTTGAGGGTTTTTGTGAAAGTGAGTGCTGCTTTTGTCTTGGGTCTTCGCGCAAACCTTGGTTTTTTGGTTTATTATCGGTGCGGTTTGGCGAGCCAAAATTCACATTGTATTTTTGTTGGTATTCGTTTCGTGAGCGTGCAAAATCAGGTTGTGATGGTTTTTGCTCATTGCGTTGTTCTGTTGTTTCCGGATCGCTTTTTTGTAAATTTTGAGCTGGTTCGGGCTGAATTGTAGGTGGTTTGTCTTGTTTGGGCACTTGAGTGTTTTGCTGTTGATGAGGTTGTCTTGGCCCTTGATTGGGGCGGTTTGGCCTAGGCTCTTGTTCAGGCTTTTCTTTGCTTGAGGGTTTAGGCCTACTTTTGTCGGCTTCTTTTCGTTTTGGTTTTTCAGAGTCAACTGTAGTGTCAGCTTTTGCTGGCTCCTTGTCAGTTTTTTGTCTTGAGGGTGGTGGCAGAACCTTTTTTTGTCTCTTTTCTTCTTTTTCGAGTTCTAGCGTCTCCCTTGAGGGTTTTAGGGCTTGTTCATCAAGTATCTTGTACACAAGAGCTTGTTTTTCAATATCTCTAGGAAGCTTAATGTCAAGCTTGGCAGCAATTTCTTTCAACTCAGGAAGCTCTTTCCCGTTGAGTGCAAGAATGTCGTACATGTATTTAAATTTAAAATGCTAATAGGCAATTTGTGAATAATGAACTGTATAACTGAGAGTTGGATTGTGGAAAGGTTGATGTGAATTGGGTTAACCTTGTGTTGGAACCCCTCCGGCGTAATTGGGGGCGAACCTGATTGATTGCTGTAAGGTGGCCATGAACTCCCGAAAACGCTTGTAATACAGTAGGGATATGTATTTCCGGTGCAAATATAAGAATAGTTTCGCTTGATACGATACTTTTTTAAATTTTTCAGCTTGTTTAAATATCTTTGCCGAAATTTAATTTGAGTATGATACAAAGAATTCAAAGTGTGTTCCTGCTGATTGTTGTAGTACTATCAGCTTTGTTGTTCGTTTTCCCTATTGCCAATTATTATTCAGAAGCTGCCACCCTAAAGTTAATGTTAACAGGTGTAGAAAGTTATGTGCCTAAGGGCGCTAGCTTACAAACAGCAGTCCTAAGCCCATACCTTGTGTATTTTAATATCTTAGTTAACGCAGCCGTGGCCGCTATGGCTGGTTACGCTATTTTGCAATACAAACGTAGGCCTTTACAAGTGAAAATGGTTCGTATTGCATTGTTAATCGACATCGTATTGCTTGTGATACTATTTGTAATCACCGATTTTTTAAAGAAAAAGCTTCTCGTAACCCCAGATTATGGTGTCGGGGTTCTGTTCCCACTCATTTCGGTGGTTTTTTTGGTTTTAGCCCAACGCGCTATCCTAAAAGATGATCGTTTAGTAAAATCTACTGACCGATTACGTTAGTGTTTGATTGGTCGTTACATGAAAAAAGCGTGGTATTTGCCACGCTTTTTTATTGAAGTTATAACTAGGGGTGTTTTGTCAGCTTTCAGATGTGCAATGATTTGTCAACAGCTCCAAAGCCTGCTTCCATAAACACCTCCGAGATGGTTGGATGGGCATGGATGGTTTTGGCAACATCATACACGGTCGATTCAACTTGCATAAAGGCAGCTGCTTCGGCAATCATGTCGCTTGCGTTCGGCGATACTATTTGAACGCCAAGTACTAATCCATACTTTTCTTCGGATAGCATCCTGATAAAGCCTTCTGAATAACCTTCGGCCAATGCTTTGCCATTTGCTGACAACGGGAACTCTGAAACCTTGTATTGCGTCCCATTTTCGCGTAATTCATCTTCGGTATAGCCAATTTGGGCAATTTCCGGATCCGAATACATGTTCATGGGGTACATAGTCTTATCAATTTTCTCCCTGATGCCTTTAATAAAGTTTATGGTGTGTAGCCCTTGTGCTGAACCAACATGTGCAAATGGGCTGCGACCGTTCACGTCGCCAATGGCAAAAATATTGGGCACATTGGTCTGGAAATAATCGTTGGTTACGATAAATCCATCCTGTTGTTCAATATTGATGTCCATGGCTGGCATAACGCCCTTTCTGCTTTTGCTGTTAATAACCACATCGCATTTAATACGCTGATCACCAACAATTAGCTCATCACCATCAAAGCTACTCATTCCTGCGTTTTCGGCAGCGTTAAAAATCACTTCTACTTTGTCCTTTTTAAGCTTGTTGAGCATCCAGTTCGATAAATACTTGTCAGCCAAAGGCATAATGCGATCGCTGGGTACCAATAAGGTAACGTTGCGGTCAATAATATTAAAGAACTGGGCCAATTCAACGGCAATGGAGCTTTCACCTACCACTACTACGTTTTTGGGTAATTCGTCAAGTTTAAAAAACTGATTGAGTTCTACGACCCTTTCGCTGGGTAATCCGGCCATTAAAGGTTCGTGATAGGAGCCAGTAGCAATAATAATATGTTTGGCACTCAGGTTCCGGTTTTCTACGGTTACTGTATTGCTCGATGTAATCCTTGCTTCGCCATTTATAACGTCGATACCGTTTTTCTTGAGCAAAAAGGCAACACCACTCGTCAGTTTTTTAACGATGTGGTTAGCCCTAGCGGTAGCTTGTTTCCAGTTAAAGGTAAGCTTCTTCTTATCAATACCTTCAATACCAAATGTTTGAGCATCATTTTTAATCCTTCGGTAAAGTTTTGCACTTTCAATAACCGCTTTTGAAGGTATGCAGCCCCAATTTAGGCACATGCCGCCAATCTGGCTTTTCTCTATGAGGGCTGTTTTGAGCCCTACCTGTCCGGCACGTATCGCTGCCACATAACCTGCAGGACCAGCACCTATTATAATAACATCGTATTCCATGTGTTCCATAAATTAGGTAAGTTATTCCATTATTAATGATACAGGATCAGCAAGATAACCCATCAAACGATTCAAAAACCTTGCAACTTCGCCGCCATCAATTATGCGGTGATCAACCGATAAGGATAATGGAAGCACTGTGCCCTTAACAATTTGATCGCCTTGTATTACTGGTTTTTCAACCATACGGCCAATTCCAAGGATTGCGGCTTGTGGATAATTTATTACAGGTACAGCAAACTGTCCACCAATTGAGCCATAGTTGGTTACCGTAAAGGTTCCATCTTTCATGTCGTCAATGCTTAGTTTCCTATTCCTTGCCTTATCACTAATCTCGTTTATTTTCTGGGCAATTTCAAAAACGCTGAGCTTGTCAACGTCCCTTATTACCGGCACTACCAATCCATCTTCGGTATCAACAGCTATTCCTATGTTGTAGTACTTTTTATAGATGGTGCGGTTGTTGTCAAGGTCAAGTTGCGAATTGAGCGATTTGTGATGTTTCAAGGCTACTGCTAATCCCTTTAAAATAAATGGGAGATAGCTTAGCTTAACGCCTTTATCGCCAAATGGTTTTTTGTATTTTTCGCGGATACGTATAAGCTCAGCCACTTCAACTTCATCAAAAACAGTCATATGAGCAGCATTGTGCTTGCTTTGTATCATGTTTTTGGCTATAGTCTTACGAATAGTGCTCAGCGGTTCATATTCCACTCTAGGTCCTGCATCGGCTTGATTGACTGCGGTTTGCGTGATAGTGTTTGTTGAAGGGGCTTTGGCTTTCTGCACATAGTTCTGTATGTCGTTAGTGGTAACCCTAGCGGCAGGTCCGGTTCCTGTCACTTTGTTTATATCAACACCCAAGTCCTTTGCCATAGCACGAGCTACAGGAGTAGCAAGCGATTTTTTTGCTTGTCGGCCTTCATGATGGCTGTCGGGTTTACCCTCAAGCCCCTCGTTGCTCGATGGTAAATAGGCATTGTTGCCCGCTACCTCTAATGTGCCCACTACACCAGCACCTTCTTCGGCTACTGCTTCGGTAGTTGATGCTTCGGCCACTGCTGCAGCGCCATCTATGCCCTCCATCTCAATTTCAACTAGCGGCGATCCTACATGAATAGTTTCACCCACCTTGCCGTACGTGGCCACAATTACACCTGATTTGGGTGAGGGAATATCCGTTACAACCTTGTCGGTTTCCATATTCACCAATGGCTGGCCCGACTCAATTTTCTGGCCTTTCTGAACATACCATTCTGCAATGGTACCCTCATCGAGCCCCTCGCCAATATCAGGGAAGTTAAAAATGTATCTCATTGTATTATAATATTTTAAGTTAAATTGCGCGACAAGTTGTCTTGCCTTAAAACTTAACTGTTTTCATCATTTCGTAATAAATCTTTTCTGGGCTTATGATGTAATGGTGTTCGCCACGTGGTAGGGGCACAATGGTGTCAAAACCTGTTACGCGTTTAACAGGAGCTTCGAGGCTTAAGAATGCGTCTTCGTTTACAATTGCCGTTAACTCCGCAGCAACGCCAAATGAAGTTGGGCCTTCGTGTACCACAACCAGTTTGCCGGTTTTACGCACCGATTCGGAAACGGTTTCACGATCAATTGGGTAAATCGTACGGAGGTCGATCAATTCTACTGATACACCGTCTTTTTTGGCCATAGCCACAGCTTTTTGAGCTTCACGTATCATGGCTCCATAAGCTACCAAGGTTACATCGGTGCCTTGTTGCAAAATTTTGGCTTTGCCAATGGGAATGCTGTATTTCTCTTCTGGAACTTCTTGTTTAATAGCTCTGTAAATGCGTTTTGGCTCCATAAAAATAATGGTGTCATCGCTTTCAATGGCCGAAATCATCAAACCTTTTGCATCGTAAGGTGTGGATGGGATTACAACCTTAAGTCCTGGAATATGGCCATACATGGCTTCCATGCTTTCTGAATGGTGTTCAAGTGCGTTGATGCCACCACCATAAGGGAACCTGATAACCATTGGGGTGCGGTAACGCCCACGTGAACGGTTGTGCATACGAGCGGCATGCGAAATGATGTGGTTCATTGCTGGATATACAAATCCACAAAATTGCATCTCTACTATCGGCCGCAGTCCATTCATTGCCATTCCAACGGCTGTTCCAACAATGGCGGCTTCGGCAAGTGGTGAATCAAAAACGCGGTGTTCGCCGTGTTTCTTTTGCAATCCTTCGGTTACACGGAATACTCCGCCTTCTACACCTACGTCTTCTCCATAGGTTACAACGGTAGGGTCTTCGCTTAGTTTTATGTCTAGGGCATCAGTAACTGCCTGAACTATTGTCATTACTTTCATTTCTGGGCCTCCTTCCATTTAAGGAATTTTTC
>CAZKHA010000014.1:0-40027 GCA_964552325.1 uncultured Bacteroidales bacterium
AACGGCCATAAAACCCCTATAGTTGGGCTTAAACGCTCAAAAGCATTTTTAAACGCATCTACACGGCATTGCTTGGAAATAAGGGATGGTTTTTCGGAGGCAATTGCTTGGGCAGTTTGCGGAATCATCGAATGGGTGGGTTTGCGATTGGATACAAGTTTATTAGAAGCCACAAATATAAACAATGGTTTATTTACTTTCACTGTTGCCCGCATAAAACTCAGGAAGCATTAGAAGATTCTTGGCTTCATTACATTTCGCTCGGAATTACAGTGTTATTAATTTCGTCGCTTGCCGGGGGCGCAGGTTTCGGCTTCGCCGCCACCCACGGCCCCCGTACGTTAGTGTTATGGCCTATATGACTAATTATTTCACCTCAATAACCCCTGCACCATTATAACTCCTTATATCTCCGTCGTACATGGCATCGGCACTTATGGGGCCTTGCTTAAATATGCCCTTGGCCGTTACACGTACCTGGTAATAGAATTCCTTGCCCTGTGTATAATTGCCGATGGAGGTATAAAGGTTTATGCGGTCGTCGCGTATATCTATGTATTCGGGGACGGACGGATTCTTAATCCAGTCATAGCCCCGTTCTTGGGTTAGCCTTGGGTTCTCAATCTCGAAACAGGCCGGCAGTATATCGGTAATGGCCACATTGTCAACAGCAAGGTTTTGCGCGCTTAAGGTAATTTTAGCCACAACCAAATCACCTGCTTTTAGGGGCCCGCTGATGGGTTGCCCAAAACGGTCGTACAAGCCACGCCTTACCTTTAGGTTTACATCTTCTTCTTTCACTTTGCCCGAAATAGGCACACCAGCCTCTTCCCATGAATAATACAAGAAACCCGAACCCGTAACATCAAGGTTAACACCCCGGCTTAGGTCAAGATTTTTTAAGATCAAATCATCGTCTTTCAGGCTACCCACAGCTTTTCCATTATCCATCACCTTGGCTTGTACATTGCTGCTTTTGGCTAATCGGGCAAGCTTGCCGAGCGCTAAAAAGCTATAGCTAGCTTCTTGGGTTGACGTCCAGCGTTGCTTTTTGAGGAGCTTTGTTAATAAGTTGGCCATTTCACCAATCCGTGGGTTGTCAGGATCAGCCTCCACCAAGGCCATCAGTGCAATGGCCCTATCGCGTATGGGCGAAGAGAAATCACCCCCTGTATTACGGTTATAATCTGTAAAATCGCCTTTTTTAGGCAGGATTTGTTCAAACGATTTCCGATCGCCGCTAATAGCATAGGCTGCTGCCAGCAAATAGGCTGATTCATAGGTAAGCAGGCTGGGGTTTGCCTTAAAGTAATTCATTTGGGCATAATCAGGAGCTCCATACAAAGCTAAAACATAGAGCGAATAAATGGGCTCACGGTGCTCATAAAACCTATGTGGTTTGTAATTGCCATCTTTAACACTGTTCTTTAAATATTTGATGGCATTATCGGTGGTTTGTTTGCTTACATCGAAGCCGGCTTTGCGCGCTTCGTACAAGAAATGTGCAGCATATACCGAAGCCCACCAATTAATATCGCCATCGCCTGCCCAATATTTAAAGCCTCCATTGTAAGCCTGAAGGCCTTCTATTTTGGTTATGGCCTGCTTTATGTTAAACTCAGGCGACATAAAACCAATGTTGGTCTTTGGGGCTATCTTGCCCAGGATTTCAGGGAAATACAATTGCGGGAATACCGCCGAAACCGACTGTTCGATACAACCGTGAGGGTATTGAACCAAATACGAATAATCGCGCACTAGGCTACCACTCGGATTCTTGCTGATATATAAAAACGAAGAGCCTGTTCCCTTAACCAATGGCTCTTGCGACACAAGCTTAAGTTTGTTGCCAGCTTTAATCGAACCGCTCTCGCCTACCCGTGTAAGGCCTGCTGCAGGGCGTACGCTTATGTCTAAATCTTCTGTAAACGTTTCACCCAAGGCTTTTACGCTAACCTGTACACTGGCATTGCCAATTTGGTTCAATGCCGTTACATCGAATTCGGCTACCGATTCGGCATTGGCATTTATTTTCACATCCAAGGTTTTAACACCCTGTACGCTAAGCGGTCCCGTAACTTTTAAGGTAACGCTGGCGTTGGCTTTTTTTGTGGTGGTATTGGTAAGCGAAACGGGTAAGTGCAACTTATCGCCAGGGCTTAAGAAACGGGGCAATGCAGTGCTTATTACAATAGGATCGGCTACATGTATGGTTTTTGCATTGGAGCCAAATTGCCTTCCATTGTATGCTACCGCCATCACGCGCAAGGCTCCCGAAAAACCCGGAATATTGATGTGGGTTTGATAATTTCCATTGGCATCGGCCTTTACAGGCCCAATCCACCAAACAGCCGGTTTCACGCGTTTGTTGGTCAAGGGGTTGGTGCGTTTGCCCATATCATAGGCCATATCGCCACCAGTGGATGATTTTTGATTCATCAATTCGGGAAACAGTTGCCTATAAATATCATAAGGTTCGCTCTCCAGCGCACGTTTGCCATAAAACCAGGCAAAAGGGTCAGGTGTTTTATAAGAGGTGATCTGCAGTATTCCTTCATCAACCACAGCCAAGGTAAGCTCAGCCTTGGGAGCCGTTTTAACAGTAATTGCCTGTTTGGTGCGCGAGCGCGACTTATCGGCTACCGATATATCCACCTTTAGCTTGGTAGCAGGGTCTTCAATGCCTATCGACTTGTAGCCATGAGCCACGGTTAGGGGTATAGTAGCATTGTCCATTGGCCTTATCAAAGTAGCTGATATATAGGCGTTGGGGACATGGCTGCCCGAAAGCTTCAAATCATAGGCCACAGCCCTATCCTTTGTTTGCAAATAATGGTATTCCAATACTTTATCGCGTTCAACAGTAAGCAGCAATTGCCCATTAAATGGGGTCTTAAAAAGCAAATGTGCCGTTTCGCCAACTTGATAGGCTTCTTTGTTAGCTTCAATACTTACTTCACCTTCGCGATCTACCTCAAACGAATTTGTTCGTGTATCGCCATAGCCATATGCCCAAACGGTTTTCTGAACATAATTTGAGCTGCCTGGCAAATAGGCTCGTATACAGTATTCGCCTGAGGTTACAGGGTTAAAAACAAGGGTACTGTTCCCTTTTGAAAAAGAAAGTGTCCGTTCGGTAATGGGTATCAGTTTTTCCCTTGATTCGTATGAATACCGCTCGCCATACCTGGTAAGCACGGTTTCGTAAGTGGCATAAACAACCTCTACGCGGGCTGTGGCCTTAAGTGCTGGCTTACCTTGCACATCAACGGCTGCAAGTTGTACGGTAACAGGTTTGCGGGTATCAACCCAGTCGTTATAGCCTTTAATGCCAAGGAACACATCTTGTGTATAATAATCGAATTTGTTTACACGGTTAACCGGACGACCGTTTTCATCGAATACGGTGGTAAATATTTTGCCACTAAACAGCCCAGAACCAGCATAATCGGGCAGTTCAAATCCAAGGGAGGCCATGCCTTTTTCATCGGTAGTGGTTTCTGTTACTTGTGGCTCAAAATGAATGTAATTGGGGAAATGCAAATCGAAATTGTAATCGGGGTATTGTTTTGACGTAAAAGGCGTTGAATTGAGCGAGAGTTCGCACTCGGTACGGCGATTGGCTGCCGGAGGCCCGTACAAGCTGTTCGCTTGAACATTTACAGTTACGGTTTCGCTTAGCTGATAGCGTTCTTTTTTAAGGTTAGCCAACACACTGATGCGGTCGGGCATAAATTCTTCTACGCCAAAGCGTGCCGAACTTAACAGCACATCGTTTCCACTATAGGCGTTCAGTGTATAAATCCCTGTCATGGCCGAGGCGGGAATGGCAAAAGCCAGCGAAGCGGCACCTTCGGGGTTGGTAAGTTTACGGTAAGTAGCAAAATCCTGCCCACTTGGATAACTTACCACAAGTTTGAGCGGAAGCCCCGAGGCTTTCTCCCAGGCAAAGCTCCTTACCACCACATTAAAATAGGCTGAATCGCCGGGGCGATACAAATTGCGCTGTCCATAAATAAAGGCATCGTAGGGAATGTCCTGGGTACGTTTACCACCCACATCAAACCTTGATGTTTCAACAAAGTTTTCGTTGAAAACCATAACATTAAAATCATCGTCAAGATGGGCTGTAATCATATCGACCGTAAAACCAGGAAAGGCTTTTTTGATGTCAGAAATTTCTACCACGCCTTTGCTATTTGTTGTGGCCGTATGAATAATCTGGTTGTTGCGTGATATAAATTTAAGCGTGACACCGGGAATGGGTTTTGCGGTAAGCACTGAATTGGCAAAAACCATCAGTTGTTCGGGGCCTTTGCGTACAATCAGTCCGATATCGGTAAGCGAGAACAATCGTGAATCGGACAACCAACGTTTATCGGTGGAGGCTACCTTTACAACATATATGCCTTTCAGGTCATCGGTTAGCCCTAGCTCAACGGGATCGATATTCAACAAATATTTATCGCCTTGTTTTGATAATCCCGAAGTGGCTATTTCCTTCGAAAAGATTTCTTTGCCATAGTTTTCATCAAAAGGATAACCGGCCATATCGTAGTATTGGTCGTTTTCATACATATAATCCCATTGCTGGCCATTGCGCAGATAGTGCAAGATATTGTTTTCAAAAACCTTAAAAACAGAGACCTTAACTTTTGGAATGCTGATAATTTTTACGCCCAGGTTCCTATTGCCTTTTAAGCCAAGGTACATAGCATTTTTATCGGCAAAGGTAAGGTAAGGCTGTTGCTCGCCAAAGTTAAGTTCGGTGGTATAATCTTGTTCTAAGGTTTTGCCAAGCACGCCCTTGGCACCGGCCTTTATACTAAGTTGGTATTGCTGCCCCGAAACGAAACCACCACGCAAAATGAGCCCATTCTCTGCCATTTCGAGCTCATACTCCACGGCAGGAGCAATGTTTATGAAGGCACGTATCCCCTCCGCAACAAGCGGTTGCGAGGCTATAATCCTCACCATTCCTTCACCCTCATCAAACAATGCTTCCGCACCTAGTATCTCAACCTTGGTAATATCGGGCACCAAAAAATTCCGTACTATCTTCTCTTTCAGGGGCTGTGTTCCATTGGCACATAGCAAACCGGGCAAAAGCTCGAGGCTGCCTTCAAGCTCTCCTTTATTGTAAGGTAGATTCCCAACAATTCTAAAATCAAGCGAAGCACTGGTAGAGGGCGATGGATTCTCGGTAGCTAGTAACTTGCCATCCATTTTTACCTGCAAGAATTTCATCACTTCCGCACTTTTTACAGGGTGATTAAATACCAAGGTAAAAAAAGCTTGGGGTTCAGGCTTATCCCCAACCGGCACTTTCCAATAAGCTACAACGCTTTGCAAATCAAGCTGAGGGGTTTCAAAAGCGAACGCATTAGGCAAGGAATATTTTACCTTGGAATGCTTGAGCAAATTCTGTGAAAAAATGGCCGTGTAGGCTGTGGCTGGTTTTAGGCCTTCGGTAGGCGAAAACGTTAGGGTGTTAGGCGTGGTCCACCTAAACTGCCCTTTAATTTTTGGTTTAAAATGAATATATGCAGTAGTATCCCAATTACCAACCAGTGAATCAGGCATCAAATCCTGGTTAAACGATAAGGTAAAGTTTTGGATGGTTTCTACTTGTTCACTAAAGTTTTTGTCGGTAATGCGCAAACGGTTCTGAGGGCTGCAAGCCCAAACAATTAACACAATGCAAATGAATAAAATACGTGAGTTTTTCATAATCCTACCTTTGAATGATTTAAGGCAGCTAATGTATGAATTTGCAGGGCAGAAATCAAGCGGTTTTTATATTGGGATGAACATTTTTTATTCTTTTATATTTTTTTCGAGCGCCTGCTATGTTGAACATTTTGCAAGCAGTGTATGATTGATGCATAACAGCACGTATCACATTGAAAACCAATATAAGCTCTCGCGGAATTTTGCATTAAAGTATTTGAAGCTTCTTACTCCAAATAAAAACGGCAGTGCCTTTTAATAGCCTGCCGTTATCTTTACTAAAACAAAAAGGATCAATACGTTTTTAAAACCCTTCCCGTAGCGTCATATTGAATGCCTTTGGTTTCTTTAACCGTTCCATCTGGATTATACGAGTAATAGATCTCCTCAAATATCCGCCCTTGTTCATCGCGTACACGCTGCATAGAGGTAAGCTTGCTGCCATCTTTCAAGTATTGGGTGTCTTCAATTTCAAACCCGTTTTTATCGTACTTAAACACATTCTTCACCCAACTCAACTCTTTATCGGTATCATCGTAACTTACAAAAACAGTTTGAACCTTTTGGTTCAACTCATTGTACGTAAAATCGCATACAGTCTTCATAACGCGCCGGTTGGTAGTATCATAAGTCATCGACACTTCCTGTATCCGGTTATTCTTTTCATCGAATTTGTAGGTATAGAAGTTTCGGTTGCCTATCCTTTTGTTGGGCGTAAACATCACATCTTTACGTTCGATAATGTTACCACGATCATCATACTTTAATACGGCTTTTTTCATTTCGGCCATGGTGGCAGAGTCGGGCTTGCCTGCAATCATATCTTTATTCGATTTCTCTTGGTTGCATCCAAGGTAAAGCAGGCTCGATAGCACAAAAAACAGAATCAATGCATTGGTTTTCATAACTATTAATTTAAAATTTCTACAACTCGAATCTTTTAAGGGCTTGGCAAACAATTTGGTTGGTGCAGGTTACAGGCAAAGCTACCCTACCCCATCAACCGCTTCCCATATGCCTGCAAAGGTAATTTTTTTTTACGCATATCCATAAACCATAGCCAGTGCCTTGGCTAATCGGGTACTTAACACATTCATTTAAAATTTGCAGACGAGCACTTATGCAGTTTAACCACCAATTGATCAAAACGAACGGCATCGCCAATCAAGCCATACCACACCCATACGGAGGGCACTATAGACTATTCCGACACAAACTCCATTTGAAAAACATTGGCTAGTTCTTGCTTAAGCACAGTCTTTACACCATTAATATCAATTGGACTGCCCAATTCTTTTTGCATGGAAGTAACTGATTTATCAACAAACCCACATGGGTTTATATAACGGAAGTAATCGAGGTTGGTGTTTACGTTAAATGCAAAGCCATGCATGCTTATACCACGGCTGGTCCGCACGCCAATGGCACAGATTTTCCGGGCATGTTCGGTGTCGGCATCAAGCCAAACACCTGTTGCACCTTTTAAACGCCCTGCTTCTATATGGTAATGTTTGAGTGCATCTATAACCGCTTGCTCCAATTTATCGATATAATCTTTTATCCCTTTTGCAAAAGCTTCGAGGTTAAGGATAGGATATCCAACCAATTGCCCTGGACCATGATAGGTAATATCGCCACCGCGATCGGTCTTATAATAGGTGGCCTCTATTTTCTGAAGAAACTCGGCATTAATAAGCAAGTTATTCGCATCGCCATTTCTGCCCAAGGTGTAAACATGCGGGTGTTCCACAAATAAGAGATGATTGAAGGCTTGGGGATAAGAATGGTTTAAACGCGCCTGCAAAAGGATATCAAACAGTTGATTTTGATAATCCCAGGATTCGGCATACGACAGCAAGCCCAAATCGGCAAATTTTGTTTTGGTGTGTAATAGCATTATTTATAAAGTTGTTGTTCGGCATGGTACGAAGACCGGACCAAGGGCCCGCATTCGGCTGACGTAAATCCTAAAGCCATGGCCACAATTTTATACCCTTCAAATACAGCAGGCTTTATGTACGATGCTACGGGGTAATGTTTGCTTGTAGGCCGCAAATATTGACCAATGGTTAGCAGGCTGCATCCCACATCGCGCAAATCTTGCATGCTTTTAATAACTTCATGATGTGTTTCGCCCAACCCAACCATTATACCCGATTTGCTTAAAATGCCCGACTCACTAGTATGTTTTATCACCTCAAGGCTCACATGGTACTTAGCTTTGCTGCGGATTATAGGTGTTAGACGCTCAACAGCTTCAAGGTTGTGGCCAATAATATGTGGTTGTGCGCTAATTATTATATCTAAGAGCTTCTTATTGCCATTAAAATCAGGAATAAGAACCTCAATAGTGGTATCGGGATTCCGTTGTTGCACAGCCTTTATGCATTCGGCCCAATGCGAAGCCCCAAAATCGGGGAGGTCGTCGCGATCCACCGAGGTAATTACGGCATGTTTTAGCTTAAGGCTGGCAACCGCCTCGGCCAAACGCTGCGGTTCGGTCACATCGATGGGAAGAGGTTTTCCGGTTTTGGTGTTGCAAAACTTGCAGGCCCGTGTGCAAACATCGCCCAGTATCATAAAGGTGGCGGTATGCATGGCCCAGCACTCCTTTATATTGGGGCAATTGCCACTCGTACAGATGGTATGCATGCCATGTTGCCGTACCAGGGCCGCGGTTTCTTGGAATTTTGAATCACGTTTCAGCCTAACTTTCAACCATTCGGGCTTGGGCTGGCGTAGGTCTTCAGCTTGTTGGTTCATGAGGGCAAAGGTAAGCAATGCGGTTAAACGTACTATTAGAATCAACAAAAAGCGTTGTAACATATTGACAATCGGACACAAAAAAGTTTTATAACCATTTAGGTTCTACGCACCACCTAGCTTAAATATTTAGTATCTTTGCATAACTCATCATTTATATCCCAACTATTTCATCTTTAATCATTAACACCTAAACCCCATGAGTACTCAAACTCCTGAAATGCCGGAATGTTGCCCTCCTTTTGATCCCAGCCTTTGGGATGAAAAAACTGTGGAATGGCACAACAAAGCATTTATAAAAGACCATGTTTGCACCTTATTCTATATGCCCATGAATTTCGGGCAAGTCATGAAACGCTTAAACGCCAAAGTTGAACAAGCGGGCGCACAAATGCCCGATTGGCTTTGCTTATCAGACCATACATCTAAATGGAACATGGATCTGTATTTGGCTGTTGACAAAGAAATTCCCTCAGCCGAGAACACAACATTAAGCGGAAAAATGATCTGCAAAGTTTATGAGGGCCCTTTTAAAGATACTGGCAAATGGATGAAAGATTTTGAAGCCCAAACAGCTCAAAAAGGCTTAAGCGTCGGAAAGCCATATATGTGGTACACTACTTGCCCAAAATGCGCCAAAAAATATGGCAAAAATTATGTGGTAATTTTGGCCCGAATCAACTAGTAACCACCATCTTTTAGCAATAAACCCCCAAAGGCATTAGCAAAAGGCTTTTGGGCAATGCAATTTTGTCATGCAATATACCATAGCCTCGGTCACACCCTCCAACCTAACCGATCATCCGCAGGCCATCTGCTTCATCAACCCCAAGCATCCCTCCTATCATTTCAAGGTAAAATGGTTTCAACAACGTTTTGAAGAAGGGCTTCGCATAAAGTTGCTCTATCCTGATGGTGAGAAAAAAGCTGCCGCGTACATCGAATATGTCCCAGGCGAAAAAGCTTGGAGGCCTGTTGATGCCCCCGGCTATCTTTTCATTCATTGCCTTTGGGTAAGCCCAGATAAAAACAAGAAGCTGGGCTACGGCTCTGCGCTCATCAACCACTGCCTACAAGAAGCTAAAACACAGGGCAAAAAAGGCTTGGCCGTAATAAGCAGCAGCGATTCATTTATGGCTGAAAAGCAAGTATTTGAAAAGAATGGGTTTACCCTGCTCCAATCAGCCAAAAACCATGAATTATTGGTGCTGCCAATCTCAAATGGCGCTTTGCCTAAAATGAACGACCACGCAGCTCATTTGCCAAACTACCATGGCCTTCACGTCGTGTATTCTGCCCAATGTCCTTGGGTAGCACGCTTTGTTGACGAAGTTAAACAATCGCCTGATTACAAACAACTAAAGATAAGCATCACCGAGTTAAAAACCCCCGAAGAAGCCCAGCAAGCCCCTTCATTTTATGGTGTCTTTACCCTCATCAACAATGGCAAGCTCTTATCATCGCATTATATTTCAAGCACAAGGTTCAACAATATTCTCCGAAAAGAAGGCTTGCTATAAGGAATTGTTTTGACGGTAAGGTGTCGTGGAGGATAAAGAGGCGATTTCCTGTCAGTTTACACCTACTTTTAACAAACAACGAACGCTCGCATACCTCTGAAATCAGCAAGAACTAAACCATGTGTTGGGTATGAGTGCCCTTTTTCGAGGTCTTTTTATTGTTTCTTTTCTCTTTGTCAGCCCTAATGAAATCGCTAATTATTTTTTTCTCTTTGTCTGTTAACGGTCGAGGGTCAACAAAGAAATCTACGTCTAAAGGTTCTCTAATTAATCCCATAATATTATTTTTTAAAATATTTATCAATTAGCTGTAATGCTGCATCTGTATTGATAACCATCAATTGCCCTCCAGCACTCATAGCTCCAAGTGTCTTTTGGTAATGCTCTATTAATTGTGTCTTGGCTGTAAAAGAAACATACCCTTCGAATCCACGATGAAATGAAATCCGACAAATAAATGCAACAAGGTTTCCAGGCACTCCATAATAGACTTTATTTCGGCCAAGATTATATGGAGCACTCTCAATTAAGTGCATATAAACATGGTCTACTCTTTCTGTAATACTAATCAATCCTTGAACCACATTTGAATTGCCTTCAATTGTCAACTTATAAACGTCTCGGTCGGGTTGTTGATACTCACTTTTCCAGTTAAACAGCCATCCATTTTTCTTTGTGATTGATTTTAAATCTTTTTTATCAATCAATGAAACAACAGTTTGGAAACCGTCTCCAGTTATGACATTTTCAATCGAATTTGTCAATTTATCAATTTCTATATCAATATATTGTGGATTGCGTCTCATTTTACAAATATACTAAAAATCATCGAGGAAATATCATGTTTGCAGTATTTTTCTGATCTTACAGCCAACAATGACCTAACAAAACACGAAAGTAGTCTTGCAAGGACCTTTTTTTTGCTTGCTTCATGTTTACGGTTAGCATTGATCAATCATAAAACCGTCGTACACGCGCCACACCTTTTATTTTTGCAAGCTTGTGCAGCAGCTCCTCCAAATGGCGTGTATCCTTAATATGCACCTTAATCCGACCATCAAACAGCCCATCGCGCGATTCGATGTTTACGGCCAGTACATTAATACTTAATTCACTAGAAACCACACGTGTTATATCACTTAGCATCCCCATTCGGTCGTCGCCCGTTATGCGAATAAGGGTTTGGTAGGCCTGGCTATCCGAATCGTTGCGCCAATAAGCTGACACCATACGGTAGGCCAGTTTTTGAACCATTGCTGCGGCATTGGGACAGTTGCGCCTATGAATGCTAACTCCCTTTCCAATAGCCACAAAACCTATAATATCGTCGCCATGAATCGGGGTGCAGCATTTGGCCAGCGTATAGCTCAATTGCCCCTGTCCTCCTTCAATAATTATGTTATCTAAAGGTTTGGCCAATCGGAATTTGGCATGGCTCGTCTTTATGGGCTTTGGAAGTTCGGGTTTTGCTTCGATTGCTGTTTCGGTTAAAACCTGTTTCACCTCCGCCCAATCGGTTTTTTCGAGTGAGAGTGAAGCGTAAAGATCAAGGGCGGTTTTAAACTTAAAGTGCTTCATCATACGCTCGATGAGCTCTTCGGTAAGGTTTATCTTCCAATTGCGGCAACGGCGGCCAAGGGCTGCTTTACCCGATTCTGCTTCCTGTATCTTGTCTTCGTTTAGGGCACGCTTAATGCGTTGCTTGGCTTTTGATGTTACAACAAAGTTCAACCAATCGAGCTTAGGGTGCTGGTTCTTGGAGGTTTGAATCTCTACCACATCCCCATTATTCAGCACCTGCTTAATGGTGGCAATTTTATTGTTGACCTTACCTCCTACACAGGTTGAACCCAGGCGGGTATGCACTTCAAAAGCAAAATCGAGCAGGGTGGCACCGGCTTTTAGTTGTTTAACATCGCCAGCAGGTGTTAAAACGTAAATATGGTCAGAGGTGAATGCACTGATGGCATCAAATTCCTGTTCGCTATCAGCAGCTTGTTTTTCAAGTATTTCGCGTATTCCCTGCAACCAATTATCAACATTGCCAGCGGCTTTCGATTCTTTGTATTTCCAGTGGGCTGCGGTACCTTTTTCGGCAATTTCGTCCATACGGCGGGTGCGTATCTGAACTTCTACCACCCTGTTTTCAGTTGTTTGTACGGTGGTGTGCAAGCTCTCGTAACCGCTTGTTTTAGGGGCCGAAATCCAGTCGCGCAAACGGGCCGGGTGCGGGGTATAACTATTCGAAACTATGGAATACACCTTCCAACAGTCCGATTTTTCGGCCTCTGGTAGCGAGTTTGTTATAATCCGGATAGCAAACAAATCAAAAATATCATCAAAAGCCACTTGCTGCTTCTTCATTTTCGAATAGATAGACGGTATGGATTTATACCTCCACTTTATCTCAAAATCAATGCCTGCAAGGCCTAAATCATGCCTAATCGGACGCAAAAAGTCTTCGATAAAAGCAGCTTGCTTAGGTTTGGAATCAATAATATTCTGCTCGATTGAATGGTATATTTCGGGAAACGAAAACTTCATGGCCAGCTCTTCCATTTCGGTTTTTATGCGATATAGGCCTAATCGGTGTGTAAAAGGGATATAGATATGCTGGGCTTTCCTGAGAATCTGTTTTCTTTCATCCTCGGTATAATGTGCGTAGTTCCGTAGATCGTACAAATTGGTAGCAAGGCGGATAAGGATGGCTCGAATATCGTTGACCATGCTCAGCAGCATGCGTCTAAAATTCTCCGATTCAATAGATAAAGACGCAAAATTCAGCTTTTCTATTGTCAACAAGCTTTCAACTATCCCTTGAACATCAGGTCCATAATCGGCACCAACCTGCTCAAGGCTTAATGCATTATTGCTGCAAGCCTCATAAATAAACAAGGGTATAATAGAGTTGGCATTTAAGCCCGTGTCGAGCACCAATATTTCGGCTACATCCAGCAGTTTCTGTAGCTTTGGCATTCCCCAAGGAGTATATTTATCAGCATTATAGGCCCAAGCTTGCTTTAGGGCTTTGCGCAGCAGTTTGGTATCGCCTTTTCGCATGCCAACCTTTACATGCTTCAACAGGCTTTTATATTTTTCAATAATCTGTAATCTTTGTTCTTCGTTCATCATGGGTGCAAAAATAACAATTGTGGATATGGGGCCTTAAAAAAAAACCGCCTCAGATAAATGGGGCGGTTTACTAACATTTTATGTGGTGGCTTATTGCTTTGTTAGGTCTCCGTCCGTATTATCTTTATTCTTCATGCTCGATGGGGTTGAAATAGAATCCCTCATACGGGTATCAGCTTTTAAGTTTTCAAATTTATAATAATCCATTATACCTAAATTACCTGACCTAAAAGCTTCGGCTATTGCCATAGGTATTTGGGCTTCGGCCATAATAACCTGGGCTTTAGCTTCCTGGGCTTTAGCTTTCATTTCTTGTTCATAGGCTACGGCCATCGCACGGCGTTCTTCGGCTTTAGCTTGTGCAATGTTTTTATCGGCATTGGCTTGGTCCATTTGCAATACGGCACCTATATTCTTACCAACGTCAATATCAGCAATATCAATTGATAGAATCTCGAAAGCAGTTCCAGAATCGAGTCCTTTGCCTAAAACCAATTTTGAAATATTATCGGGGTTTTCGAGCACAATTTTGTGGCTCTCGGCCGAACCAATGGAAGATACTATACCTTCACCAACACGTGCCAATATGGTTTCTTCACCAGCACCACCCACCAAACGGCGGATGTTGATACGAACGGTAACCCTGGCTTTGGCTACCAACTGAATTCCATCTTTAGCAACAGCGGTAACCGGGGGTGTATCGATAACTTTGGGTTGAACCGACATTTGTACGGCCTCAAATACATCGCGTCCTGCAAGGTCGATAGCAGTAGCGGTCTTAACATCGAGGCCCATATTGGCTTTTTCGGCCGAGATAAGGGCATTCACAACCGATTTCACCCGTCCACCTGCTAGATAGTGTGTTTCGAGGTCGTTGCTGCTTATGTTAATACCAGCCTTGGTGGCCGCTATCAGGTTATTCACGATAATGGCTGGTGGAACTTTACGCCACCTCATTAATATAAGTTGCAAAAGCGAAACACGCACTCCCGACACCAAGGCCGAAAACCACAGGCCTACCGGAATAAAATAAAAAATTAACCATAGGCCAAACAACGAGGCCACACCGATAATCAAAAAAACTAATGCATTGTTTTCCATACTTAATTATGTATTTAATTTAACAAAAACTTTTCCATTTTCAACTTTAAGCACCTGCACATGTATGGCTGGGTCAATAAACTCGCCATAGGAATGAGCCTCATAATATCCCCCTTCAAACTCGATAGTGCCAGCAGGAGCTAAACGCGATACAGTAATGGCAATATCACCGGGTTTAATTTTATCTTTTTCAATTACATTTACCTGAGAAGTATTTGTGTCCTTAAGCATGAAACGCTTCCATGTGTTCGATTTTAGCGCATAATACATAGTAATTGCAGTTACTACGCTTGTAACAGCCAAGGTTAAATAACCTGCCAAGGTACCATATTGGGCAAATGCCTGCCAAACGCCTACCATTATGCCTATAAATCCAAGTATCCCTGCTACTGACGTCCCAGGAATTACGAGTACTTCAAGCACTAAGAACAAGAGACCAACAACAATAAGGATTATAATAAAAAGCCAGCTCATAGTTTATATCATTTTATTTCCATGGTAAGATTTCTTCGTGTAAGAGCATCGTACATGGGTTTAAGTTCAACAAAGGTTCCGTTTCGTACCGAACATTTTCCTTTATAATGGGCTATCATGGCACATTGCTCAGCTTGTTCGTGGGTATGAAGGCACACTTCCATCAAGCTGGTTATAACAAAATCAAAATCATTTACTTCGTCATTAAACAGGATAAGCTGTTTGCTATCAGCACTATCTGTATCAAAAACCTGGGATTCTAGCTCACGTGTCTTCTCCATTTTCTATTCCATTGAAAAGGTGCATAAAGGTACACATTTTTTCGAATTCTCAGCAAAAGTAGTTCGCTAGCCCATAGAATTTTTAATCAATAATTTTGGGGTTTACCAGAAAACTATATCTTTGTTAAAAATTGGTACAAGAAATGACACTCATAAAATCTATCTCAGGTATCAGGGGCACCATTGGCGGAAAACCAGGAGAAGGCCTTAGCCCTCAAGATATTGTTAAGTTTACTGCTGCTTTCTGCACATTTGTGAAACAAAAAAGGCAGAAGGAGAAGTTGCGCATTGTAATAGGGCGCGATGCTCGCCTTTCGGGTCGATTGGTTAATAATATTGTTTGTGGCACGCTGGAGGCTATGGGCGTTGATGTAATTGATATTGGCCTTACTACCACACCCACTACCGAGATGGCGGTTACCAATTTAAATTGCGATGCAGGCATCATACTTACGGCCAGTCATAACCCAAAACAATGGAATGCACTTAAACTCCTGAACCATCTAGGCGAATTTATTTCATCAGAAGACGGGGCTGCAGTGCTTGAGATAGCTGATAAAGAATCTTATACGTTCTCCGAAATTAATCAAATTGGAAGCTATAGCGTTAATAACGACCAGCTTAAACACCATGTTGATGCCATCCTTGCCCTTAAACTGGTAGATGCTGAAGCAATTAAAAACGCAAACTTTACCGTTGCAATTGATTGCGTAAACAGCACAGGGGGCATCACCCTGCCGTATTTGTTGAAACAATTAGGCGTTAACAACATTATTGAACTCAATTGTGAGCCAAGCGGTATATTTGCCCACAACCCCGAGCCCTTGCCAGAGCACTTGCGCGAAATTTCGGAATTGATGGCCAATGGTAAAGCCAATGTTGGTTTTGTGGTGGATCCTGATGTGGACCGCTTAGCCATTGTAAATGAAGATGGAACCCTTTTTGGCGAAGAATATACCTTGGTAGCCATAGCCGATTACATCCTGAAAAACACTGGGGGCAACACCGTTTCTAACCTCTCATCAACACAAGCCCTTAAAGACATAACACTTAAAGCAGGATTCGCTTATGCTGCCGCTGCCGTTGGAGAGGTAAATGTGGTGGAAATGATGAAAGAAACTGCCGCTGTTATTGGAGGCGAAGGCAATGGGGGCGTAATTTACCCCGAATTACACTATGGTCGCGATGCCTTGGTTGGGATAGCATTGTTTTTGACGTACTTAGCCAAATCACAGAAAAAATGCAGTGCCCTACGCAAACAATATCCCGGTTACTTCATTTCAAAAAACAAAATCGAGCTCTTTCATGGAATGGATACGGGCAAAATACTGGATGCCATTAAACAACGATACGCCAAACATAAAATTAATGATATTGATGGCGTAAAAGTTGAGTTTGGTGGCGAATGGGTTCATTTGCGCAAATCGAATACTGAGCCGATAATTCGCATCTATTCCGAAAGCGATTCGGAAGCAAAAGCCGATCATTTGGCCCAAAAAATCCTTGGTGATATCAAGGAGATAGCCCAAACTATGTTATAGTTTTCTGTAAACACTTGGTTGTTATATGATTGGGCGTGCCCCTGCGGGTCGGGCTATCTGCTGCAAGTCCTCACTGCGTTCCGGGCTTTCCGCTACTATCCCTCACGCGGCATCCCACACACTCACGTTGTACTGCTCAAACCGAAACCCTAAATCCATATTCCTGTATCTCACTTATTGCAACCATAATGCTTGTTTTTGTCATAAGTTGAAATCTTTTGATAACTCTTTGCTACTTTCTTAACCTGATTTTGACAAATCTATGTAATTTCGGCTTGAAATTTCACGGATATGGCTAAGAAACCAAAAAAACGTAAAAAGGTCAAATTCAAGACTGTTACGTTCAAGTTAACGCAGAAGCAGCAAAAGTCGCTCGACAATTATTGCCGCACGCATAAAACCACGCCCATTAAAGTGATTAAAGCCAAGATAGAGCCCATGATCACCAAATACGTTAAAAAAGAAGCCATTACCTATCGACACCCTCAGCAACTCACCATGTTCGATGTGCAGGGCTTCAGCGAAGTAGCCGTTTAACGGTAGCTTCTGCCTTCGTATGGGGTACGGTTCAAAATTGACCTCCCTAAGGTAACTTCGTCAGCATACTCCAACTCATCCCCTACCGATACGCCACGCGCCAAAGTCGAAAACGTTAGGTTAAAGCCTTCGAGTTTGCGGTACAAATAGTAATTGGTAGTATCCCCTTCTAAGGTAGCCGATAAAGCAAGTACAAGCTCATGAACTTGTCCGGTATGCATACGTTTATATAACGTACTAATAGTTAAGTCATCAGGTCCAATGCCTTCGATGGGCGAGATTTTTCCTCCCAAAACATGATAAACCCCGTTAAACTGCGTGGTGTTTTCAATCGCCATAATATCACGGATACTTTCTACTACACAAACTATGGATTTATCGCGTGAACTTGATGCACAAATCTCGCACAGCAAACCATCGCTAAGATTATGACACTCCGAACAAAAAACAGTTTCGTTGCGGAGCTTTATCAATGAATTACCAAACGATTCCACACTCATGCGATCATCATAAAGCAGGTGAAGGCAAAGGCGTAAAGCTGTCTTGCGACCTATGCCAGGCAGTTTAGCAAACTCATTAACAGCGTTTTCTAAGAGTTTAGAAGGGTAAGTTACCAATTCGATAGGGTTTTAGAAAAATTCATTCGTACTAGTATGCAAAATTAACCGAAATTTGCGTTATCAAATCCGGCTTACCAACAAAGCAAACACAATCGTTGAATGGTAGCTAGTTAACTAATTTTAAATTAAGTAGTATTTCATATGCCCAAAAGAACTTCCTATATCCTTTGTTATAGCCTACTGGTTGTACTTTTTATTTTGAAAGCACCGCTCAATAGTTGGGCGCAAAGCACTACCCAAGATCTTAACGAAACTGATGCAAAAGGCTTAAAACAAGGTAAATGGGTCAAAAAGCACACCAATGGCAATATTCGCTATACGGGTCAATTTGAAAACGACAAACCCGTTGGACACTTCCAGTATTTCTACGAAACCGGCAAACCAAAAGCAACAATTATACACGCGGGCGATGGAAAACATGCCACAACTACCTTATTTGCCGAAGATGGCTCGAAAATGGCCGAAGGGTTTTATACCAACCAGCTTAAAGACAGTACGTGGAAATACTTTGATTCAAAGGGAAATTTGTCAGCCATAGAGTGTTACAAGAACACTAAAATGCACGGTATTTGGAAAACCTTTTACCAAGCTGACACTGCCATTGCAGAACTTACCACTTATAAAGACGGGAAAAAAAATGGCCCTTGGAAGCAGTTTTTTAAATCGGGCAAACTAAAATGTGCCGGTTTCTATTTTAACGAGAACCTTGATGGTGAGTACATTGGTTTTAATACCGAGGGCATTACCTTGTATAAAGGACAATACATCGATGGCTTGCGTGAAGGCTTATGGGAATACTTTACGGATGAAGGCAAGCTTAAAACCAAAGAATGGTATAAGGATGGGGAAATGGTTAAAGAAGAAATACTTATAAAAGATGAGCCCCTCAACGACACACCCCTCGACCCATCGCTTGACCCCGAAAAAGAACGAGAAGGAGGCAGCGGATTCGGAGGCTAAAACAGCTGAATACAGTTGGGTTAGCAATGCCTAAAAACCATACTGTGTCCTAAAAAACACAGGCAATTCCGCTAAATTATCTATAACTGGAGCCCCAGCTTCCATTAGGCGTACACGTGATTGGTGACCGTGTGCTGTTAAAACGCATTTACAACCCAGTTCTTGGGCTACTTCATAATCATGAATAGTATCGCCAATTAACCATGTTGTTGCAGGATTAATGGGGTTTTGAGCAAACAAGCGCCTTCCCGATTCAATTTTACCACCTCCATAAAAGTCGCTTATGCCTGTAAGTCCTTCAAAATAAGCCTGTATGCCATGAAACGAAACGGTTCGCAAAAGCGATTGTTGTTCCATGGCCGAAAGGATGTATTGTTTTGCGCCCATTACCTTGAACCATTCAAGACAAGCCACGGCATTATTGGCAAGTTGTACGCTATCAACCAATTCGTGATAAATATCAATAAAATCGATGCCAACTTTTTCGAAAGGGTCACGTGCAAAATCAAATCCCACTTGTTTGTAGTATTCAACTACAGGAAACGTAAAAACGTTGCAGTAGCGCTCAAGATCGAGCAATGGCAATTGGCGAGGTTCAAGAAGCCGATTCATGGCTTGTATGCAAATATCCACATCGGCCAACAAGGTGCCATTCCAATCCCAAATAATCGTATTAACGTCTTTAATCATAAGTAGTTAAATATATTTAAAAAAAGAGGCTGGCATGCACCAACCTCTTAAACAAATTTTCAGTAATAAAAAGTTATTCAAGCGAATGAATAACAAGCCCTGACCTGAGTTTTGGCTCGAACCAAGTGGTCTTTGGCGGCATAATATTACCGCTATCGGCAATATTGATCAATTGTTGCATCGAAACAGGGTATAAAGCAAAAGCAGCGGCCATTTCGCCATTGTCAACACGGCGCGAAAGTTCACCCAATCCCCGGATTCCACCAACAAAATCAATGCGCTTTGAAGTGCGTAAATCTTTAATATCTAATATCTTATCTAATACAAGATTTGAAAGAATGGTTACATCCAACACACCAATAGGATCGGCATCGTTATAGGTTCCATCCTTTGCTAACAACGAATACCATTCGCCATCCATATACATGCTAAACTCATGTAAACGTGTAGGTTTGTAAATATCCGTACCTTTTTTCTCTAGTACAAAAGAAACTTTAAGTGCCTCAAGAAAAGCAATATTATCCAGTCCGTTCAAATCTTTCACCACCCGGTTGTAATCAATAATGTATAATTGATTGTCGGGAAAATGAACAGCCATAAAGTAGTTATATTCTTCTTTGCCGGAATGGTTCGGGTTTTTGAGTTTCCTTTCGTTTCCAACCAAAGCTGCTGCGGCAGTACGATGGTGTCCATCAGCTACATACGTAAAAGGAATGGCCGCGAACAATTCTAAAATGCGATCAATGGTTTGCTTACTGTCAATAACCCAAAAATGATGGCCAAAGCCTTCATCAGCCACAAAGTCGTAAACAGGTTTTTGGGTTGAAACAATTTCATTTACAATCTCATCAATCTCTTTAACGGCTGGATAAGCAAAGAATACAGGCTCGATGTTGGCATTGGTGTCGCGCACATGTTTCATACGGTCTTCTTCTTTGTCCTTTCGCGTAAGTTCATGCTTAAGGATGACCCCATTCATATAGTCTTCAACGCCTGCGCATCCCACAATGCCGTATTGGGTGCGGCCATCCATGGTCTGGGCATAGATGTAAAGCTTTTCAGTTTCGTCTTGAACCAACCAGCCTTTTTTCTGGAAATCGTGAAAATTCGCTACCGCCTTGGCATACACCTCGGGTGCATGTTCATCCATATCAAGAGGCAGGTCGATTTCGGGCTTGGTAATATGAAGTAATGAATAGGGATTGCCTTCAGCTTCTTTGCGGGCTTCGGCAGAATTTAGCACGTCGTAGGGGCGTGCGGCCAATTGTTTAACGAGTTCGGCAGGTGGTCGTATGCCTTTAAATGCTTTTAAAATAGCCATTTGGTTTTGTAAGGTTTATTGTGATTTATGATTCGAAAACAATGGATAGTAAAACCCGGAAAGCAAGCAATTTGGATGCGAACCGGGTTTTAGGTAATGGTGGAAGGTATCCTTAGATTATTTATTAACCTGGCAACGCACGTCGCCATTTTCAAAATAAGCCTGAATTTGTTGGGCTGCGGCAATACCAGCATTGTTGTTGGCTTCGGAGGTTTGGGCACCCATTTTCTTAGGCGTAAAGAAGTAACGACCAGCAAACTTCTCGGCAACCTCGGCTTTACAACCTGGCTCAATATCGCTTAAGTATTTAAAATCGGGGCGTTCAGCAAACATGGTAAGCAATCCGGCCTCATCAATTACCTCTTTGCGAGCAGTATTTACCAAGGTTGCGCCCTTAGGCATGAGCGAAAGCAAATCGTAATTAATCGATTTCTTGGTTTGCTCATTTGCAGGGATATGCAATGACACATATTGGCAAGTCTTGTACAATTCCTGCATGGTGTCAACAACCGCAATGCCTTCGGCTTCCATTTTCTCTTTGGCTACGAAGGGATCAAACGCGTAAACCTTCATGCCAAAGCCTTTGGCTATCATGGCCACATACCGACCAACATTGCCATACGCATGGATACCAATTTTTTTCTCACGTAATTCGGTACCCGTGCCGCCATCAAACATACCACGGGCCATAAACACCATCATTCCAAATACCAATTCGGCTACGGCGTTTGAGTTCATTCCGGGTGTATTCATGGCCACAATGCCTTTTGCAGTACAAGCTTTCAAATCAATATTGTCGTATCCAGCCCCGGCCCGAACCACTATCTTTAGGTTCTTAGCAGCTTCAACAACTTCGGCATCCACAATATCGCTGCGGATGATGATGGCATCAACATCGGCCACGGCTTTGAGCAAATCGTCTTTAGCTGTATATTTTTCAAGAAGAACAAGCTGATAACCAGCATCTTCAACCACTTTGCGAATAGCATTGACTGCAGCTGCGGCAAAGGGTTTTTCGGTAGCAACAAGAACTTTTTTCATATCTGTATCTATTAGGTTGATTATGGGATTTGTACGTACAAAATTATAATGTTTATCGCGAATAAAAAAACGAATCTACTCACGCATAATGGTAATTGAGCCTTGAAACTGCCGTCCATCGTTGAGCCTGAGGATATAGTAATAAACACCATCGGCAACTTTATCGCCTAGGGCATCCCTCCCATCCCATTCATTTTTATATCCCACGAACTGCAAGATTTCCTTTCCCCAACGGTTAAATATCAAAAGTTGGTTATCGGGATAAAACTCGATGCCGACTATCACAAAGTTATCATTAACACCATCGCTATTTGGGGTATAAACATTGGGTATAAATAGTTCACAAGAAATCTCATGGACTGTAATGGTATCAAAAGCAACACATTGATTCATATCCGATACACGCAGCGAATAAAAGCCCTTGCCAATATTCTCCAAGTTTTGCGTAATGGCTTGATTACTCCATAAATAATTATAAGGTGCCGTTCCGCCCTCAACTTCAATAAAGATACTTCCATTTTGGCGGCCTTCGCAAATGGCTGGATTAACTTTACGCTTAATGGTAAGAGAATCCGGTTGAGGTACTAAAACCGTATCCGTAAACCCGCAACCAAAGCCGTCAATAATAGCATAAACATATGTACCCGCCTGAAGCCCAGTAATTGGGTTACCTTGTAACGAACCAGGCTGCCAGTTAATCAAATAGGGCATCGTACCTCCTTCTATCGAAAGGACAATTTGACCATCATTTGATCCATAACAAAGGCAAGATTGCACTTGCGCTAAGGATTGAATGGGAGCAACTCCTGTTAAATGAACGAGTAGAGAAGATGTGCAACCATTTGAATCTGCTACATTTAGTGAATAATCGCCTGGCGACAAGTTTGATACGGTTGTACTCAATTCACCGTTGCTCCAAAGATAATTGTAAGGTGCTGTACCTCCTTGAACATCAACGCTTATCGCTCCATCATTTCCGCAATTTGCTGGTGAAACTACATAGCTAATTTGCAACGAATCAGGCTGTGTTAGCACAAATTCTATAGGTTGGTTACATGCATAAGCATCCGTAACCGTAACCAAAAAACTTCCACCGTTAAGGTTATTGATTGTAGAAGTTGTGTCAGCATTCGACCATTGATATCGGTAGGGGAAAGCACCACCCGTTACCTCAAGTTGTATGCTTCCATCATCTACTCCAAAACAGGAAGGATGATTAACAACCGAATGAATTACCAAGCTATCAATTGACTCAGGGATTACAAATTGTAAAGTAGTGTCGCAAAGATTTGCATCGGTAACCATCATTTGGTAGCTTCCACCATTTTGCATAAACAAGTTGCTGGTGGTTGATCCATTATTCCATAAATAGGTATAAGGAGAAGTTCCTCCCGTTACTGAACAAAGTATTGATCCATCGCTACTTCCTTTGCATGAAACTGGATTTATTACAGCATTTACTTCTAAGGCCAAAGCTTGTGAAACCAAAAAGCTTTTACGTAGTTGGCATGCTAATGAATCCGAAACTACAACTTCATATAGCCCTGCTGTCAAACCTTGGATAGCTGCAGTAGTGGCACCATTTGACCACAAAAACGAATACGGCTCAGTACCACCAATAGGTTCAACCAAAACAGATCCATCGTTTCCTCCAAAGCATTTAACATTCTCTACAACAGAACTTACTAGCAGGCTATCCGGTTCAAAAATTTCAATAAGAACCACGGTATCACAATTGTTGTTATCGGTTATGCTGGCTGTAACAAAACCAGCATATAAACTATCAGCCATCAGCCCGGTGTCACCATTTGACCATAGGATAGCATAAGGTGGTGTAGCTCCTTCAATGGCTAAGATAAGCTGCCCATTACTACCATCTTTACAACTAACATTCTGCTTATCAAGCGATATAACAAACGGCAAAGGTTCAATTATTTCATATTCAAACGACACCTGGCATAAATTTGCATCCGTTATCACCACTGAATAAGTTCCAGCTACAAGCGCACCAAGGTCTTCGGTTATGGCTCCATTGCTCCACAAATAAGTATAAGGTGGTGTTCCACCGGATACAGTTAAGTCAATGGCACCCGAATAGGAACCATGGCACAAGACGTTGGTTACTTCTGATGCTACGCTAATTGCCTGAGGTTGCAATATCGTAAAATTAATCAATGTATCACACCCCACTGAATCAACTACTTGAACCCAATAATTGCCAGCACATAAACCATTAACCGCAAGGCCGGCGGAACCATTGCTCCAACTAATTGTATTTGAGCCAATACCTCCAACTACACTAAGGCTTGCCGAACCATCGCAAAACCCATTACAACTTACATCCAGCTGGCTTAGTGTTACATGCAAGCTATCAACTACCACAAACACACTATCAAGGGCTACACAAAAAGCAGGGCTTATTGCTTGAACATAAAACCACATAGAAGTTGGTGGCTGTGCCACTGCTTGCGATGTTTGCGCGCCGCTCAGGATATAGGCAGTGGGCGTCCATGAATAGGTTACTGGTATTGAAGGACTTAAGCTTTGGGCACTAAGTACCAGCGTTTCTCCTTGGCAAATCGTATCTGCATTTCCAGCATCAACTATTGTTGACCCATTGAGTATTAATACATCATCAGTAGCTTGGCAGCCTTTGGTACTTATTCCCTTTAAAAACAAGTTTGTATCGGCGGCCAACTGGATAACAACTGTGCTATCTTGTGGATAATTATTTAATGTATCGTAAAATTGGGCTGATGATGACCAAATAAAGCTCACCCCAGACCGATTAGAAGAACCCGTAATAATCTGATTTCCTTGGCAAAGCATTCCATCAGAACCCGCATTAACCTGCAGCGAATGCACTTCAACTGTCTGAAGTAGGGTATCTATACAATTTCCATTATCAACAATGCATGTATAATTGGTAGAGGCCAACGGATTGGCAAAAGGATTTGGTATGCTTGTGCTGCTAAGCCCAGTGCTTGGTGACCAGGTGTAGGTTGAATTCCCAGAATTACTTGATAGACCAATTTGAACGGGGGTATCCAAGCAGGTAAACACCGAATCGAGCATAGTGGCCGCATTATCCTGTATCACAACAGTTTTAAAGGTTGTGTCAGCGGATATGCATCCACCGGGCAAATAACTGATAAGGCGTATCTGATATAAACCAGCTTGTGAATACACATGCGATGGGTGCTCCAATGTGGAAGTATCAGCGCTGCCAGAACTTGGGTCTCCAAACGTCCATAAAAAACTGCTGCCATTACCTAGGTTTTGAAAATTCACTGTATCAGGCGCACAGCCAAAATCTAAAGCATCAAATTCTGCAGATGCAATATCTGCTTTAAGCTGTATCTTGAATACGGCATTATTGCAATTATTCGAATTATTGGTAACTGACCACACCCCTGGATCAGGGAAAGTTGGAAACTGTTGGCAAGCGCCACACGACGCACAAACACTTTGCACGATAGTTCCTTGAGGATCAAATCGACTTGTGCCACCGTCAACATGGTCGCGGCCACTATTCCCGCAGCCGCTATAATGCACTTCGCCAAAATAAGTACCATAGTCAAGGGCAGATGCATTTTGGGCAAATACAGCCACATAAAAATCTTGGCCATCAGTTACAGCTTGGATAGCATCGGATGTAATTTGCATATTTTTAGTACCAAACACTGAACCCCATGGGTAATAAACGCCTTGATAAAATGAGTTTCCCCAAATCCTCCCCCATCCTGAGACATATAATCGCTTACATTGATCAACCATAAATGAGGTGGGCGAAATATTGGGTTGCCCATTACCAGTTCCAAAAACAGTGCTCCAAAAAATAGTATCCAACGTATATGGCAACTTCGCTAAAAATTGTCCACTATTTGGTGTGCCGTAGGTAGCATTGTGCATTAAAGCAGAGCCTGCAGCGCGGGTTTGGCCAAAAATGTATGCCGCATTATCCTTGTCGGTACGCACAAAATAGCCTTGATCATAAGCAGCTGAGCCAAAATACGTTGAAGCAAGCAATGCATTTCCATTGGCGGTAATATGACTCACAAAACCATCCGCACTTCCGCCATTAAACGAAGGAAAAGCCGCCGATGGGGTTACTGGAAAATTGTAACTTACCGTACCCCCAGTAACAAAAACGTCACTATTCTGATCATTATCAATAGAATAGATAGCATCATCTTGACTTCCACCCAGATAAGATGACCAAACCAATTGCGATAAAGATGGGTCAAATTTACAGACCACGCCTTCTTGCTTCCCATGGTTAACGGTTTGAAAGGCATTGGGCGTAACCGGAAAATCGGGAGAAAATGTACATGAACCAACATATATATTGTTTTGATTATCCGTAATTACCTCGCCCCGAACCCCATCGCCGTAATTATAATACAATGTATCATTGCCATTCATAACAACTGAGGCATACCTTGTACGATAGTTAACACCATCATTTCCGGAGCCTCCGATAAAAGTAGATGCTATTAGGCTTGTACCATCCTCACTTAGAACCGATAGAAACATATCGGAGCCATTGGGGAAATTCAAAACGGATTCATAGTTGAAAGCTTGCCCGCCATTAAACGAGGTATCGAATGCATTAGGACTAACCGGAAAATCGGGAGATCCAGTTGTGCCAAAAATGATCAATTCATTGTTTTCATTCACAATAAGGCTATGGGGCATATCCCCATTTATTCCACCCAAGTAAGTTGCAAACAATCTTGACGAACCATCAGGGCTGTATTTAATAATGCCAACATCCCAACCACCTGAACGGGTAAGCTGAAATGCCCCAGGACTAACGGGATAATAATTTCCACCTACTATACCTCCCGAATACACATTGCCTTGCTTATCATACGTAGCGGTAAAGCCCCAATTATCAGAAAGTGAACCAGAATATGTTGAAAAAATCAACTCCGGATCAATAACCAGTTCGTCAAAATCAGCAGGTAAGCCTTGATGGTGAAATGAAATACGGTTACTATCCAAAGAAAAAGCCGCTGCAATTGGTACTTTTTCGCCAGCAACAAAACACCATGATTCTGGTGCATTTTCACCAAAATTTTGAACAGAAGTTTGCACTTCAAGGTTTCCCTCATCTAGTGATAAACCTTCTTGGCCTTCGTATTCCAAGATAATTGCATGGGGGTCAGCACTTGGTTGCAGATGAAACTCATACTTAATAGTTTGGCCATCAACCTTAAAACGAACATCAATGCCCGGATAAATCTCCTTAAGCCATACCTCACTATATGCGAATGCTTTTGATGCAGCAATTTCTTGTTTATTAGTAAAATAATTAGAATAGGCTGTTGATTTACCAACTGTTTGAATAAAAGGAACCTTACAATTAACAAACTTTACCTTACAAGCATGTCCATGTACAGTATCTTGGTGATGCAGGTGTGGATCGTCCTCTGTGGTATGTTCGTGGTTAACGGGTTCAACAATGGAAATAGTATATCCATTTGGCTCGATAAACAAGGTAATACCTTCTGACAATTCAGCCATAAAAAGCACTTGATAAGGCCATTGCCCCTTGTTTTCGACAAACACTTGTTTAGATGCTGTTTGACCAGATGCACCAACCGAAAAGAATAATCCAATCATTAGGCAAAACCAATGAATCCAATAGAGTGAGATACGATATGCCTTCGGTTTCATATCTACAAATATAGGAAGTTTTGCCAACAAACGAAATTTTTTTAACAACTTCTTAAAGCAACATATATAGCACTTTATGAATCAGTTAATTAAAAATTAACATTTTTTTTGTCAAATTTTGTTCAAAACCCTTTTTAGTATAAAAAATGTTCTTACATTTGCACGCATAATGAGAATAAGTCATACTTGAATTTGTTTTCATTGGTTTGTAAATTGTTTTTGGTTAAAGTTTGGAGACGCGGGGGCTTGCCCCCGTTTCTCCATTTTAGGAAGTAGGTTTTGTAGGTTTTTAACACATAAAACAATAATTAACAATATCTTACAAAATAAATTCCTAATCAACAACAGTCTTTGGTACGTTCTAACATATGCTCTGCTACTTAATTTCGGAATACAATCGAATCAGCATTAGCGTCCAGAACAACCTCTTTAGTTTGGTCGATGCTATCTGATAGTATCCTTTTTGACAATTCATTAAGTACAGCGCGCTGTATTAACCTTTTAATTGGTCGTGCCCCAAATTGCGGATCGAACCCAGCCTTTGCTAACCATGCAACCGCCTCATTTGTAAATCTTAACGCAATTTCATTTTCGAGCAACCTTGCTTGCAGGGCTAGCAATTGCAAACGAACAATTTCTTGTATCTCATTTGCATTTAATGGCTTAAACATAATAATTTCATCCACACGGTTTAAAAACTCGGGCCGTATCGATTGTTTAAGCAATTCGAAGACCACCGATCGGGTTTCTTCATAAACCTTATCAAATCCTGAAGGTTCCACCTTTGCCAACTTCTCTTGAATTAGATGCGACCCAATATTCGAAGTCATAATAATCAATGCGTTTCTAAAATCGGCGACCCTACCTTTGTTATCTGTTAACCGTCCATCATCTAAAACTTGTAGTAAGATATTGAACACATCAGGATGAGCTTTTTCTATTTCATCAAATAAAACTACCGAATAAGGCTTGCGGCGCACGGCTTCAGTTAATTGGCCGCTTTCATCATAACCCACATAGCCCGGAGGGGCTCCAATCAATCGTGAAACAGAATGTTTTTCTTGATATTCTGACATATCAATGCGCACCATATTGCTTTCATCATTAAACAAATGAGCGGCTAAGGCCTTGGCCAACTCGGTTTTACCAACGCCGGTGGTACCCAAAAAAATAAATGATCCCAGCGGGCGTTTTACATCTTGCAGCCCTGCCCTGCTGCGGCGAATTGCATCTGACACAGCTTCAATTGCTTCATCTTGGCCAACAATCCGGGCATGAAGATCCTTTTCGAGCCACAACAACTTTTCTTTTTCGCTGCGCAACATTTTTGCTACTGGAATCCCAGTCCAACGTGCTACTATCTCGGCTATTTCACCTGCGCTCACTTCTTCATTAATCATAGGCTTATCGCCTTGAACCTGAACTAACTGCTCTTTAAGGGTAAGCAATTTGTTCTCGGCATCCTTTATCCGGCCATACCTAAGCTCAGCCACCAGCCCAAAATTTCCTTCACGTTCAGCTTGTTCTGCTTGGGTTTTGTAGGTTTCAATGCTATTTTTTTGAAATTGAATCTGGTCAACAAATTCCTTCTCCGTTTTCCATTGTGCCATCAAGGTACTACGTGTTTGGTTCAGATTTGCCAATTCTTCAACAATAGTTTGCAATTTAGCACTATCATTGTCACGCTTAAGGGCTTCACGCTCAATTTCGAGTTGACGAACTTGCCGTTCAACAGTTTCGAGTTCTTCTGGCAGCGAGTTAATTTCGAGTCTTAAACGTGATGCAGCTTCATCAATTAAATCGATGGCCTTATCTGGCAAAAAACGATCAGAAATATAGCGGACTGAAAGTTCCACCGCCGCTATAATCGCTTCATCTTTAATACGTACCTGATGATGCATCTCGTATTTTTCTTTAAGGCCACGCAGTATCGAAATGCTTGCAAGCTTATCGGGTTCGTCAATGTAAACTATTTGGAACCTCCGCTCAAGGGCTTTATCCTTTTCAAAATACTTTTGGTATTCCTTTAGGGTTGTGGCACCTATGGCTTTGAGCTCTCCACGAGCAAGTGCTGGTTTTAGGATATTCGCAGCATCCATTGCACCCTCTCCGCCTCCAGCGCCTACCAACGTATGAATCTCGTCAATAAACAAGATTATTTCACCTTCGGAAGCAATAACCTCTTTTACAACACTTTTCAAACGTTCTTCAAACTCGCCCTTATATTTTGCACCCGCAATCAAAGCACCCATATCCAACGAAAACACTTGCTTGGTTTTCAAGTTTTCAGGAACATCGCCTTGAATAATTCGATGGGCAATTCCTTCGGCAATAGCTGTTTTGCCAACGCCGGGCTCACCAATTAAAATAGGGTTGTTCTTGGTTCTACGCGAAAGAATTTGCAAAACCCTTCTTATTTCTTCGTTTCTGCCAATAACAGGATCAAGTTTGCCTTTGGCAGCCAACTCATTCAAATTACGCGCAAAACGGTTCAAGGCTTGGTAATTATCATCGGCAGTTGGGCTATTTGCCTGGCTTCCACCACGAAGTTGCATTATAATTTCGACAACTTGCTTGCGGTTTACACCCTGCTTTGTAAAAAACTTGCCTAAACTAGTTTGCCCCAACATGATGGAGGCCAATAAATGTTCGATAGCAACAAAATCGTCGCCAAGCTCTTTTGCCAAAACCGAAGCTGTTTGCAAAGTTGAAGAAAGGTTTTGAGACAAATAGATTTCCCCACCCGAAACCACCGGGCAGGCACGTAATTGGGCTTCAATCTCTACCGAAAGTTTTGTGGAGGGAATTTGTAGCTTTTTCAAAAAAAACGACGCGGTGTGCTCATCTATCGATAAAAGGGCTTGCATCAAATGAACTGGTTCAATTTGCTGATGACCAGCTACTTTTGCCAATGCTTGTGCTTGTTGTATGGCCTCTTGCGACTTTATTGTATAATTGTTGAAGTTCATAGTGGAAATATTTTAGAGAATAGCCCTAAAACATCAAACGCTCTGCCTAAGTGCCCAAAGTGAAAAAATGTCTGCTATGAAGCTAAGCAACAGACTTAATGTCAGATATTTACAAACACAAAACCTGTCTTTATGCCAATTTGACACAACACGTTTTGGTCTAACCTATATACTTCCGGAGCAGTTCAAGTAATGCTTCGCGACGTATCGGCTTGGCAATATAATCGTCGCAACCCGAATCAAGGGCTTTTTCGCGATCGCCAACCATGGCATAAGCTGTTTGGGCTATAATGGGTATGTGTGGCAACATTGATTTAATGGCCGTTGATGCCGTAAACCCATCCATTACGGGCATTTTTAAATCCATCAATATGAGATCAATAGCTGAGTTTTCCTTTAAAAAGGCTACAGCTTCCAATCCGTTATAGGCGCGTTCAACTTCAACCCCAATAAGCCTAAGGGAACCTAATAATAGAAGATAATTTGACTCCTCATCTTCTACAACTAAAATTTTCCTTCCCTTCAATGGTTCGGCTTTTTGCATGGGATATTCCGCTAAAGAATTAATAGTTAGTCCATCAAGTTTAAACCCTAAATTAAAGCAAGAACCCTTTCCTAAGGTTGAATCTACCCAAATTCTTCCATTTAACATGTTTGCCAATCCTTTAGCAATTGTAAGACCGATGCCAACACCTCCAAATTCGCGTGTGGAAGATTCATCAACCTGTCTAAATTTTTCAAAAATCAGCTCAAGATTACGTTCATCAATCCCGATTCCGGTATCCTTTACATAAAAAATGAGCTCACCTTCCCTTACTATTGTGCCATATTCTATGTAGCCTTGTGTTGTGAATTTTATGGCATTTTTTAACAATATCAACAGCACTTGCATTACTATATGGTAATCCGTGGCGATTTCAAGGTTATCAGTAATGCTATTTTGGTTATAAACCAACTGAATATGTGTTTTTGAGTTTATCTTGAGTTCACCAAACGCCAATTCATTAACTTCATAAAACAAAGATTCGGGTTTGAATGTTGTTTTTGATACACTTAGATTTCCAGCTTCGAGCAAACTAAGGTTGAATAAATCATTGATGATTGTAAGCAACTGGTTACCACTTTGGTTTATGATACCAACGTATTCTAGCATCTCATCTTGTGTGTAGGTATCATCAATCAAGCCCGAAAAGCCAATAATTGCATTTAAGGGTGTGCGCAATTCATGCGACATGGTTGCCAAGAAGCTGGTTTTGAGGCGATCACTTTCTTCAGCCTTTTCCTTAGCCCGTGTTAGTGCTTCATTGGCTTGCTGGCGTTCAACAATCTTCCAAATGGCATCGGCAAATAGGGTTAATTGGGCAGCATCAGTAGAATTATAATCCGTTTCTTTATTGGCTACGGCAATTATAGCCACAACCTTTTTATGATCAAGAACCGGGGAAACCAAAAAATTGGCCATCTCAAAATGTCCATCAACAAAACCTTTGTAATGGGGGCTTTTAGGAAAATCCCCATTAAAAAAAACTGCGGCCTGATTTCTAACAGCATCGGCCCAGCAACCAGCTTGGCTAAGGTGCGTAAATCGAGGGAACTCGCCCAAAATGCAGTTTTGGTTTACCCTATCCGAAAATGCTTTAAGCTCAAATATTTGATTATCATTGTCATAAAACATCATAAAACCAACTTTGCTCTGACAAAACAATACTGCCTCGTTTACAGCATTAATTAAAAAATCTTCAAGCGTGGAGGGTTTTAATTGCGATATCCTAAGCAAGGTTTCTAAGCGATTCTCGTTTAACTTTATAGTGGCTGCTGATTTTTTTTCTTGTGTAACATCCCTATAAATAATATAAGCCGCAATAACCTTCTCATCGCTTACCAAAGGCAATCCTGTTACAGCTACTTGTACGGTTCTTCCATACTTATCAACCCGATCCGACTCATAATTAAGAACTTGACCATTAATAATTGCATCGGTATCATTCATTGTTTGAACCATAAGATGCTCAGGAACAATCAGCTTTGCTAAAGAACCTCCTTCACATTCCTGCAATGAATACCCAAATAATTTTGTAAACCAAGCATTTATCCGAAGAATTTTCTTGTTTACGTCAATAACAGCAATGGCTTGTGGAAGATTGTTGAAAAGATATTCAAAATACAGATTTTGGATCTTAAGATTTTCTTCAGCTATTACCTGTTTGGTAATATCGTATCCTATGGATTGGATTTCGAGCAAACACCCGTTCTCGTCAAAAAAACCTCTGTCAGTCCATTCATGCCAAACCACAGCACCGTCATTCATAACCTCGACATGTTTGCTTGTTGACACATTCTTTTCGGGTTTAAGTTGGCCTATTTTCTCCTTAACTCGATCAACAGTAGGGCCATCTATTAAATCGTAAAACTTTGTCTTTAGTTTTGTTTCACGACTTATATCATAATGTCGGCAATAGGCATCATTAACATAGGTTATTGTACCATCAGGCTTCCAGGTAATAAAAAACTCCGATTGATCTTCCAGCACATTCTTCAACCTCGATTCGCTTATGGCGTAGCTGGTTTGAGCAAGACGAGCTTCTGAAATATCATTAATAACTGCAAGAAAAAGCATGTGTCCATCTTTACCAGTGCTTATTATGGAGATACCTTGGTTTATCCAGACAGAATGCCCATCTTTACGAAAAAATCTTAGCTCCGAAAATCCTGCATCGTGCGATATTTGAGTGTTTTGTTTATCAGCATGTTCAATAATCGGGATCTTGGCTCCCTCTATTACTTCACAATAGTTCTTAGCGTACAAATAGTTATGCTCATGGCCTGTAATTGAACAAAACATTGGATTAACCTCTAAGATATGACCTGTGGAGTCAAGTATCGCTAATCCAACCGCGGTTTGCTCAAACACAGCTTTAAACAGTTGCTGTGTCTCCTGATGTTGATTGTTTAAATTCTTGCGTTCCGAAACATCTCTTATATTGGCTAAAATGAGCTTTTTATCCTCATTGTATATACTAGCAAATACTTCAACCTCCACCGGTTTTCCATTAGAGTTTTTCCAAATGGATTCAAATATAAAGGCTTTCTTGTTTATTACTTTTTGGACGTTGTCTTTAAAAACGTTTTGGTCACCATCATATCGTATATTGCTTAACGGGTGGCCAACAAACTCATGCCTTGCCTTGCCAAAAAAACTTATAGCTTTCTGGCTTGCATCCACCACCTGACCATCAAAGGTGTGCAAAATTAGCATATCGTTGCTTTGCTCAAAAAGATTGCGGTAAAGGCTTATCCGTTCGGCTTGACGGTTACGGTCAAGGACTTTAGATGTAATATCCTCAAAAACAACTGCAAAAAAATAAGGCTTAGGCGAAAATGCCGATACTTGATAATACTTACCCAATTCGCCCGAATGAAACTCAAAACTGCAGGGTTTGCCTGTAATTGCAACTTCTCCGTATCGTTCAATCCAATACAATTCGGTTTTGGGCAGCACTTCTAAAACTCGCTTGCCTATGATATCTTCTCGTTTTAACCCAGTCTCCTGCTCAAAAGTCGGATTTACATCAATAAATCGATAATCTATTGGCTTTCCTCTTTTATCTAGTAGTATTTCATGAACTGCAAAGCTGAATACCAGCCCTTTAAACAATTCAATGGAAGCAGGCATAACGCCCTGTTCCTTTGAACGGAAAATTTTTGAGAAAAACTTCATCTTAGGCAAGATTAATCGAATACCCAAAATTACAGTTTTATTAACAACTATTGATAAACATTGAAAAAATAGCCATTTAAACATGCAGTTATTGGCTGAACAATTGCATTAAAGCTGCAAAAAAAGCAAACAAAACATTGGTTAGAATAATGTTACACAAAAACTTCACTACTCATTTGTATCTTGAAAAGGTGTTGCTGCAAACCCTAACGATGCCAATTTCTCAATAATTTCATTTGCATTCACATCTCCTTCAATCGTTAGTAAATGCTTAGGATGCACTAAATCAACACTCCATGCTTCAACTTCTAGGATGCTATTTAGTACCGGGGTAACCGTCCGGAGGCAATTGCTGCATTTTATGGACGTTTGGAAACAGAATTTACTCATGTTTTATATCTTATATAAATAATTCAATCTAAGACTATTAACAACAACAGCTATAGAGCTAAATGCCATGGCCGCGCTTGCAACCATAGGGTTTAACAAAACACCAAAGGCAGGATACAAAACACCCGCCGCCAAAGGAATACATATTATGTTAAAAACAAACGCCCAAAAAAGGTTCTGTTTAATAATACGGGTTGTTTTCTTTGACAATTGGATAACCTTGGCAAAATCAACTAAATCGCTGTGCATTAAGGTTAAACCAGCAACACCCATCGCAATGTCCGATCCTTGTCCCATGGCTACACTTACATCAGCAGAGGCCAAAGCGGCTGCATCATTTAACCCATCACCAATAAAAGCAACTATTTTACCCTTTTTCTTGTAATCATGGATTAACTCAAGTTTTTGAATTGGGGTCAAATTTGCATAAACATGCTGTATGCCAACAACTTTTGCAATTTGATTTGCCGATACCTCATGATCTCCTGTTGCCATAACCACTTCCACACCGAGGTTTTTTAACTTTTCAATGCCTTCTTTCGAAGTAGCTTTAAGTTCATCACTTATAGCTATTGCTGCTATGACTTTATTGTTTTTGCTAAAAAACGACATACTGTAACTGTTTTGCTTCCAGGAGTCAAGGTTTTGAGCTATTCGATTTGGTATTTCAATATCCCTTTGATAACATGCTTGCAATGAGCCAAAAAAGTAATTTTCATCCAAACTTGTCCCCATAAGCCCTATGCCTGGAATGGCCTCAGTATGAAGCTCCCCAACCCAGGTCACACCAATTGACTTCAAGTATTGAGCAGTTGCCGTTGACAAGGGGTGCTCGGAACCTGAGACGAGGGCAAGTAAAACCGAAAGATCTGCATTGTCAAGTATAAAAGTATCAATAACCTTAGGCTTGCCTTTGGTGAGTGTACCCGTTTTGTCGGTTATTACGGTAGTAATTTTGCAAGCTAGTTCCAAACTTTCGGGGTCGCGAACCAAAACCCCGTTTACGGCTGCTTGCCCAAGTGCCGCCATTAAAGCGGTAGGCGTTGCTAAGCCCAATGCACAAGGGCAAGCAATCACTAATACACTTACCGAGGTTTGTATGGCAAGTAACAGGTAATTGGCACCTCCAATAGCCATCCAACTAGCAAACGAAATAAAGGCTGCTAATAAGACAGTTGGCACAAACCAAGCCGATAGCTTATCAACTTTTTTCTGCAAGGGGGCTTTTGAGGATTGAGCATCAACAACCGCACGAATAATGCGGGCTAAACTAGTCTCACGACCCGTTTTTTGTGCTAATATGGTAAGAACACCATTCTGAACCAAGGTTCCTGCAAGCACCATATTTCCCTTTTGCCTTTGCACAGGCAAATGTTCGCCGGTCATTGAACTTTCATCCACAAACGACTCTCCTTTAACCACTATTCCATCAACCGGAATAACTGCTCCTGACTTTACCAATACACGGTCATGCAACTGCACTTCAGATGCCTTAATTTCAAGCTCTTGACCATTGCGTACCACACAAACAGTTTTTGGTTGTATGTTCATAAGGGCTCTCAATGCATTGGTGCTGCCATATTTGGCCTTTTCTTCGAGATACTTGCCAACAAGCACAAAAGCAATAATTACTGCTGCCGATTCAAAATATAAACCGCTCTCATGCCCTTGAGCGGAAATAAAATTTGGGACGAATAAATTAACGGTTGAAAACAAAAACGAAATACCCGTGCTTAAGGCTATCAGCGTATCCATTGTTGTTAATCCATGCTTCAGCAGCTTATAAGCACGGATAAAGAAATCCCTACCTGGTATCAACAGTATTATAAATGTAAGAACAAAAGACAGGTACTGTAATGCAATCTGATTGTGCAAAAACATTCCAATTAAAAACACCGGAAGGCTTAATGCACATGCAAGCAGCATTTTATTGCGTAGTTCAACATCTATTTTTAAATCAGCTACTTGTAGTACCGAATCCTCCAGCTTATCGGTTGGCTTTAGGCTGTAACCAATTTTTTGGAGGGTTTCTTCAAATTGCGCGGGCCCAGTCTTCGTTTCATCATAAACCATTCGCAATAAATGGGTTGCAGAATTTACCTCGGCTTGTTTAACCCCATCAAGGTGCAATAGTACTGTTTGAATGCTTACCGCGCAAGCTGCACAACTAATGCCCGATACTACAAATGAATCCTGTACTTCGGCCATGGCTTCACTTGTTAATTATCTTAAACATTTGCCAGAATTTTTTTCCTGAGGAACTGCGCTGTATAACTATCTTGTGTATTTACCATATCCTCGGGAGTACCCTCAAAAACAACATACCCGCCTTCATCCCCACCTTCTGGCCCTAAATCAATAAGCCAATCGGCACATTTAACAATGTCGGTATTGTGTTCAATAACAATTAGGGTATGGCCTTTCTGAATCAAAGCATCAAAAGCCCTCAACAATTTATGGATATCATGAAAATGCAAACCTGTTGTAGGTTCATCAAAAATAAACAGACCAGGTTTCTCGGCTTGGCCCTTTGCCAAGAAATAGGCAAGTTTTATGCGTTGAGCCTCGCCACCGCTTAGGGTGCTTGAAGGCTGACCCACTTTAAGGTAACCCAAGCCAACATCTTGCAGTGGCAATAACTTAGCCTTAATCCTATTACCCGCATCATTGGGCTTGGCCTCTGTACCAAAAAAGGCTATGGCTTCGTCAATAGTCATATCCAACACATCGCTAATTGATTTGTCGTGCAATTTTACATCCAGCACTTCATCTTTAAAGCGTTTTCCATGGCAACTATCGCAAGTGAGAAAAATATCGGCCATAAACTGCATTTCGATCTTTACCCGTCCATCGCCTTCGCATTCTTCGCAACGGCCACCTTCAATATTAAATGAAAAATACCCAGGCTTATAACCTCTAACACGTGCAAGTTGTTGGTCGGCAAACAAATTACGGATTTCATCATAAGCACCAACATATGTTGCTGGATTAGAACGGGTAGAGCGTCCAATTGGATTTTGATCAACCAATTCGATGGTTTCAAACTTTCGGTAATCACCTGTCAGCTTCACATAATTGCCTGTTTTCTCGGCAAAACCACCCGCCATTTTGCGTAGTGCCGGAAATAAAATCCGTTTAATGAGGGTCGTTTTACCCGAACCACTTACGCCTGTCACCACGGTCATTACACCTATGGGTAGCTTAACCGTAATATTTTTCAGGTTATTCTCATAAGCCCCCACAATTTCAACATACTCTTTCCATTTCTTCCGTTTTGCTGGCACCACAATATTCAATTTATGGTTTAGATAAAGTGCTGTAAGTGAATCACTATGACCAAGAAGTTCCTTGGTTGTACCTGCAAATACCAGTTTACCCCCATTCATTCCAGCTTGTGGACCTATATCAATAATATAATCGGCAGCTTTTATTACTTCTTCGTCGTGCTCAACCACAATAACGGTGTTGCCAATGTCGCGCAGTTTCTTTAAAACATCAATCAATCGGTGTGTATCGCGTGGATGAAGGCCAATACTTGGCTCATCTAAAATATACAACGAACCAACCAAACTCGATCCTAGTGAAGTGGCAAGGTTTAAGCGTTGTGATTCGCCACCACTCAAAGTATTCGATAAGCGGTTGAGGTTGAGGTATCCCAAGCCAACATCTGTCATTATTTTCAAACGATTGCTTATTTCTATCAACAAGCGCTTTGCTACTTGATACTCAAAATCAGAGAGGTGAATATTTTCAAAAAATGACAGCAATGCATCTATAGGCATGGCCACCAAATCAATAAGCGATCGCCCGTTTATTTTTACATAGCCGGCATCTTTGCGAAGCCGGGTTCCTTTGCAATCGGGGCAAAGGGTTTTACCACGGTAGCGCGACAACAAGACACGGTATTGGATTTTATACACATTCTCTTCAACCATTTTAAAAAATGCATCAATACCCTCTACGCCGCTAGTTCCGTGCCATAACGTTGCTTTTTGGTCGGACGATAACTCACAGTAAGGCTTATGGATAGGAAAATTTATTGTACGTGACGAATGAATAAAAGCATGCTTGTATTCACTTAATTTTTCCCCTTTCCAGCAACTAACGGCATCTTCGTACACCGAAAGGCTTTTATCAGGAATTACCAAGTCTTCATCAATGCCTATAACTGAACCAAACCCCTCGCAGGTTTTGCACGCGCCGAAAGGATTGTTAAAAGCAAATAAGTTAACAGTTGGTTCTTCAAAGCTGATGCCATCTGCTTCAAAACGGCTCGAAAACTCCTTTCGCTCAAACGTGGTTTCATAGCTATGGTTCACCCAGCAACTACCATGGCCTTCATAAAAAGCGGTTTGCACCGAGTCGCCAATCCGGCTTTGGTTGTCGGCCAGGTTATTATCAACCACAAAACGGTCAATCAACACCATAACCTCCATTTTAGTGCTTGACTGGGATTGCTCAGCAAGCAGGTCTTCGATACGCACGATTGAATCTTCTAACAACACACGCGTAAAACCTTGTTGTAGAAGTATCGTAAGATGATCGGCCAGGTTTCGATCGGGCATAGCTACCAATGGCGCTAGCACCATAACCTTCGATCCACTGGGCAATGCCAGTACATAATCGGTAACATCGGTTACGGTATCCCGTTTTACAACCTCGCCAGAAATTGGCGAATAGGTAACCCCAATGCGGGCATAAAACAATTTTAAGTATTCATACACTTCCGAAGATGTACCAACCGTGGACCTTGGATTGCGGGTATTAACCTTTTGTTCGATGGCAATTGCGGGCGATATTCCTTTAATATAATCCACATCAGGCTTGCTCATTCGTCCTAAAAACTGCCTTGCATAGGAGCTTAAACTTTCAACATACCTACGTTGCCCTTCGGCGTATAAGGTATCAAATGCCAATGATGACTTGCCAGAACCTGAAAGACCTGTGATAACCACAAACTTGTTGCGCGGAATTGCAACATCAATATTTTGGAGGTTATGCTGCCTTGCCCCTTTGATTATGATATATTTATGTGGATCTAATTCTTCGGTACGAATGTGCATGATAGTAAGATATAAACTTGCAAAAATACGATTATTACCCCGATGAGAATTCAAAAAAAGGCTTTCATTGCCGGCAACATCGCGCGCTTGAAGCCGATTGTTGATAAATTTAACGAAAAAAATGATTTTGCTATTGCTTTTTCTTTAAAAGGTGTTATATTTGCATACCGTAAAGCTATGAGGTTTTACATTACTAAATTATATTACTAATAAACACGGCTTGCTTATAGGTTAATCTCTACCCTCTTAGTTGTAAACCAATTAAACATGGGAGGCTCAATGAAAAGCTACGAAATTAGCGATCAAGAGCTGATTAATCTCTATATTCAGGGAAACCATTCCTGTCTTGAAGATTTGATTAGCCGTCATAAGAATAAAATTTTCTCCTACATCCTCACCGTTGTCAAGGATAGACATCTGGCTGAAGATTTATTTCAGGATACCTTCATGAAAGTTATAAATACCATTAAATCTGGTAATTATAAAGAAGAAGG
>CAZKHA010000015.1:0-39386 GCA_964552325.1 uncultured Bacteroidales bacterium
TAAGTTTGAATATACTAGAAATGATTTTTTACAACGAGCCACAAATATAATAATCAATCTTCGCATCTAACAACTAAGCAAAAAATAATTGTAATTAACATGCCAATTCTTAGGCTTTGCGCAAGTAGGCGTTTTAAACCTGCAGGTTTAAATGTACTTCATATTGGTTTTATTCCCGGAGGCTTTCCTTAATATTTGGGCGGAGCTAGCTAATGCGTGAAACAGGGCGGAAGGGTGCGCCTGTTCCTGATCAAGTACAATAACGCCCCTAACAGGTCCCTTTTGTTGACCACCGATATGACACTTTCATTCTTAATGGCCATAGAGCACTACAAGATCCGTTGGTCCATAGAGACGCTCTTTAAGGAATGAAAGCAGTACCCGCGCCTTGGTGGCTGCCAGAACACCGATTTCGATGGGCAGTTTGACGACGCGGCAATCGCACTGGCCACACACACTGTATTGAGCCTGCAAAGACGTTTCGGTGCCGATGGGACACTGGGGGAGGTTTTCCGCCAGACACAATAGCGCCTATTGAAAATTCGCTTAGGGGAGCGGCTGTTGAGGGCGTTGCTAAAGCTGCTCACCCAGATTTGCCAGGTCATCTGCCTAGACCTGGAGGATGCTATGCGTATCCTTGTTCGGTGCAAACGTCCCGTCAGGCTGGTATTAGTCATATTGGGCCTGCTGTAAGAACCTGATGATAAGGCCTACTATCAGCCCAAGCCTGCTATTCATTTGTAAGTTTATGATAATGAAATGTTTGCAAAAACACCATTGTTTTAATTTATTGAATCACCATGCTATCATTAATGTGCAATGTGTGAAGCTTAAGTAAGAGTTATTCAGGCTAGCGCCAATACTTTCTCCAATTGATGTAAATGCAAAAAAAAAGACCGACAAAGCGGTCTTTTTCCGACGTAAATCGGCTAATCAATAAACAAGGCTAGGCTAATGGCTTTTTTGGTGGGAATTGTTTTCCAACATAATAACTGGCTATTAGTGCAATACCTCCTAAAATGAATGTCATCGAAAAATAGGCTACCCACTCTTCGATGCGTGTGTAAGCTGCAAGAATGTTTCCGATTAAGATTCCAAGGGCAACGCCTATGAGTACCATGCCCCATTTTAATTGTTGTAGTTTTTCGCAGCCATTGTCAAAGTAATTGGCATCGAGGCCGCGTTCAATTAAGGCCATGCGCTCTTTTTGGCGAACAAACAAGTAGATAATTCCCCAAATGGTTCCAAATAAGGTGATTGGGATGATAATGCCTTCCATACAAAATAAGTTTTAAGTGAGTATTCAGGTGTTTATGCCTCTATTGACGCCGCTTGCTTAACGTGGTTACAATCTCAGCAGCAAAATATTCACCAACAAGCGCCAACATACATAAAATGCAGTAATTTTATGCTCGTGTTGTAACCCAAACCAAAACCTGACGTCATACCCACATGCAGATTCATGACGATAGCCATTTTGTTTCGCTTGTACTTGCCGGCCAAACCGCGGCTTTTGCTTCATTGGTTGATAAGTATAAGTCAACAGCCTTTAATGTAGCCTTTCAGATAACTGGCAATAGGCTTGATGCAGAAGAAGTTGCCATGGATGCCTTTGTAAAAGTGTATCGTTCGTTGCCCACGTTTAAGGGCGATGCCAAGTTTTCGACATGGTTGTATCGGATTGTTTACAACACAGCCATTTCAAGAACCCGGAAAAAGAAGCATGATTTTACACCTTTAAACGAAAGTATTACCGAAAACTACAGTGAAACCGATTTTGAAGAGAGCCTGCATTACATCAGCACCGAGGACCAACACGCCTTGGTAACGAAGGCTATTGCAGGATTGAGTGCCGAAGATGCTTTAATCATCAATCTTTTTTACATCAACGAGCTTTCTACTGATGAAATAAGCCAAATCACCGCATTGTCGGTATCGAATGTTAAAGTAAAACTACACCGGATTCGTAAGAAAATATACGCTGAAGTTCAGAAACTCAGCAAAACGGAAGTTAAAGATTTGAATTAGCTATGGAAAACAAAACGGATTTATTTATCAAACAAATGCTTGAGAAGACTCCTCTTATGGAGCCATCATTTGATTTTACGCAAAAGGTAATGCTGCGTATCGATCCTTCTTATCAAACGGCAAGCATAAAAACACATACAAATTTGCCTTTTAGGGCTGGGCTGGCCATTAGCCTTACTGTCGGGGTTTTTGCCGTTATTGTTCTTACCAGCGATTTTGCCTTTACCGATACTGTTTTGCGTGTGTTCTCTTATTTTACGAACCTAAACTTTGGTTCGAGTTCTCTTTTTGAGGGTATGTTCTCAACATCTGGTACAACAGGTTTTTCGGGTAAATATGCTATGATCTCCATTGGGATGGCGCTTGCAGGCGGTTTGTTGTTTATGCTCGACCGGTTTTTGGGCAAGAAAATGCGAAATACCAGCATGTACGTATTGTTATAGTTTTGTACTTTTAGCATAGAAAAAGCCTATGCCAAGTTCCACCCTTCTTCAGTCTGTTGTTCGTTTTTTGTCAGCCAATGCTGCCGAAGGCCACTATTTGCATCATCAAACTGTGGCAGGCGGCGATATTAACGAAGCGTTTAAAATCACAACCTCTCATTCCAGCTTTTTTGTAAAGTACAATGCCGCTCCAAAAGCTTTTGATATGCTTGAAAAGGAAGCCATGGGCCTCGAATTGCTCCGTTCATCAAAGGCTGTCAGCATCCCTAGCGTTGTGGGAACGGGCAAGGCAGGAGATATTGCGTTTCTTGTACTTGAATATATTGACAAACAATATTTTGGAACCGAGTTTATGTTCGATTTTGGACAAAAAATCGCCAAACTGCATCAATGTACGCAGCCTAGATTTGGGCTCGACTTCAACAATTATATAGGTAGTTTGGAGCAATCAAACCTCCAACACAATGCCTGGGAAGAATTTTTTATTTTGCAACGTATTGTTCCTCAGCTCAAAATTGCACGTAATGGTGGGAAGATTTCAAAGAGATCAACCTTGGCGTTTGATGCCTTATTTGTTCGGTTGCCAGATTTTTTCACGAATGAACCACCGGCTTTGTTACACGGTGATTTATGGGCGGGTAACTATCTGTGCGGCAAGAATGAAACCGCTTACCTCATCGATCCTGCTGTTTATTATGGCCATCGTGAAATGGATATCGCGATGACCCAGCTTTTTGGAGGCTTCTCTGCGCGTTTTTATGAGGGTTACCAAAGCATTTATCCGCTCGAAAAAGGCTGGAAGGAAAGAACTGACGTTGCAAACCTTTATCCCTTATTGGTTCATGTGAACCTTTTCGGCGGGGGATATGTTGATACAGTAGATAAAATAGTTCGAAAGTTTGCTTAAACGTTAAATCATAAACCACAACTAAAATGAATACCATTCTAATAGTATATTGGCCTTTAGGGGGCAATGCCGAAATGGCTGCAAAAGCAATTGCCTCAAAGTTCGCTGATAAGAATACGGTGCTTAAGCCCGTATCAGAAGTAACAATTAACGAGTTAACAGCTGCCGATTTGGTAATTGCAGGCGGTTCAACGGTTGGAGCCGGTAAATGGCAAGATGCCAGCAGCTCCAACAAATGGTCGCAGTTTTTTAAAGATTTGCCACAAGGTTGTCTTGCCGGCAAAAAATTAGCCTTATTTGGCCTCGGAGACCAAATTTTGTATCCCGATAATTTTGTGGATGGCCTTGGCGTAATGCACGAAGAATTTGCTAAAACCAATGCAGCGTTTATTGGCGAATGGCCTGTGGAAGGATATAGGTTTACTAATTCGCAAGGCGTTGTAAACAATGTGTTTGTAGGCTTGGCCCTTGACGAAGACCGTCAACCAGAACTTACCCATGATCGCATTCAAACATGGGCCGAGCAACTTAAAAAATCAATGTAAGAGTTAGCTTAAAACACAATGTAAGCAGTTATGCCATTTGGTACAACTGCTTTTTTTTTATCGCTTTGCCAGTGCGCAATACAACTCGTAACGTTCATAAATTTCTGATACGTATTTTATTGGGATATTGCCACGGCAATAGCCCAATTTTACTACGGGGTCGTTGTAATAGGCCGGTAGGGTTTTCTTTTGCATAAAAAACTCCACATTGTCATTCCATTTGTTCGGGTTGTAGTGGTATTTAGCAGCCAGGTTTCTTGCGTCATAAACATGCCCAATGCCAACGTTATACGAAGCTAAAACGAATTTTATGCGTTCCTCGGGATCCGGAATAAGCCGTTCCCAGCTTTTTTGCAACAGCCTTAAGTACTTTACTCCACCCTTTATGTTGTCGTGGGGGCCTGTTATTGAATCCATTCCTAGTTTTAGGGCTGTTGATGGCATAATTTGCATAAGGCCAATGGCTCCATCAGGCGAACGCGAAAAATGACGAAAACCCGATTCTTGCGATATAAGCGCTGCCAGTAATCGCCAGTCCCACTTAAGCGATCGGCTTAAGCTTTTTAATAGCTCGTCGTATTCTGAAATGGTGCTCACCTTAGCTAAAGTGTTGCCTGCTTCTTTTTTAGTGGCTCTCACGGCTTTGTTGGTGTATTTTGCCTTAAGGGATTTAAAATCAGAAGTTTTGCTATATGAGCTAACCCAATCGGAAGTGTACTTCATAAATGCTTGATTATGCATTGAAACGGCCCACCTTAAAGTGTGTGAATCTATTAGTGACTCAAACGAGAGCTTTGGAAATTGGGCAGCTTGCAATTGGGCAATGTGTTCTTCAAGCAATGTAAATTGAACACTGCCTTCCGCTATCTGATTTAGAACTTTATTCAATGGCTTTGATGTAAACTCGAGCGATAGCTCGCCGTTTGATCTCCAGAAAGCCGTTTTGGCGATGCTAGTAAGCTTGGGTGTGTTGTAGATTGTTACAAAGATGTTGTTCGAGAGTCCTTTAGCATTATGATATCCACCAGAAAAAGTGGCAGGGCTGCCTTTTTTTGGAATGCTTGTATTCTTATGATGTACCAGAATGTAGTTAGTGCTATCAAAAGCGCAGCTTAGTTTAATTGATGAATCAATAACTTGGGTTGAATTAAAATCTCCTGAAAATAAATCAACTTTTTGCGCTCTTATCGCCGAAATTGCATCCGTATTACTGTTATACGGAACTAATTTAAGCTTTAGGCCAAGGTGCGAGGCAAAATTAACCAAAAGGTCATATTGGAAGCCAATAGGTTGACCATCAGAAATATAAAGCCCATCAGTGTCTTTACAAATAGCCACAGTAAGGTATCCTTGGGTAGCTAGTTTATCAAGAAAACTATTGCCTGGTAAACAAAAGGATGAATCGTTGTAATTAGTTGAATTTGAATACTTAAACGAAAAGTTTATTGAACTTGCGACAATAAATAATAGTATAAAAACGAACCTTCTTACTACATAATTCATTGTAAATGTTTTAGTTAATACTTTTTTTAAATCGGCTGCAAAGATACAGTATTTTTTACATAACCTCCAAATGTAACCCGAATGAGTTGCAAAATTGGATGGTTTGATAGTATCTTTGACCAATATACAAACAAGAAAGTTTCAAATTTGTTTAATAAGCTATGAACAAAGTATTTACAATTATTTTTGGTTTAGCCCTACTGCCTATAGCCCTAAAAAGCCAGGGCGAACTAGGTGCATTTAATGTAACAGGAACGGGCATTGCAACGGCATTAGTTAGTGATTATCAATGTCTCGGAATAAATCCATCGAATCTTGGGTGGTCATCAGATACCCGAAGCATTCATTTGGGGCTTTCCGAAATATCAGCCTCTATTTATTCGGAGCCACTCACCAAAAAAGACATCACCCGTTTTTTTAGCGAGGAATCATATACCGAAGCAGAGAAGGTTGATGCAGCACGGCGGTTTACAAATGCACGTTCGGCTTCCGATTTCGGCTCCAACAATCTTGCATTTTCGTACCAACATCCCGAAGTTGGCGGCTTTGCTGTTTCGGTTCGTGACAGGGTTTCATGGAACATGGAATTGAATAATGCTGCTGCTGAATTGCTGTGGTTAGGGTTTAATGCGGAGTATTTCGACGAAAAAGTTATCGAAAATGGAATTACCGTCGCTGGTATCTCTTCGCAACCAAAATCAGTTAGTTCGCTGTTTTCTGGAACATCGTTTTCAACCATTTGGACTCGGGATTATTATTTTGGATATGGCCGAAAATTGTTCAAAAACGAAGACTTAGCTTTTTATGGTGGAGTTGATCTTAAGTACGTTCAAGGTTTTGCAATGATCGACATCCGTATTGACGACAAAAATATTTCCGGCATTTCGGCATTATCACCCATGTTCGAGATGGATTATCCACAACCTTCGCCATCAAACAAGGATGGCGGTGTGTTTTCGCCCGCAGGACGTGGCCTTGGTTTTGACCTTGGTTTGTCCTTTATTTATAGAAACAGGTTGCGGGTTGGCATGGCTTTGAATGATTTAGGAAGTGTTAAATGGGATGGAAATGTTTATACAGCCAGTTACAGCGCTACCATCAAGCGTATTGAAACCCCGGGCTTGGGATCAGAAACCATTGACGATATTGTGAATTCGATAGCTGTTGAAGACCAACTGTTTGCTTGGGAAGGATTGGAAAGCAGTACGGTGAATTTGCCAACACATTTAAGGATGGGTGCGGTGTACCTGCCAGCAGCAGGCCTTGAAGTTGGGTTTGATATGATGATGCCTATGAATGAAGCTCCAGGGAGTATGGACAAACCAATGTTTGGCCTGGGCGCGCGTTACAATGTAGTTGGTAGATTGCGTTTATCAGCGGGCATTACAACAGGAGGCAATTATCGTTTTAATGTGCCATTTGGGCTAACTGTTGGTGCTTTAAAGGCTTGGGAAGTAGGAGTTGCCACACATGATATCTCGAGTTTGTTCCGTGAGGAGAACCCGAACGTTTCCATAGCATTTGGCTTTTTAAGGTTTAGCTTTGGCAAATACTTGATTGAACTCAATAATCCTGACAACACCTCAGAAAGGCTTTGATTTTCTGATAAGCTCAAAATCGATTTGTTTGCGCTGAATATCAACGTTTCTAACCTTTATTTTGACAGCCTCGCCCAATTTTATAGCTTCGCCATAGCGTTGGCCAATAACTTGGTAGTTTTCTTCATCAAGGTAGTAGAAATCGTCGGTCAGGTCGCGAAGCCGTATCATGCCTTCGCATTTGTTGCCAACAATTTCGGCATAAATGCCCCATTTGCTTACACCCGAGATCAGGGCATCGAAAACTTGCCCAACTTTATCGGCCAAAAATTCGGCTTGTTTGTATTTTACCGAAGCTCGCTCGGCCTCTACAGCCTTGCGTTCCATATCGCTGGCATGCACACAAAGTTGTTCATAAGCCTCCTTATTGGCTGATGGCTTGCCATTTAAGAAGTCGAACAACAGCCGGTGTACCATTAAATCAGGATAACGGCGGATAGGGGAGGTAAAGTGAGCATAAAAAGGGAATGCCAAACCATAATGTCCGATATTATCGGTTGAGTACACGGCTTTTGCCATTGTGCGAATGGCAATAGATTCAATCATATTGGCTTCGCCTTTGCCAGCTACATCGTTAAATAGCTTATTCATAGAACTTGCCAGGGTTTTACGTGAACCCAGCTTAAGCGAATAACCCAGCTTGCTTACAAATTGCGAAAAGTTGTTGATTTTTTCGGGCGAAGGTTCATCGTGTATTCTATAAACAAAGGTGTGCGGTTCGCCAGTTCCTTTCTTTTTGCCCACCAATTCGGCAACCCTGCGGTTTGCCAACAACATAAAATCTTCAATAAGCTTATGTGCTTCCTTTTGTTCTTTTATGTACACGCCAATAGGTTTGCCGTTTTCGTCGAGGTAAAACTTAACCTCTTGCGATTCAAAGTTTATGGAGCCTTTGCGGTAGCGTTCCTTGCGGAGTTTGGATGCTAAATCGTGTAGCACAAGCAATTCTGTTTTGTAATCGCCTTCGGCACCCTCAATCATAAGCTGGACCTCTTCGTAGCTGTAACGCCTATCAGAGCATATAACCGTTTTGCCAAACCACTCATTTACCATAACGGCATCAGGTGTTAGTTCAAATATGGCGGCAAAGCAAAGCTTGTCTTCTTTTGGCCTTAACGAACATACATGGTTCGAGAGTTTTTCGGGCAGCATGGGGATAACCCTATCTACAAGATATACAGAGGTTCCACGTTCTTCAGCTTCTTTTTCAATGGCTGTTCCGGGCCTTACAAAATGCGAGACGTCTGCAATATGTACCCCAACTTCCCAGTTGCCGTTAGGCAGTTTCTTAAGAGATAATGCATCATCGAAATCTTTGGCGTCAACAGGGTCGATGGTAATGGTAAAAATATTGCGGTAGTCGCGGCGGAGCTTGATTTCGTTTTCGGGTATGCTTTCAGCAATCTGGTCTGCCTCTTTTTCGGCTGATTTTGAGAAAGCTAAGGGGAAATTAAACTCAACAAGAATGGATTGCATTTCAACATTGTGGTCGCCAGGGCGGCCAAGAACCTTAATGATTTCACCGAAGGGATTGTTGGCATGTTCGGGCCATTCAGTCAATTGGGCCACGGCTTTATCGCCGTTTTTGGCATTGTTGAGCTTGTCGCCTGGTATGAAAATGTCAACCACCATGCTTTGGTTATCAGGAATGAGGAACGCATAGTTTTTAGAGGTTTGAACGGTTCCAACAAATTGTATTTTAGCTCTTTCGAGTACTTCGAGCACTTCGCCTTCAGTTTTGCGGCCCGAGCGTTTGGGGAATACATAAACCTTTACCTTGTCTCCATTAAGTGCATGATTGGTGTTGGATGCTGCAATGTAAACATCTTCACCCAATTCTTTTGAAATCACGTATGCTTTACCAGTTTGTTTCATTTCAACAATGCCGGTAATGAATTTTTTATGGTTACTTACTTTAGCCACCTGCGAAGGCTCAAGCCTAAATTTGCCGGGTTTTACTTCTTGCAGGATGTTTTGCCTGGTTAAATCGCCTAAAACGCTGTTAACCATTGATCGAGTTGCTTTATCTTTGACGCCCATGGCCGAGGCAACTTGTTTGTAATTAAACGACTTGAAAGGAGTGTTACCAAAAACGGCCAACACATTGGTTACAAAACTCCCAGCCGATTTACGGCTATTTTTTTCCTTTTTCATGATGAAAATCCTTGCGGAAGAATATTTTTACATACAATAACATCGCCAATGTCAGCGCCTTAAATAAAACAGCAATCAGAATAGCTTCAAACGAAGTTTTTCTTTAACAAATGGCTTTGTTAATATTAGCATCAAAGATAATTCAAATATTGTATCTTTGTTCATGACGTGAAACCAAAAATATGATGGAGAAACTGGCAAAACCTTCCATACTAATTGTTGACGACCTTAAGGAGAACCTCTTGCAGCTTTCACAGCTCCTTAAGGATCTGCGTACTACAATTCATATGGCCACAAATTACCACGAGGCAATGCGCATTGCTTCAAGCACTGAATTGGCACTTATCATTCTTGATGTTGAAATGCCCGAGGTGAATGGTTATGAGTTGGCTAATATGATTAAGAATGAGACAAATAACACGTTTTCTCCCATTATTTTCCTTTCGGCAGTCTTTTATGACGAGATGCACATTTACAAAGGTTACGAAACAGGTGCTGTTGATTATTTGACAAAACCATTGAATAAGGACATCTTACTAAGTAAGGTGAATGTTTTTCTTGGATTAGAACAAATCCGTGCAGAGCTTAAACGTTCTGAAGCACTGTATCAAAGCATTGTTGATGACCAGGCAGATTTGGTTTTTAGGTCGGGTCCTGATTATTGTATTTCATTTGCCAATCAAGCATTTTGTAATTTATTACATAAACCTATTAATGAGCTTGTTGGCTTGAATATGTTCGAGATAGTGGTTCCTGCTGATATGGATGTGGCAAGCAATGCCTTGCGAAGTTTTAATCCACAGAACAGAATTGTAAGGTTTGAACATCGCATTGATAACGGCAGCCATGCTGAGAGTTGGGTAAACCATACGCTACGGGCATTTTATAAGGATGATAATATTGTTGAATTTCAGTCGGTTTGCCATGATATTACAGATTTAAAGAAGACCAATACCGCCCTAAAAGCAGCTCAATTAAAGGCCGAAGAAGAGACCCGCGTTAAATCGATGTTCCTGGCCAATATGAGCCACGAAATACGAACGCCCATGAGTGGTATCTTGGCAATGGCTGAAATGTTGAAAACTACTGAGTTAGATGAAGAGCAAAGCGAACATATAAATTTGATTTGTCAGAGCTCGAGCAATTTGTTGGGTATAATTAACGACTTGCTCGATTTTTCAAAAATCGAGGCCAATCAGATCAGTATCAATCCAACACGATTGGTAATCAATAGTTTACTAACGAATGCGGCTAAGCTTTACAAGCATAAGGCCGAAGAGAAGGGCAATATTATTCAAGTGATTTCCAATCCATCCTTGCCTGAATATGCAATTCTAGACGAGGTAAAAGTTGGCCAAATAATTAACAATTTGGTTAATAATGCTATAAAGTTTACTACCAACGGGGTTGTTTCTCTTTCGTGCCAACTTTTGGCCGCTTCAGAATACCGTATGAAGCTCAAGTTTTCGATAACCGACACGGGTCCAGGAATAGATGACGACCAAAAGAGTAGGCTATTTAAGCCTTTTGTTCAAGTTGACAATCAGCTTACAACTGCTGGAGGTACTGGCTTGGGTTTAGCCATTTGCAAGAAACTTGTAGAAAAAATGGATGGTGAAATTGGTCTGCAAAGTGTTAAAGGAAAAGGCTCTGAGTTTTGGTTCACGGTGTTTTCCGATACCACCGTAATTCCATTGCACCAGCACGAGGTCTCCCCAAAATCTACCTTTAGTACAACCTCCATCAAGCCGTTAAAAGTTTTGGTGGTTGAAGATAATTTGTTGAATCAGAAGGTTGCCTTAGCAACTTTGCGCAAGCTAGGGCACATTGGCGATTGCGCCGAGAATGGACAAATAGGGTTTGAGACCTATCTTAGAAATCCGTATGACTTGGTAATTATGGATATACAAATGCCAGTAATGAATGGGATTGATGCCACAAAAGCCATACGCGAAGCCGAAAAAGTGCAAAAAATAAAGCCAACAGTCATAATTGCCTTATCGGCTAATGTTACCGAAGCCTATAGGCAGGCCTGCCTTTCGGCAGGTATGAATGATTTTATTAGCAAACCTTTTAGGTTTGAAGATTTTTCAAAAACTATCCAGAAGTATTTTCAAAATAGCTAACCCATGAACAAACCAGTTTTTTTTCTCGATGCGGGGCAAAGTCCCTGGACCACGAACCCTCCATTGTTGGTAGAAAAGGGTCAACATCAGATTTATTGGATTGGAATGCCTGATGAGGACGCCTTTAGGTGCAACACCTATCTAGTTGTTGATGGCGATGAAGCATTGTTGATAGATCCAGGGAGTATTCTTCATTATGATTATGTGTTACAAAGAGTTAGTGATATTATTGCCCCATCAAAAATTAAAGGGATGGTTCTTTGCCACCAAGATCCTGATGTTGCTTCCTCAATGCCGGCATGGCTAAAAGCCTTCCCTGATATGTTGGTGATTTCCTCAGGACGGACTAATGTGCTTTTACCCCATTATGGTGCAAGCAATTATACTTTTTATGACATTGTTTTGCATCCTATCTACACATTTGCAAGTGGGGCAAGTATTCGGTTTACCGAAGCGCCGTTCCTCCATTTTCCGGGTGCTTTCACCAGTTTTGATGTTGAAACGGGTGTTTTGTTTTCGGGCGATATTTGGGCTGCCCTTGACACTGATTTTACAAGCGTGGTTCAAGATTTTAATAGCCACGCCCTAAAAATGGATCTTTTTCATTTAGATTACATGGCAAGCAATATTGCCACCAAGGGATTCGCTAACCGGATAAAGCATCTACCTATAAACGCAATCTTTCCACAGCATGGGGCGCTTATACCTAGTAACTTTGTTAAAGACGCCATTCGTTACCTCGAAAATGTAAGTTGTGGCTTAGACTTAATTTACCCGTCCTATTAAAATCGTTGTGATGCAGTACGAAGAATTAAGTGAGCGCTTGGCTATGCTTGAGAAGGAAAACAAACTTCTTAAATCGGCGTCTCAGCAGTGGTCAACCATACAAAAGCTTTATCAAGATTCCCAACGTAAGCTTAGGGAGATATCGCATCGAATTAACAGCATAATTGAAACTACACCTATTGGAATAGCATTTATTGATTCAACTGGTGTTGTAGAGCGTTGTAATACGGCTTTTTGCAAGCTCTTTATGTATGAGCAAAGCCAGGTTATAGGAAAGAACTATCAGCTTTTGCTCCATCCATCGGTGTTTGAGAAAGGATTAGAAGATTATCAAGAGTTTATGACCAATAAAGGGGCTTGTTTTAACGATTTCCAAGGAATGACTTCTTTATCGAATAAGCTAGTGCTTAATGCTTCGGCCACTGATGTGCTGAACGATAGTAACCAGAAGAGCCGTGTTGTTTTTTTTAGCGACCTTACTGAGAAAAACGGCTTGCTGCAAAGCCTAAACCTAGCCAAGGAAAAGGCCGAAATGGCTAGTCAGGCTAAAAGCGTGTTCTTGGCAAATATGAGCCACGAAATACGCACACCAATGAACGGTGTGATGGGAATGGCAGAGATACTTAAACAAACTCCCTTGAGCGACGAACAGCAAGAATACTTGGGCATTATACACACTTCGGCCAACAATTTATTGACGATTATCAACGATATTCTTGATTTTTCGAAGATTGAGGCAGGAAAGCTGGAGTTAGAGGAAACAGCAGTTTCGATACCCCAGATAATTGAAGAGGTGGCAGATATTATCAAATTGAAAGCAAACGAAAAAGGCATTGAGCTGAACACCTATATAGATGTCCGTATGCCCAGCTTTGTACTCACCGATCCAATAAGGCTCAGGCAAATAATTTTGAATTTCAGTAACAATGCGCTGAAATTTACTGAACATGGAGAGGTGCTGATTTCAGCTGAAGTTGTTGAAATAAAGGGAGATGAGATAGAGGTTAAGTTTGTGGTAAAGGATACTGGAATTGGAATGACTGAAGAAGGCCTTAAAAAGCTTTTTCGCTCATTCTCGCAAATTGATGCATCTACAACGCGCAAATATGGCGGAACGGGGCTTGGTTTGGCCATATCTCAAAAATTGGCTGGCCTTATGAAAGGCCTTATTCATGTTGATTCTCAACCGGGCTTAGGTTCTACCTTTACCTTTACGGTGGAACTCAAAATTGTGGAACAAAGCGCTACACAAAAGGTTGAAAACAGTTTTGAAAAGCTTACAGTTCTTATTATCGATGATAATGCCACTAACCGTCAAATACTTGTAAAATACTTGAACTTATGGAACTGCAAGGCTCAAGAGTCGTCCGATCCGTTTGAAGGTCTTGATAAGCTTAAAGAAGCCGCTGCGCAGGGTCGTTCTTTTGATGTAATACTTTTAGATCAGCAAATGCCTGGGCTTTCAGGCTTAGAGCTTGCTACAAGGATAAAAACGAACAAGCTGTTGGCTAACAATAAGATAATAATGCTTTCATCCATAACAGATATGCTCAACAAGGCTGAATTGGCTAAAGCAGGAATTGACTTTTACCTAAATAAACCTGTTAAAATTCATCAACTGCATCAAGCAATTGCCGCAGTTTTACCCGAAAATAAGTTAATGATAAAAGCAAGCCTTATTGATAAACAGCTAAATACCCAAGATCCGGATACTTTGAAGCTTCCAAAACATCTTAAGATTCTGTTAGCCGAAGACAACCTGATTAATCAACGGGTGGGCATGTTAACCTTGCAGAAATTGGGCATGAAGCCTGATTTGGCACTAAATGGGTTGGAGGTTTTGGAACTCCATCAAAAAAATCAGTATAATTTGATTTTAATGGATATACAAATGCCGGAAATGGATGGGTTAGAAGCTACTATTGCCATACGAAACAAAGAAATGTCTGGCGAACTTCCCGCTCGTGTTACCATAGTTGCCGTTACGGCCAATGCCATGAAAGAAGACAAGGAAGTGTGCCTTGATTCGGGTATGGATGGATACATTACAAAGCCATTTAAAAGCGATGAAATTGTTAACCTGCTTTTGAACCTATTTGTTTAGTTATTGGAATAATTTTGAAATTAATATTGCTTATATTTTCTTTAAGTCTCTTGTTTTAAATTGTTTAACATTTTTTGTTGGATAATTGCATGATTTTTGTGATATTTACACCCTTATTACCGAACCCTTCCGTCGCATGAGAAGAACGCTTTTACTCGTAGTTGTTATTACCCTGTCATGGCCCGCATTAGCGAGTGGGACGGTAAGATTGGCAGATAGTTTATATGCCTTTCTGCATAAAAGTGGCAATGATACGGTTGTTGCAAGCAATTATATTTTTTTAGCTGAGAAGTTAAGTGATGACGGACAACCCGAGTTTATGGTTTACTTTGCCCAAAAAGCCATTCAACTCTCTCAAAATACTAAAGATCAATTATTTGTCCATGCCAGCCTTTTACTGTGTGAAGCTAACATAAAGTTGGGCGAGATGCAAAAATGTGCTGAAATTTTGGATGCAATAGCCATAAACTTTGATGAAGGGAACGATGGTAAAATTAAAGCGGGTATTCAAGCTCGGTTTTGGGAATGCAGCGTCAAGTTGCAGATTTTGTTAAAGGATTATGCAAAGGCAGATGTGTTGATTTCTGAAAGCGGACGATTTTTTAATGCTCCTGGCCATGAGGGGTTTCAGGCAAAATTTGACCATAACATTGCAAAAGCATTTGCAACTGCAAATCAAGACGCACAAGCTAAATCGCATTACAAAAGAGCCATTGAAACTTTTCGAAATCTTGGTCTCTATAAAAATCTTGCTCAGTGTTTAACTGACTATGCCGAGTTGTTGCTACGCGACAAAATGGCAACAGAAACTGAAAAAGTATTCACAGAAGCTTTGCTGGCAGCCCAACAAACCCCTGATATCAACCTAAGCGCAAATATTCAGTATAGATTTATACTTAGTGGCCTAAATCCTGATAAACGGGATCCAAGCCAACTGCTCCAATCCCTTTACCAATCAATTTCTGCTGGAGATGATTATCAGCTTCTTGAAAGGCTTGCAGCAAGTATTTCAGGATTAAAGCTGCGCCAGAATGACTATAAATCAGCCTTGGAGTTTGCAATTCTGGCATCATCTTATAAAGATAAAGCTGCAAATGTTCAGCGAGTTAAAAATTCTGAATACACGTACCTAATCACCTTAGATGCGACCCAGGTTTCTGGTAACCAAGCTGAAAGTTTTAAACCTGTAGTTAATAGTTGGTTGATTATAGCCATTGCTGCCGTTGTTTTTTTGGGTGTTGTTCTCATTTATCAAACCTTGCTTCGTAAACGGTCATCAGGTTTGCTGGCAAAGCAATATCGTGAGAATGAAGCCCAACAAGATGAAATTAAACGTCAAAATATTCGGCTAGAGCGGATAAATACTGATTTGATAGAAGCCAAAAGCCGTGCCGAAGAAGCCACCCAATCAAAATCCTTGTTTTTAGCCAATATGAGCCACGAAATCAGGACACCTATGAATGGTATCGTTGGTATGGCCAATGTGCTAAAAAACACCGACTTAACAAAAGATCAACGTGATGCGCTTAACATAATCCTTAATTCTTCTGATAATCTGTTGATTATTATTAACGAAATTTTGGATATTTCAAAAATTGAGTCAGGAAAGCTTCAGTTTGAACACATTAGTTTTAATCTACATAACGAAATTGAGAATGTTGTAAAACTGCTTAAACTTAAGGCTGATGAAAAGGGACTTGGGCTTTCGCATAGCATTTCACCTTTTGTTCCTCAGTTTGTTAAGAGTGATCCTACGCGATTGAAGCAAATTCTTATTAATCTGGTTAACAATGGAATAAAATTTACGTCACATGGTAGTGTGCGGATTTCGGTCAGCGTAGAAGATAAGGTGGGTTCCAAGAACGTGCTACGTTTTGAGGTAGTTGATACAGGGATAGGTATTCCCCAAGACCGATTGCAAAATCTTTTTAAAACGTTTTCACAGACTGACGTTTCTTTTACCCGTAGATTTGGGGGAACAGGTTTAGGACTAGCCATTTCAAAAAACCTGGTAGAGTTAATGGGTGGTCATATTGGAGTGGAGAGCTATGAAAGCAATGGCTCCACATTTTGGTTTACCCTTAATATGGAAGACGGAGAACGTGTAGTTACGAGCAGTTTTGAAGTTTCAAATACAAACACTTCTACTAACACAGAACCCAGCAAACCCATGAATCCAACTAAAAAACTTCATGTTTTGCTTGCCGAAGACAACCTGATAAACCAAAAAGTAGCTATGATGGTAGTGCAAAAGATGGGTTTTACGGTTGATGTAGCAATGAATGGCAAAATAGCCGTGGATAAGTTTAGCAAAAACTCGTACGATATGATTCTGATGGATATAATGATGCCAGAAATGGATGGCATTGAAGCTACCAAAATTATTCGTGAGCTTGAAAGGAACAAAACACCCGGAAAAAGGATTAAAATTGTGGCACTTACGGCGAATGCAATGAAAGAAGACCGCGAAAAATGCCTATCTTCAGGCATGGACGATTATTTAAGCAAACCTTTTAAACCAGAAGATTTAGAATCATTGCTGAGTTGATTCAACAGCATAATTGTGTTGGCGATTCATTAGTAGTTGGTTATCTCTTAATTTAGAACGACTTAGACTAAACAGCGCTCCTAGTGTTTTGTGAAAGGAATCATGTGTTTTATATCAAAAAACACATTCATTATTAGGTACGTGCCAAAAACAATGAGAACCATCCCGACAATCCGATTTGTCCATGTAACAACTTTTGGATTCATTAAATGTTTGATTTTGTTAGCTATAAAACATTTCAAAGTATCTGTACCGAGAATGGTGGCAATTGCACCAATAAAGAAGTATAACAATGCTTTGTTGTTAACACCATAGGCCGAACTTACACCAACCAAAGCAGTAAGCCAAACAAACCAAACGCCCGGATTGGCAATGTTCAAGAAAAATCCTTTTAGCACATACACTAATGGGCCACGTGCCTTAATCTTGACTTTCATCTCAGGTTCTGAGTCATCGCCTTCAACCTCAGGTTTTCTGGTAAAAGTATAGGTTCCAAAAATTACGAGCACTATACCGCCAATAATCCCAAAGTAAAAATTTTGTCTTGGATCGTCACCCAAAATTTGTGTTACCCCTGTGTGGCATAATAAAAGCACAACCACATCACTAACAAATATTCCAATAGCAACAAATAAGCCCGACCTAAAACCACGATGTATGCTTGTTTGAATCAACACAAACAGTGCTGGCCCAATTAGCAAGGCTAAGGTAAGCCCAATCGCTATTCCATTAATAAAAGGTTGAAACAATTCCATAAAACTGTGTTGATTGAAAAACAGGCAATTCTGTGTTTACGAAAGATCATAGATGGCTTTTGTCAGCTTCTGGGGGTAAAAATAGAAAAAAAGTACCTAATTTTGGAACAAATCTCAGTAGAATATGATAGTAAGGGTAATTAAAGTCATTCTAAAACTTATAATGCTGGTAGTTTTTGCTGCTATCTTTTTTCTATTATACGTATATCTTACTGATTATAGGCCTGATAAAATACAAGATCTGCCAATCATAGGCAACGGAATAGCAATAAACGATACAAGCACGCAATTTACATTTCTTAGCTGGAATATTGGCTATGCCGGTCTTGATTCTGAAATGGATTTTTTTTATGATGGAGGAACAAAAACACGGACCACAAAGGAAGTAACTGAACGCAATTTGTTTGAGATCAATAAATTGCTTACAGAAAGCCTGGTCCAAGACTTTATATTATTGCAAGAAGTTGACCAACATGCTGCCCGTACGTATTACATTGATGAGTTTAAAGCGCTTTCTGAGCATCACAAGACATTTGAAGCCACGTTTGTTAAAAACTATGACGTTAAATTTGTGCCAATGCCCATTACAAAACCAATGGGAAGGGTGCTGGCAGGGCTCACGACCTTATCTAAATACCGTCCTTTTGAATCGCAGCGTATTTCTCTTCCTGGATCTTTTTCATTTCCAACTGATTTGTTTATGCTCGACCGCTGTTTTCATATTAGCCGATATATAGTAGGCGGTCAAAAGCAATTAGTGGTAATAAACACACACAACACAGCTTTTGATGATGGCAGTCAGCGCCAACAACAAATTGAAGAACTTAAAGAATTGGCCCTGCATGAGTTTGCAAATGGCAATTATGTTGTAATTGGAGGCGATTTTAACACGAACCCTCCTGGTTTTAACCCCAAATTGCTTGGCAAAGGTTACGTAGGTTTTGCCATTGAGCCTGAAATAAAGTGGGGCTTTCCACATGACTGGCGGTTTTCGTTTGATAGCAGCCTGCCAACCAACCGCGATTTGAGTATCAGTTATAAACATGGTGTTACTAAAACCACCGTTATTGATTTCTTTATAACATCGCCAAACATAAGGATTGAAGAAGTTAAAACGATTGATTTAGCTTTTAAAAATTCTGATCACCAACCTATTATATTGAAAATCTCAATTATTCACCAATGAAAAATTTGATTTTAAGATCTCTTTTTGTGGTTTTGATACCTTTTATATATAGTTGTGGAGGTAAAGGAACTTTGAGCATGGAGAAAAAAGAGTTTAAAGAGAATTCCTGGCCCAAATTTGAACCTGTTGAGTTTACTTTTGAAAGCAGCGGAACCCAAGAGACATATTATATCGCGTTAAAAATAGGCTATATGCAATTGTTCAGTGGCACGGAACTTCCTTTGGTGTGTACACTTACGAGCCCTTCAGGTGAAATACGGGTAATGCAAAAGCGTTTTTGGCTGAAGTCGTTAAATGGAACCCATAAAGGCGTTCAAACGGGGTCGGTATGGATTGCTAGTGCAGCAATTTGGCCCGAAATTGAATTGCGTGAAAAAGGGCAATATAGCTTAGAGATCGTTTGCGACCATCCAAAGATGGTTCTTGTAGGTGTTGCTTCTATGCAGGTTGAAATCAAGAAGGGGAAATTTTTAGCTGTTAAATAGTCGCTAGGCGGCGAATAATTGCTTAGGCTTTTGGCCTAAAGAAGAGATATTCGGTTAAAAACACCAGAAGCATAGTGAAGCCAATGCTTAACATTGCCCTAATCAATGTGAAGCCAAATTCTTGAAAACTAAACATTTCAACAAAAAAGAAGGCTAAATGGTGAATACTAACCAAGATTGTGGAATATGCCAAATACCAACCCAGGCCCATGTCTTTAACAGAGGGTTGAATGCCTGTATCGAAACTCCGCTTTGAGGTTACCAAACCAACTATGTAGGGCCTAGCAAAAGCTGCCATAAGGCAAGTTGAAGCATTGAGGCCGGGCGAATTTGCAAAAATATCCAAGATGAGCCCCAAAAAAAATGCCGAAAACAACAATAGGTACCTTGGTGTACTAAAAGGCAATTTCAAGATGAACAATACAAATAGATACGGATTTACGAGCCCTCCTAAATTGATATTGTTCAGCAAAAGCAACTGTACAACTATTAAAACCACAAAGCGTGCAATATTAATCCAGATCATTGTAGGTTGTTTTTACAACAGTATGTATTTCAAATGCCTATTGAATCATTCCAACTCCCACGGTTTCATTGGTAGCTTCATCAATCAAGATTAGGCTGCCTGTTTTGCGGTTGCGTTTGTATGGATCGAAAACCAAGGGTTTGGTCGTTTTTATTCGTAAACGAGCTATCTCATTCATTTTTAACGATTTGTCCTCGCAGTTTTGATCTAAGGTAGTAATTTCTACTTTATACACTATATCCTTTATTACTGCCCGTACATCGCGTGTAGTATGTTTTAAGGCATAAAAACCGCCGATTTTTAAGGGGGTTGGGTTCATCCAACAAACCATTGCCTCAAATTCATTGTCAACTTGAGGCAGGGAATCCTCTTTAACAATCATATCACCACGGCTAATATCAATGTCATCTTCCAGTTGTATGGTAACTGACATGGGTGGAAAGGCTTGTTCAACAGAGCCTTCGTAAACATCAATTGATTTTACATTGCTTGTATGCCCGGCAGGTAAAACGATTATTTTGTCGCCCTTTTTAAAAATTCCTCCATCAATCCGGCCAGCATAACCCCTATAATCGTGGTATTGGTTTGATAATGGGCGCACCACGTATTGCACAGGAAATCTTGCATCGGTAAAGTTTAGGTCATTACCCAACGGGATGCTTTCAAGTATCTGTAGCAGGGTGCCTTGATGATACCAATGCATATTGGCTGATGGTTCTACTACATTATCGCCTAATAATGCGCTGATTGGCACAAAGCGTGTGTCAGTGAAGTTTAAGTCTTTGGCAAAAAATTCAAAATCGGCCCGTATCTCATTGAATCTTGATTCTTGAAAATCAACTAAATCCATTTTGTTAATGCAAACAATCAAACTGGGGATGCCGAGTAATGAGGCAATAAAGCTGTGTCTGCGGGTTTGCTCTATAACTCCATTGCGGGCATCGATAAGTACGATGGCTGCATTGGCAGTTGAAGCACCCGTAACCATGTTGCGAGTATATTGCACATGGCCAGGTGTGTCGGCTATGATAAACTTACGGCGAGGGGTGTTAAAATAGCGATAGGCCACGTCAATGGTTATGCCCTGTTCGCGTTCTGACCTCAGCCCATCCGTAAAAAGTGCCAAGTTCAGGTATTCAGAGCCTTTTTGGATGCTGGCTTTTTTTACAGCCTCCAGCTGATCTTCAAAAATAGATTTGCTGTCGTACAGCAATCTGCCAATCAGCGTGCTTTTGCCATCGTCAACACTTCCTGCTGTGGTAAACCTAAGCAATTCCATGTCGAGATAAGCCTTATTTGAAAACTCTGCCATTATTCTTCCTTTTAAAAATAGCCTTCACGTTTGCGGTCTTCCATAGCTGCGTCAGAACGTTTGTCGTCAAAACGAGAGCCCCGTTCGGTAACGCGGGTAGCCGCAATTTCTGCAATAATATCCTCAATGTTGTTTGCCGTTGAAAGACTAAGTCCGGTACATGTTATATCGCCAATGGTTCTACACCTAACTTCTCGTGTCTCAACTTTTTCCTTGTCTTTTAATGTCATAAAAGGGGCATTGGCAAGCCAAACGCCATCTCTGCAAAAAACTTCCCTGAGGTGGGTAAAGTATAAGCTTGGCATTTCAATGTTTTCGAGGTAGATGTATTGCCATACGTCCATTTCGGTCCAGTTGCTTATTGGGAAAACCCGAAAATGCTCGCCCATATGCTTTCGGCCATTAAAGATGTTCCACAGTTCGGGGCGCTGGTTTTTGGGATCCCATTGCCCAAATTCATCACGGTGCGAAAAGAACCGTTCTTTAGCCCTGGCCTTTTCTTCGTCGCGGCGCGCGCCACCCATGGCTACATCAAATTTGTGCTTTTCTATGGCATCGAGTAGTGTTACTGTTTGAAGCACGTTTCGGCTTGCATTATAGCCCTTTTCATCAACAGCCCTGCCAGTGTCAATTGAATCTTGCACTGAACCTATAACCAGTTTGGCTCCAGTCTTTTCAACAAGTTTGTCGCGATATTCAATGGTTTCTTCAAAATTATGGCCAGTATCAATATGCATAAGGGCAAAGGGTAGCTTGGCAGGCCAAAAGGCTTTAAGAGCCATGTGAACTAGCACAATAGAATCCTTACCTCCTGAAAACAGCAGCACAGGTCTTTCGAACTGTGCCGCCACTTCCCTGATAACATAAATCGATTCCGATTCTAGTTCCCTGAGATGGTTTAAAAGATATTTATTCACTTATTTTAGTAGATTCCAACGCGCAAAATTACGATTTCTTGAAAATCCGGGCCATCAGCGATTCCTTTTTGGTTTCTTTATCATCGGAATAATAGCCGTAGCCATAACCGTAGCCATAACCGTAGCCATAACCATAGCCGTAGCCATAACCGTAGCCATAGCCATAACCATAACCGTAACCATATACGTTTTTGGCAAGTTTTACGTCGTTAACAAGTATGCTAACATTTTCTAAACCACGTTGTTCCACATCCCTGATGATGGCACCAAAAACTTTTTTGTTTGTAACGCCTTGACGGGCAATGAATATACGGTTGTCGGCATACTTCATCAGCAAGAAGGCGTCTGTTACAAGACCTACAGGCGGGGTGTCAATTATGATATAGTCATATTTTTCTTTAAGCAACCTGAATAGCTCATCCGTTTTTTCTGATGCAATAAGCTCCGCTGGATTCGGTGGTACGGGACCGGCCATGATAACATCCAAATTCTCGATGGGCGATTTCTGTATGATGTTTTCAAATTTGCTCTTATTAATAAGGTAGGAGCTGAAACCCTCTGTATTTGACAAACCAAAGTCTTGATACAATTTAGGTTTACGTAAGTCGAAACCTAACAGAACCGTTTTTTTGCCATACATGGCAAATATGGTAGCCAGGTTTATTGCACAGAATGTTTTACCGGCACTTACGATATCGGAAGTAATTAAAACAGTTTGTTTGTCCTTTCCTTTTACAATGTATTGCAAGTTTGTACGCACCGAACGGAATGATTCGGCAATGGAGGATTTGGGAGACTCCGCAACAACCATTTTAGTTTCGCGCGTGCTATGTACAACGTGCCCAACAATGGGAAACTTGGTAAGTTTTTCAATGTCAGATTTTTCAATGATTTTATCGTTCATGTAGTCTTTTAAATAGATATACACGGCAGGTAAAATCAAACCTAAGATTAATCCGATAAGATAGTTTAAGCTCTTTTTGGGATAAACAGGGGACTTGCCTTCGGCGGTGGCCTGATCAATTATTTCGTTATCAGCTAAGTTAGAGGCTTTGGTAATTTGAGCTTCAGCACGTTTTTGCAAAAGGAATAAGAAAAGGTTGTTTTGCAGGTTAAATTCACGCTCAAAGCCCAAGAGCTTACGTTGGCTTGTGGGCAGATTCGATATCTTACCACTTAACTCCTTAATACGGTCTTCAATATCCTTTAAGGCAATGTTTGAAGTATTGACTGTGTTGCGGATGTTTTCGAGCAGGTTGAGCTTGGTGTTCTTTATCTTGTTGTCAATTTGGCTTATAGCAGGGTTTTTTGAAGTTGAATTCATCATTAGAGATGACTTTTCTTCGTAAAGTTTTGTAATAGCATCAATTAGGCCAGCTAAAACAGGATCTTCAATTCCCATGCTTGATGGAACAAGAATCTGGTCGATATCGTTGCGATCTTCAATATATTTTTTTAAGTAATTGTAATACTTGTTTTTAACCAACAACTCGGCCTTTTGTTTGTCGAGGTCTTTCATATACTCGAAAACGCGTTGGGCTTCATCATCCAATTGCATGATTTGGGTTTGTTTGCGGAAGCCCTCAAGTTGTGTTTCGGCATTGTACAATGAATCGCGGATTCCAATCAATTCTACATCAATAAAAGAGATGGTTTTGGTGGCAATCATGTTCTTTTTGTTCAAGCCGCGATCTAAATACTTTTGAGTCAGGGTGTTCAAAAAGTCAACCGATTTCTGTATGTTCGATCCCTTTACCTTAATCTCAACGATTGAAGCTTCACGTTTAATTGGCTCTATTTTGAAGTTGCTGAACTCTTTGGTTAAGGATGCCAAATCGTTAAACAAGAAATACAACCTGGCATTTACATGCTTGGTGGGGTCGAAATTGTAGTTGAGCAGCAGCCTAAAGTTGTAAAATTCGGAGGTGATGTCATCGCCAAAATTATATACCTTGTTCAGGTTTACGTTCTTGGCATAAAGCTTTTGATTGTCTTTCTCAACAAACTCATTTGTTCTAAAGTCGTACAAACCAATGTTTTCGCCCTCTGTTTCAATTCTGAATTGCTTATTATTCAGTATTGTGATCATAAACCGAAGGTTCACTATTTGCTGATGGGCTGTGTCAAGAATAACATCAAATGGTGCGTTTTTGTACAGCTCAGTGGTAATAAAGTTGCTTTCAGCAAAATAGGTTGCGCTCAGGTTTAAGGCCTTTACGGTGTTGGTGGTAAGTGTACGCGAATTTAGGATTCCAATTTCGTTTTCAAGGTTTTGTTGGTCGTTCATAAAACCTAGACCAATAAGCGATTGCGCATCAAGCGCTTTGTTCGATTTATCAGCAATTAGAAGTGTTGAGGATACTTCATAAACGGGTTTGGTGTACTTGTTGAAAAGAAAGGCGATAATAAGTGCCACAAAAACCGTGATGGCAAAGAAGTACCAATAACGGAAGAACTTAAAGAACATCGCTTTGAAATCAACAGATTCTTCGTGCTGTTGTTCTTGTGGATTAAAATTTTGATTGGGTATATTGTTCACAGGTATAGCTTTTATTTAAAGTAATTCATAATCAACAACGTGGAGGAGATGATGGAAAACATGGTCGTGTAAGGGAAGGTTGAAAATGCCCACTGCTTTTCGCTGAGAGGTTCCACATAAACAATATCGTTGGGTAGCAAATAGAATTGTTCTGAGGTAAAGATGCTCTCATCGTTCATGTTGAGGCGATACATCTTGGTTCCATTTTCGGTTTGCCTTATAAGCACCACCCGTTTTCTATTGCTGAAATCGGTAAGATCGCCTGCACGGGCAACCGCTTCAAACAAGTTTAATTTGTCTTGATAGATAAGGTAGTAGCCTGGGCTTTTTACCTCACCAAGGATAGTTACCCTAAAGTTAACCAGCTTCACGATGATGGTTGTTTCTTTAAGATATTGATTGACTATCTCTTGAATTTTAAGACGGATTTCATCTACTGTCAAACCTTCAACTTCGATTTTTCCAACAAAAGGGAATTCAATGTTGCCGGAATCACTTACAGCATAACTTGCTAAGTAAATACTTGATTCAGAAGAGGTTGTTCCAGTTGTACGGCTGGCATCGTCGTAGTTGAAAAACTTATAGGTCTTTTCATCAAGGCTTTGTACTTTGATATACAAATTATCGCCTTTTTTTACTTTATATGCTTCTCTGGGAGCGTATGAAAACTCACGTAAGGAGTCATTAACAGCCTGAGACTGAAAGTATTTAATTTTTTTCTGTGATACACACGATGTAAATAGAACCGCTACCATAAGCAAGTAGAGCAACATTACACCGGTCTTTTGAAAACATTTTTTCATTAGAAACTGTTTAGTTAAGAAGATTATTTGGATTAGGGAACCGATCAAATTGAACTCTTTGTGCAAAATTAGGAGTTTTTAGTTAATGTAAAAGCTTTTTTGCGTTAATTTGTTCAGTTTCTTAGTCATGTTTTCTTAACACTCTTCTTATACATGTGATTCTAATTAGTTGTATAATAAATAGATAGAACAGTCAATTTCCAAAAAATCATCAAATTATGGCATCATCATTAATGGATCCAATTGGCAAACTTATGGGTTTGCGTTACAAATCTCATCCTTGGCACGGGGTAGAACTAGGTGATAGGGCACCCGAAGTAATCACTTGTTACATCGAAATGGTGCCTACCGACACAGTTAAGTACGAAGTGGACAAAGCCACGGGATATCTTCGGCTTGATAGGCCTCAGAAGTACTCAAACACGGTTCCTGCGCTGTATGGCTTTATACCTCAATCGTTTTGTGGAGATCGTGTGGCTCAAATGGCTTGTGATAAAACGGGTCGTTCTGACATAAAAGGAGATGGTGACCCATTGGATATCTGCATCTTAACTGAAAAAGAAATAACCCATGGCGATATTTTGGTAATGGCTAGGCCAATTGGAGGGCTTCGTATGATTGATGGCAATGAAGCCGATGATAAAATTATTGCTGTCTTAGATAACGACTTGGTTTATGGTGATTATAAGGACCTCTCCGACTTACCCAAATTGGTAACCGAGCGAATTCGTCATTATTTCTTGACCTATAAGGATATGCCAGGCCAAGACAAACGCAATGCTGAAGTAACCCATGTTTATGGCATCGACGAAGCACATGAGGTCATCCGTAGATCGATGGAAGACTACAAATTAAAGTTCGACAATTTGCGCAATCTGTTAATGGATTATTAAACAATAGTTTACGCTAAAGTGTGCCCGTTTTCATCAAACATGAAAACGGGTTTTGTTTTGTTATGATTGAACGGCACCTATTAAGGTAGCCGATGTACACGATGTAATGAGAACTTGAGCATAATCGCCTGGCTTAAAGTCTTTATTATCAAAAACTACTACCTTGTTTTGGCTATTACGTCCAGAGACCTGTTGGTTCGATTTTTTCGAAAATCCTTCAACCAAGACTTCGAATACTTTGCCTACATCATTTTTGTTGCTCTTATGCGAAAGCTTGTGCTGCAAGTCAATAATTTCTTTTAATCTGCTTGCTTTAACCTCATCGGGAACATCATCAGCATGTTTTTTTGCGGCGATAGTGCCAGAACGTTCTGAATACCTGAACATAAAGGCATAATCGAAGCGAACCCATTCCATAAGGCTTAAGGTGTCGGCATGGTCGGCATCGGTTTCGCCCGAGAATCCGGCAATAATATCGGTTGAAATAGCCGCATTGGGAATAATGTTGCGTATGGCCGAAATCCGATCCATAAACCATTGACGAGTGTACTTGCGATTCATGCGGTCAAGCACTTGATCGCTTCCCGACTGTACAGCTAAATGTATCGATTTGCAGATGTTTGGGTATTTGGCAATGGTATAGAGTAAGTCGTCAGAAAGATCGCGAGGATGTGATGTTGTAAACCGAACCCTTAACAAAGGGCTTATTTCTGCTACTTGTGCTAAAAGCTGCGGAAAACCAGTTGCGGTTGTAGAATCGGAGAATTTATACGAGTTTACGTTTTGCCCTAAGAGGGTAACTTCGCGATAACCTTTATTAAATAAGGCTGTAGCTTCATTAATAATGGTTTGTGGTTCGCGTGAGCGTTCTTTGCCACGGGTAAAGGGTACCACACAATACGAACAAAAGTTTTCGCAACCCCGCATAATCGATATAAACGCCGAAATTCCGTTCGAATCATAGCGCACAGGGTCAATATCAGCATAGGTTTCATCGAGCGAGAGCTGGATATTGGCGGCTTTTTGGCCAGATTCGGTTTCGGCAATTAGCGAGGGCAAATCGCGGTAAGCATCTGGCCCTGCTACTAGGTCAACCTTGTGCTCAGGATCTAGCAGAACATCTTTCAAACGTTCAGCCATGCAACCAATGACCCCAATTTTTAGCGCTGGGTTCTTTTTTTTCATGGCCTTCAGCTCACGAAGGCGCTTCCATACTCGCTGTTCTGCTTTATCGCGAATGGAGCAGGTATTGATAAGGATAAGGTCGGCCTCACTAGCTTCATTTGTTGTATTAAATTGATTATCAGACAGTATTGAAGCAACAATCTGGCTATCAGAAAAATTCATCTGGCAACCGTAAGTCTCAATATATAACTTTTTGGTTTCGTTCATATTAATAGATGGAAATAAGAGAATATGTGCCCTAATTTGGGTAAAAAGAGGTGCAAAATTAGTTATAAAAGATAGATAACCAACACGATAAATAAAAGTTGATGGAAGAGGGTTGAATTATACATTGATATTATTATACCTTTGCAGCCCGAAAAGATTGATATCAAAAGCACTACAAAATGTCAAAAAACCTTGTTATTGTTGAGTCACCAGCTAAGGCAAAAACCATCGAAGGCTTCCTAGGTAAAGACTTTCTGGTTAAGTCGAGCTTTGGTCACATACGCGATTTGAATAAAAAGCAAATCAGTGTTGACATTAAAAACGGCTTTAAACCCGAATACGAGATTCCTGAAGATAAGGCCAAAATTATCAGCGAGTTAAAAAAGCTTGCCAAAGCCGCCGAAATGGTATGGTTGGCATCCGACGAAGACCGTGAAGGGGAAGCCATATCATGGCATCTTTACGAAGCATTGGGATTGAAAGAAAAGAATACTAAACGTATTGTTTTTCACGAGATTACAAAATCTGCTATTACGAAAGCAATCGAAAATCCAAGGTTTATCGATATAAACTTGGTTAATGCCCAGCAGGCTCGTCGTGTACTTGACCGTTTGGTAGGTTATGAGCTGTCGCCATTGCTATGGAAAAAAATTAAACCGGCCCTCTCGGCAGGCAGGGTTCAATCGGTAGCCGTTCGCTTAATTGCCGATCGCGAAGAAGAGATTCGCAACTTTAAAAGCTCATTTAGTTACCGTGTTTCGGGTAAGTTCTTGGTAAAGAATAAGTTTGGCCAAGGTGAGTTGATTGCAGAGTTAACAAAAAGGATTCCAACACATGATGAAACCATGGCATTTTTAAACGCCATTGTCAAATCAAGCTATTATATTAAGGATACAGAGAAAAAGCCAGCCAAGAAATCTCCAGCACCGCCTTTTACTACCTCCACATTGCAACAAGAAGCAGCGCGTAAACTTGGTTTCTCGGTTTCAAAAACCATGATGGTGGCACAGCAGCTTTACGAAGAAGGAAAAATAACCTATATGCGTACCGACTCTGTAAACCTTTCTGACACTGCCTTGGGAATGGCAAAGCATGAGGTGGAAAAACTATTTGGCCCTGAATATATTAAGACTCGAAATTATACCACCAAAACTAAAGGAGCACAAGAGGCGCATGAAGCCATAAGGCCAACCTACATGAATAACCAAACTGCAGGTTCTGATGAATCGCAGCGCAGGCTTTACGAGTTGATATGGAAACGTACCATTGCTTCGCAAATGAGCGATGCCATTTTAGAGCGCACCACCATTACCATTGGTATAACCGATGCACCAAAAGATGAGTTTGTTGCAAAGGGCGAAATTATAAAGTTTGATGGGTTCTTAAAGGTATATATCGAATCGACAGATGATGATGCCTCCGAAGACGAAACAAGGATTTTGCCACCAGTTGTTGTGGGTGAAAAGCTTGATATGGAATCAATTACGGCCACCCAAAAATATACTCAGAGCCCGCCACGCTATGCTGAGGCTAGTTTGGTAAAAAAACTTGAGGAATTGGGTATTGGAAGGCCTTCAACTTATGCCCCCATTATTTCTACCATTCAGAAAAGGGAGTATGTGGTTAAAGAAGACCGTGAAGGGATTATGAGACCTTACGAAGTCATACTGCTTAAGGCTGGCCGCATTTCATCAGAAAACAAAGTGGAGAAAACAGGTTACGAAAAGGCAAAGTTGTTTCCCACTGATATAGGATCATTGGTAAACAACTACTTGATGAACAACTTTGGGGATATTATGGATTTTAACTTCACAGCCAAAGTTGAGAAAGATTTTGATGAAATTGCAGACGGCAACATGAAATGGAACAAAATGATTGCCGATTTCTACAAACCATTCCATTCATCAATTGAAAAAGCTTTTGATAGTACCGAACGCGTTAAAGGCGAAAAGCTGTTGGGTGTAGATCCGGTTACGGGCAAGAATATTTACGTTAAGCTTGGCCGTTTTGGGCCAATTGTACAATTAGGCGAAACAGTATCAGACAAAGACGAGAAGCCGAAATTTGCAGGTTTAAAGAAAACGCAAAGCATCGAAACCATTAGCATTGATGATGCCTTAGAATTGCTTAAACTTCCAAGGCAGGTTGGGGTTTTAGATGGAAAAGAAATTGTTGCAGCCGTTGGTAGATTTGGACCCTACATTCAGTATAACAAAGCTTTTTTTAGCCTTCCAAAAGGTGTAGATCCCATGACGGTTACCGTTGCTCAATCCATTGAAATAATGGCGGACAAGAAGCGTAAGGAAGCCGAAAAGGTGATAAAAACCTTTCCCGATCGAAAAGATATTGTGGTTCTAAAAGGACGTTTTGGGCCGTATTTTGCCGTGGGCACCAAAAATATTCCTTTGCCTAAAGGTACTGATGTGGATAAGCTTACGGTTGAGGCCTGCCTGAAAATTGCTGAAGACTATGGAAACAAAGATCAAACCGCTAAGGCAAAGTCAACAGTAAAAAAGGCTGAACCCAAAGCAGCCTCAAAGGCAAAGGCTAAACCAACCGCTGCCAAGGAGAAAAAAGAAGGTGAACCCAAAAAGCTGGTTTCAAAAAAACCTGTCGCCAAAAAGACAAAGACTACCACAAAGGCTAAACCCACAAAAAAATAGCGCTGAAGTAAAACCCGATTTAAAGTTTAGGTGCACGGATTTAAAAGTGAAATATAATCCATTGGAAATTAATGGTATAAAAACTTTTTTCAATTCGTGAGCCTTGCAACAAAACCTTTTTGCCGAAACCAAGTATAAGAGACTAAAACCCTTCAACGAACACCTTATGGAGTTTACCGAATATTTGTCGCCGGTTGATTTCAACTCCCTTGTTACAAAAGGGCGGTTGCGCTCAAGGTTAGGTCATGTAATTGATGTTTACACACCTGGTCGCCCATTTCCATCGCTCGAAAACGTTAAAATTGCCATTTTTGGGGTGCCCGAGGTTCGTGGTACTACAAACAATAAGGGTGCTGCTAAAAGCCCTAATGCTGTTCGTGCGTTTCTTTATGATTTGTTTCCCCCCAATCGAAATCTTCCTATTGCCGATATTGGTGACCTGATCCCCGGGAATTCAATTGCCGATACCTATCATGCGGTCGGCAGCTTGGTGTCAGAATTGTTGAGCACAGGTGTAATTCCTTTGATGATTGGTGGAAGCCAAGACCTTACCTATGGAACTTATTTGGGTTACGAGCGTTTAGGCCAAACCATTACCTTAGCTTCTATTGACCGGATTTTTGATTTAGGAGAATCGGAGCATGAAATTGATTCAAACTCTTGGCTTAGTAGCCTAATCATCAGGCAACCCAATTACTTATTTAATTTTACTAACATTGGTTATCAAACATATTTAGTTGATCAAGAAGCAGTTAAATTAATGAAGCAGATGTTCTTTGATGTTTATAGGCTGGGGCAATTCTCGGTTAACATCGAAGAAGCTGAACCCCTTATCAGGAATGCTGATACAATAAGCGTCGATGTATCGGCCGTTCGTGCATCAGATGCGCCAGGCTGTGCCGATTCAACTCCAAATGGCTTCTATGGCGAACAAATGTGCCAACTTATGTGGTATGCCGGGATTAGTGACAAGGTTTCATCCATAGGGTTTTATGAAGTAAATCCGGATTTGGACCCCAGAGGTCAAACAGCGCATCTTACGGCACAAATGATTTGGTATTTTATTGATGGGGTGTTAAATAGACTAAACGAAATGCCCGTAATAAACAAGCCCGACGAAACACATTTGAGGTATTTCGTTAAAATTGAAGGCCAGGATGAAGAGATCGTTTTTTACAAGAGTACCAAAACCGACCGGTGGTGGATGCAAGTGGCTTGCCCTCCTGACTTGCAAACAAAATATAGCCGGCATGTTATTGTACCTTGTTCCTATAACGACTATAAAACAGCTACCGAAAACGATTTGCCCGACCGTTGGTGGCAGGTTTACCAAAAGATTATGTAAGCCTTAACCCTTATTTTGTTAATCGTTTCGGGTTGTCGGTTACAAATGCTTTCCAGCCTGTATATGACTTGGACTCTGAGCCAGGCTTCTTTTGAAAGTAATGACAAACTGCTGCCGCTAATCCATCTGTAGCATCGTTCGACTCGGGTATCTCTTCAATCTTTACCAATCTATTAAGCATGGCTGCAACCTGTTCTTTCGATGCATTGCCATTACCGGTAATGGATTGTTTAATTTTTTTTGGGGAATATTCAACTATTGGAATTGATCGATAAAGACCCGCTGCCATTGCAACACCTTGAGCCCTACCTAGTTTTAACATGCTTTGTATGTTTTTGCCATAAAATGGTGCCTCAAGAGCCATTTCATCGGGATGGTATTGGTCGATGAGCCCAAGGGTGCGTTCAAAAATTTTCTTTAATTTTAGGGGCTGGTCAGCATAGCTGCCAAGCTTTAATACCCCCAAGGTTATAAGTTCAAGTTTGGTGTTGGTGCACTTTATCAATCCATATCCCATGATGGTAGTGCCGGGGTCAATGCCCAATATTATTCGTTCGGTGTTCAAAATTGTAGCTTCCTTATTTAAATGACAAATGTAACTAAAACCTATAACATCCTGCTTAGAGCCCTTATCTTAAGCGCAGCTTATGGGTTTATTGTTTATGAGGTTTTTAAGCAGCAATCGGTGTTGACGCCTTTAGTACAATTTCAAAATCAGTTTATTGAGCATCAATTGTGGTACGATACCTTATTTGTTGTTGGCCTTATGTTGCTCAATTGGGGCCTTGAGGCACTAAAATGGAGGTATCTGGTATCAAAAATTGAAAAGATAAGCCTTTTGTTGTCATTCAAGGCAGTGTTAGCTGGGTTAACCGTAAGTATATTCACCCCAAATAGGGTGGGAGAGTACTTTGGAAGGGTTTTCTTGCTCAAACAATCAAACCCGTTAAAAGGTATTTTGATTACCATTTTGGGAAGCATGGCGCAATTACTTGTTTATGGGGCAGTTGGTTCGTTTTGCTTTGTGTATTACCTTTCTGAATATCAGGGATTCGATTCGTTTCTAGGAGGTCATTTTCAAAGTATTGCGTTTGCAGCTTTGCTGGCTTTTGGATTAGTGGTGCTCATATTGTTTTTAAATGTAAACCTTATCACAAAACTGGGTAACCGCTTGATTCCCCGAAAATGGCATAAAGCGAAATATTATTTGCGGACTTTTGGGCTTTTCTCAAAGAAAGAATTATTTATAGTACTATCAATCAGTTTTTTAAGGTATTGTGTGTTTACTTTTCAATACTATTATTTGCTTAAGGTCTTTGGGGTGGATTTGCCAATAATCCAGCTACTACTGGGCATTGTTGTGATCTTTTTTATAATGACAGCTATTCCAACATTCGCTTTGGCAGAGTTAGGGATTCGAAGCACGGTGGCCCTTTGGGTTTTGGGTGGAATACTGGCAAGCTATGGCCAAGATCCTTCATCGGCCACAGTCTCTATCGTTTCGGCTGCTTCCGCCTTGTGGGTTGTCAATCTTGGGTTTCCCGCATTGCTGGGTGGTGTTTTTGTGAGGAAGTTGCGGTTTTTTAAAAAGACAAATGGATAAGCTATTACTATTTGCTTGTATAATAGCGGCCTTAAGCGCTTTAGGCTATTTGCTGGTGGTGACCTTTTTAACAATTGGGTTTATTCGCCTTCCAAAGTTTATGCCTTCTCCAACATCAGATTCAAAACCCTTTGTAAGCATTGTGGTAGCTGCCCGTAATGAATCAGCTTGCATTAAAACCTTGTTGGATAGCCTAGTAAACCAAAATTACCCGAATAATTTGCTTGAAATTTTGTTGGTTGATGATCATTCTACCGATGAAACTGCTGTTATAGCCGCATCTTATCAACCTGTAAAAGTGGTTAAGCTAGCATGCGAGGACAAAGGGTTTGGTAAAAAACAAGCTCTTAAAGAAGGGGTTAGGCAAAGCGTTGGGCAGGTGTTGCTTTTTACGGATGCCGATTGTATAATTGGGCCAGATTGGGTTGCTTCGATGGTTGAACACTTACAAAATTCAAAAGCGAATTTAGTTTGTGGGCCGGTGGTGCTTATTGGCAACACAGGCTTGTTTAGCCAGTTGCAGCAACTAGAGTTTGTTAGTTTAATGGCCACAACCATGGGAAGTGTTTCGCTAGGTTATCCATTAATGGCTAACGGTGCAAATGTGGCCATTACACGTGCGGCATGGGATGCCGCCGAACGTAAGGCCCAAGGTCAGCAGCAAGCCTCAGGCGATGATATGTTCATGATGCTTGCCATTCAACGGTTGTTTGGTCATAATTCGGTGGCTTTTAATGCAAATAGAGCCGCTTTGGTAAGAACCCCCGTAAAACCAACACTTACTGAATTTTTTCAGCAAAGGGCTCGTTGGGTCTCAAAATCAGGACAATACTCTCAGCCTTGGGTTGTAATTACGGGTATTATTATTGCCTTATTAAATGCAATGATTATTGGCTTTTTAGGAATTGGGGTGTTTATCCCAAAGTTGTTGTTGTGCTCATTAGTGCTGCTTGGCATAAAATCTTTTGTTGATTTCCCAATTATGATGCTAGCGGCTTACAGGTTCCGAAAATCAAGATTGATGATCAATTACCTGCTGCTGCAGTTTGTGTATCCAGCATATGTGTTGATAAGTTTTGCATGGGGCCATTTCAATCAGTTAAGCTGGAAGGGCCGGAATATTGACCATAAAGGTCGGTTTAGCTGATTCGATCGAATTCTGGCTTGCGTGCCCAATTCGAGTTTATTCCTTTTGCGCTGAAAGCCTTTATGCGGCTTTTTGTTTGCCCAATGACGCAGCATTTTATTCCCTTTCCGTTTTTATCCAATCTGTATTCTAGGTACTTTTGTGCCCAATAAATTTATGTATGGCGTTAATCTTATGTATTGAAACCTCTACGCAGGTATGTTCCGTGGCATTGTTCAACAACCATCATTTGTTGGGCTTTAGCGAAACTTCGGAAAAGAACGCGCATTCGGCTGTCCTTACAAACTTTATAGCCGATTTAATGCAAAGCAATAATCTACAATATGCTGATTTAGATGCAGTAGCCGTGAGCAGCGGCCCTGGTTCGTACACAGGTTTGCGCATTGGGGTGTCAGTGGCCAAAGGTCTTTGTTATGCTGCTTCAAAGCCCTTGATTGCCGTTAGCACACTTAGATGCATTGCTGTGGGTGTGGCTAAATTAATTGAAAACAAAGAGCTTGAAGCTGATTATATTATACCAATGATTGATGCACGCCGAATGGAGGTGTACCATGCTGTTTTTGATAACTCCCTAAAACTTATACAGGATGTAAGGGCTGAAATTATTGCCGAAACAACCTTTAACACGCTTAAAGGCAAGCTAATACTTTGTGGCGATGGGGCTCTTAAATGTCAAGAAGTGTTTGATAACCAGTACAATATCCAAATTTTAACCGACAAATTGGCTTCGGCTAAGCTTATGGGCGATGAAGCCCTTAGCAAGTTCAACCAAGGCTTGTTTGCCGATTTAGCCTATTTTGAGCCTTTTTATTTAAAAGACTTTATTGCGGGTTTGCCTCGTGTTAAAGGTCTTGATTAATATTGATTTAACGGATATCGTACCATGATAAAACTAGCCATATTTGCCTCAGGAAATGGTAGCAACTTTCAGGCTATTGCCGAATATTTTGCCCAGCATCCCAGCATTCAAATTTGTCATTTGTTTTGCAACAAGCCTGATGCCTATGTAATTAAGCGTGCCCAAAACCTTGGTATCGAATACACGGCATTTAACAAAGCAGCGTTCTATTCAAGCGATTATGTGTTAAACCAGCTTCGCCAAACCAACACTAATTGGATAGTCTTGGCAGGCTTCCTTTGGCTTATCCCACACCCCATAATTGAAGCTTATCGCGATAAGATTATAAATATTCATCCCGCGTTGCTGCCTGCTTTTGGGGGAAAGGGTATGTATGGGCATAAGGTGCACGAAGCCGTAATAGCCTCTGGCAACACCAAAAGTGGGATTACCATCCATCTGGTTGATGAGGTTTATGATAATGGTAAGACCTTGTTTCAGGCTACTTGCCCTATTTTGCCTACCGATACAGCAGAAAGTCTTGCTGAAAGAATACACGAGCTTGAACACGCGCACTTCCCAGCTGTAATTGAACGGACTGTTTTGGCGTTTGTTTCGAAATGATACGCCATTACAACATACCCATATTTATCCCTGAACTCGGTTGCCCATTTCAATGTGTTTTCTGCAACCAGCGCAAAATTTCGGGTCATCAAAGCATTCCAAGTGCCAACGATGTACAACGCATAGTAGAACAACACCTCACAACCATTAACCCATCCGGAAGCCACGTAGAAATAGCTTTTTTTGGCGGAAATTTTACCGGTTTGCCCATTGCCGACCAAAAAACCTACCTACAAGCTGCAACAAAATTTGTTGAACAGGGAGTGGTTCATGCTATTCGCCTCTCCACACGTCCTGACTATATTCGTAAAGAAACCCTCGATTTGCTTAAACAATTTCCCGTAAAAACCATTGAGTTGGGTGCGCAATCGCTTGATGATGAAGTGCTAAAAGCTTCAGGACGTGGTCATACGGTTAAGCAAATTGAAGATGCGTCACAAGCTATTAAGCAAACCGGATTTGAGTTGGTTTTGCAAATGATGACGGGCTTGCCTTCCGATACTCCACTTAAAAGCCTTCAAACGGCTGCAAAAATTTGTGCCTTGGGCGCCGCTGCCACACGGATTTATCCATGCTTGGTTATTGAAGGTACGCGCTTGGCAGAGTTGTATAAATCTGGCGCTTATCGTCCACAATCCCTTCTAGACACGGTTGATCTGTTGGCCAAACTCATTATAGAATTTGAAAAGGCCCAAGTAAGCATCTTGCGTATTGGGCTGCATGCTTCTGAAGAACTTGCCAAACCCGGAAGTTTATTAGCGGGTCCCTATCATCCTGCCCTGCGCGAGATGGCCGAAAGCCTTATTTGGCGGTCAGCCTTTGAAAAGGAGATTTGTTTTGACAAAACAGGCGAGATAAGGATTGTAACTGCACCTAGCCAAACGGCAAAAGCAGCCGGTTATAAAGGCCAAAACCGGTCTTGGCTCGGCCAACACTTTTCAAAAGTGCGTTTTTCCTCCGACGAATCATTGGTAAAAAGAGCATTCCATGTTAATTATTGCTGATTCACGTCTGCCTCAGCCTATTCGAGAAGCCTTGTCTGCTTATGGCGGTTTGCTACGTTTTCCGATGCAAACCAAAGCTTATGAGGCTATTAGTGGGCACCCCGATGTGTTTATATGCCAAGTGGGCGATACGTTGGTAGTAGATCCATCTATTGGGTTTGATCAACTTTTAGCCATAGAAAACGCTTCGTTGAGTTGGAACGCAGGTTCAACGATTTGTGGAACCGCATATCCTGAAACGGCTTGCTATAATGCCTTGGTAACGCCCAATGTTGTGCTGCATAACTTTAAATTTACGGATGAAACCATCCTTTCATTGGCGGGAAATCGGCTGCAAATTCAAGTAAAACAGGGCTATGTGCGATGCAACACTATTCCCTTGCCTGATAACCATTTTATCACTTCCGATAGAGGGATTTACAAGGCTTTACTAAAAGCAGGGTTTGAATCGCTGTATGTTGACCCATCACCTATAAAACTCAATGGGTTTAAGCATGGTTTTATCGGCGGCTGTGCAGGGGTTTACCATAACACCTTGTTTTTGACCGGAAGCTTAAATCAGCATCATCAATCTGCAGATTTGTTGGCGTTTATCAAAAAAGCTGGAGCTGATTTGATTGAATTAAGCGCAGGCCCTTTAAGTGATGTCGGAAGCATTTTTTTTGTTGAAAGCCCAACTATGTAAAACTGTTGTAAGGTTTGTTTCTTGGCTGTTTAAGCAACAATTTAACCTCAGAAAGCGTTTTTATACGTACCTGTTTTTGTTTACCTTTGCTAGTTCAACCAACTTTTTATTTTTATCATGGAACATATTACAAATTATATTGAGCAACACAAAGATCGCTTTTTGAATGAATTGTTCGATTTGCTCCGCATCCCTTCCATTAGCTCATTAGCTGATAACAAACCTTATATGTATGCCGCTGCCGAATACTGGAAAAACGCCCTTCTACAAGCTGGCGCCGACAAAGCGGAGATTTTTGAAACCCCCGGTAATCCGGTTACTTATGGCGAAAAAATTATTGACCCTGCTTTGCCCACTGTTTTGGTGTATGCGCATATGGATGTAATGCCCGTTGACCCAATAGCCTTGTGGAAAAGCCAGCCCTTTGAACCCGAGGTGCGCGATGGGAAAATATACGCCCGAGGTGCCGACGATGACAAAGGCCAGAGTTATATGCACGCCAAAGCCTTCGAGTTAATGGTAAACACCAGCACATTGCCTTGCAACGTTAAATTTATGATTGAAGGCGAAGAAGAGGTGGGCTCCGTTAACCTCGGCAAGTTTTGTGAAGAACATAAAGAAATGCTGAAAGCCGATGTTATATTGGTGTCGGATACGGGAATGATTGCACAGGATATCCCATCTATTACTGTAGGACTTAGGGGCTTGTGTTACCTTGAAGTGGAGGTTACAGGCCCAAACCGCGATTTGCACTCGGGTCTTTTTGGCGGAGCAGTGGCAAATCCAATCAACATCCTAAGCAAGATGATTGCCTCGCTGCACGATGAAAACAACCATATTCCCATCCCAGGTTTTTATGATGATGTAATCGAAGTGTCGCTGGCCGAGCGCGCCGAAATGGCCAAAGCCCCCTTTGATTTGGCCAAGTATAAAGAAGCCCTCGACATTGCCGATGTGTGGGGCGAGCATGGCTATTCAACCATCGAGCGTACCGGCATACGCCCAACCCTTGATGTTTGTGGTATTTGGGGCGGCTACACCGGCGAAGGAGCCAAGACCGTGCTTCCATCAAAGGCATATGCCAAGGTTTCAACCCGCTTGGTGCCTAACCAAGATCACCATAAAATTGCCGAACTGGTTCAAAAGCACCTCGAATCTATTGCCCCACCACAAGTAAAAGTTAAGGTTACCAATCTGCATGGTGGCCAGGGCTATGTATCGCCAGTAGAAATGGTGGCCTATAAAGCTGCTGATAAGGCTTATACCGAGGTGTTTGGCAAAAAACCAGTGCCAACACGCAGCGGTGGCTCTATCCCAATTATTTCTACCTTTGAACAGGTGCTGGGAACCAAATCGATATTGATGGGCTTTGGGCTTGAAAGCGATGCCATTCATTCGCCTAACGAGAATTATCCGCTCTTTAATTTTTACAAAGGCATCGAAACCATTGCCCACTTTTATCAGCATTATGCACAAATGATGAAGTAATATGGAAATGAACGACGCCGACTTTGAACATAAACTGGAGAAACTAATCAGGATATTCAAGAAATTGAGGGATGGCTCCAACGATCATTTGCTTCAAGGCCTCGATAAGAATGTGGTGGGCCAGCTCGATTTTTTAATCCGCAACTTTGAGATGATGAAGAACGACCCCGCTTCGCGCTCGGCCTTTATGCAAATGGGAATGCCGTTCAAGGAAATGCTGAATACGTTTATCGATCGTCTTTCGGATGAAGTTGGCGAACCAGATGAGCCATTGACTGTGCCGGAAAACCCACTCCTGAAGCCTGTTGTTACAGCCCAAATAACCTCCGAAAACAAACCCGAGGTTGGGGTAATGACCCGTAGGTTGGTGCAAATTGACCAGTTGCTAGCCAAAGGCGAGCTCTCGGTTGAAGAGGAAGATCAATTGCTTGATGAGCGC
>CAZKHA010000016.1:0-34538 GCA_964552325.1 uncultured Bacteroidales bacterium
AGGTCGCCGCCAATATCTTACTAAAGCCAGTCATGTTTGACTGGCTTTTTTTATGCCCAAAAATATCCTCGAAATTTGATTATTGCCTCATTTTTCGAGCCATTTTTGGGCTTTGAAAATTCAATGGAAAAATTATGTTGTAAACATCAACACGATGTTCGGACACTAGTGTGCACGTGTTTTTGCCAAAACGGGTTGAAGATTTTCCTAAATGTTATTTGCTTAACCGTTTTAAGATTTAGTAGCTATGAAATTTTGTTAACCAGGATTTTATACCTCCCTAAAACGAAGTAGGCTGCCATACGGCAATTTATGTGAATGCTTGTCTTCGATGTATAATTCACCGCATTCTTGGTTTGACCGTGGCCCAAAAATCCCATTGAATAGGTTTTCAGTTATTAATGGTGAGTTTCCTTTTGCATAAAGGTTTAAAACCATAAACCTTTTCGTGGGATCCAATAGCTGGGCACAATCTTTCAATAGATCATTTATTCCTTCTTCCAGTATCCATTTTTCACCATCAGGTCCCCTTCCATATGCGGGTGGATCTAGTATTATTCCATTATACTTATTGCCTCGCCTGATTTCTCTCTTTACAAATTTTACGGCATCTTCTAATATCCAACGTATTCCGTCAAGTCCTGTTAGCTCCATGTTCTGTTTGGTCCAGCCTATAAGCTGTTTTAATGCTTCTACATGGGCAACTTCTGCCCCAGCCATGCGTGCCACCAAAGAAGCTCCCCCAGTGTAAGCAAATAAATTAAGAACTTTAGTTTGTGGAATTTGCATCGAACGAATACTTTCATAAATGTAGTTCCAATTATCAGCTTGTTCTGGAAAAATACCTACATGCCTAAAAGGAGTTAAGCCTAATTTAAACTTAATTGGTTTACCCATTAGCGGAAATTCAATATTCCATTGATCGGGCATTCCTTTCTTTTTAAACCATTCACCTTGTTCTTCTTTGTCTCCAGGATCAGCGTTTTTAGTTTTCTTAAATTCTGCACTCGATAATTTCTTCCACTCCACATCGCTTAATGCTTTGTCCCATATTGCTTTGGGCTCTGGCCTAATTATGACATATTGCCCAAACCGTTCAAGTTTTTGGAAGTTGCCAGTATCAATCAATTCATAATCATGCCATGAATTTGTACAAAATAATTTCATAATAATTAAAGATTGGAGAGTTTTATTTTCATAACGCATGCTTTACAATCGAAGTCTAAAATGTATTTATTTGCGTTATCGGTTAAAAAAATTGGGTATTTTATGTTAATTGGTTCTATTAAATTTGGTTTTTTGGGACAATGGCCTATTTCAAATTTTAAACAATGTTTGGTTACCATAAGTTCTTTTTTATTGAAATCGGAGGTGCTATCCAGACCTTTTTCGTTGACATGATAACCCAAATTAGCAAACAGGGTTTCTGACTTAGAGTTTACGATATTTGCCTTGTAATCAATTATTTCATTAGCCAATTCTTGTTTGCTTTTAATACGTTGTATAGGTATTGGTTTTGCCGATACTTGAAGTCTTGCTGTCATGAGCTCGATTGCCTCTCGACGTAGGGCATTAATCTCGGCAATTTTTATAAAGCTAATTTTCCCTGTTACCGTAATTTTGTGGAACCGAAAGACTGAGTCGCCACTCTTAGATAGCTGTTTTTTAATAGTATTAATTAGAGATTCTTCATTTTGAGGCGTTTCATTTGAAGATTGTTTGCTAACAGTTATAGATGTTCCATCACCGGAAGTTAGCTCTAAGATCACCGTGGTACCTGTATCTGAATAATGAGCCAAAAGTGGAATAAAGCGTTGAGTACCTGAATTTAGAACCTGGTATTGAAACGCCACATTGTGATTTCTATAGATTTTTGCATTTATTTCTATTGCTTTGTTTTCGAATATGGAGACTTTATTCCCATAAATAGTATTAGCGCGAAGTCCAATAACATTCCCCGAAGGTTGTAGGGCTAGGAGCCCATCTCCATTTTGAAGATTAGATGTAGTATCGAGTGTAAATGCGTTTTTTGTTGCTGTAACAACCTTTCCTATATATTCACCAATTGATTTGGCCGTTTCTGGTGTTGAAATATTCTGTGTTCGCCCTTCAGCAAAATAGGTTGTAAATCCCCTGTTAAACGTTTTTTCGGGATCTGGTATAAAGTCGAAAATAATTTGACCAGCAGATGATTTTTGAAGAAAGGTGTTGTTTTCTAATAGTTTGTCAATTATTATGCGGTAATGAGCTGTAATATTTCGAACATAAGCACGGTCTTTAAGCCTTCCCTCAATTTTAAGAGATTGAACACCGGCTTGCAGTAGTTTATTAATTTGTGTACTAAGGTTTAAATCTTTAAGCGATAGCAGGTGTTTATCGCGCCAAATGGTTTTATTGTTGCTATCAATTAGATTATAGTACGATCTACATGGTTGGGCACATTCGCCCCGATTAGCACTTCGGTTTGTTAGACACTTGCTTAAATAGCACTGCCCGCTATAACTTACACATAATGAACCATGTATAAAAGTTTCTAACTCAATAGATGTGCCTTGCTTAATCAGTTCAATTTCGTCAATACTGAGTTCCCTGGCCAAGATTACCCTTGAAAAACCTAAGTTCTCTATTAATCGTACCTTTTCAATCGTATGGTTATGCGTTTGGGTGCTTGCATGCAGCGCCACCGGCGGAAGATCGAGGTTTAATAAACCAAAGTCTTGGATTATAATCGCATCAATTCCTATGTTGTACAACTGCCAAATAAGCTCCCGGGCAATTTCTAGCTCGTGTTCAAGAACAAGCGTGTTTAAGGTTGCATAAACTTTAGCCTTGAAAATGTGTGCATAATTGATTAGTTGTTCGATATCTCTAATTGAATTCCCAGCGGCTGACCGGGCACCGAACTTGGGAGGTCCTATATACACCGCATCGGCACCAAATCGTATAGCGTCCATTCCGGTTTCTAAGTCCTTTGCGGGAGCCAATAGTTCGATATGTTTTTTTGGGTTCTGCATTGTTTTGCAAATATCCAAAAATTCAAGCTAATACCACTGACTAAAGGCTTGCCGAAAATTGCTACTTTTGCGTTTTCTACTGAAAATGCACATGATTCAAGAAATTTCGAGCCAACAAAACCTTCGAATTAAGCAAGTAGTCAAGCTACAGGCCAAGCATTCTGAACGGAAAGAATCTGGCTTGCTTGTAGTTGAAGGACTCAAAGAGCTTGGATTAGCCTTGCTTGCCGGGTACAGGGTACACTCGCTTTTTTTTTGTAAACAGTATATTTCTGTTTCTGAATTATCGGAAGTCATAGGAGAACTCGGTGATTTGGACGTATTTAGTCTTAGTGTAGAGGTATTCTCAAAAATTGCCTATCGTGAATCTACATCAGGGGTGGTTGCATTGCTGTTTACAAATTACCAAGCATTAGATACAATAAATCTTAGACAAGCTTGTCCGTTAGTTATTGTACTTGAATCAATTGAAAAGCCAGGTAACCTTGGTGCCATCTTACGTACCGCGGATGCTGCAAACGTTGATGCTGTGCTACTATGCGACCCATTGGTTGATGTTTATAATCCGAATGTTATAAGATCAAGTATTGGCACTGTTTTTACAAATAATGTTATAGCTTGTTCATCTGCAGACGCAATGGCATGGCTTACTAAACATGGAATAACTCCATATGCTGCTGAATTGCAAGCTTCTGTGGACTATTATACTTGTGACTTTAAAAAACCTACTGCCTTTGTTATGGGTACAGAGGCTTATGGTTTAACTTCGCAATGGCTAAATTTTTGCAAAAAACGGATAATAATTCCCATGAATGGCAAAATTGATTCACTAAATGTATCTACATCAACAGCAATACTTGTTTTTGAAGCTATGCGGCAACGTAATTTTATTAGAAGTGTACATGAAGCTTAAAAAATGCATATCCAACTACTTACTTCTGTTGTTCGCAGTTGTATTGTTTACAATTGTATCCAAACAAAGTCGGGCACAGTTGCCAACTGCTGATGAGCGTAAGGACTCAAGCCATGTTTTTGTGTTTTACAACACGATCCAAGGAATTGATAAGTTAAACTCGAGTTTGCGTGATACATTACCCAGTAAATTACATATTTACGATCCTGTGTCAAGCACCAATACATTTTATTCTACCTTAGGCAATATTGGGTTGCCCTCTAGGTCTTTGGTACCGGAGTTTATTAATGCTGCGGGTTTTGTTTATGGCAAAACATCCTATGACCCTTACCGTTTTGATTACAAACAAGTACCACTTTATTTCTCACGTACAGCCTTTTCAGAGATAAAGTATGTTATGGCTCCGGATAAGGATAATTATTTGCAGGCCAAACTTAATAGAAGTTTATATAAAGGACTGACACTCGGTTTGAATTATCGCCTCATTAGTAGTAGGGGAGCATATACCGCACAGGATGTTTACCACAATAATTTTGCGGCTAATCTTCGCTATTTCTCAAAGAATAAGCGCTATGGGATTATTGGAGGTTTCATTAGCAATAGCTTTGAATCGGGTTTAAATGGTGGTATTAAGGATGATGCCGAATTTGAACAAAACCAGGAACAAAACCGAAAGGTGATTGAAGTTAACCTGAGTACGGCCAAAGAGTATGAAAATGAACAGCAGTTTTACATCACTCATTTTTTTGAAACAGGGATCTATAAAAAGCCAAAAAGCGATTCATTGAACTTGCCCCAACCATTGATGGTTATGCAAGACTCAATGCTACGCAGCGACACAATCGCTATCAATGATTCTGTTAAGCCCGTTATTAAAGGCGAATTTGTGAGACTGGGCCGGTTTTCGCATACGTTTAGTTACAAACAAACGGCGTATCTTTTTGAAGATACCAAACCAGATTTAAACTTTTATCCCATCATTTACATCGATTCATCTAACACCCACGACTCCGTTAGCGTTAATTTTATCGAGAATGAGTTTTCATGGACAAATGGCAGCTATCTACTTGAAAATGATTTTCCCATAAAGTTGCGATTTGCACTTAAGCATCAATTGGCTAACTACAAATCTGATTCATTGAACCGTACATTTAACCAAATAATTCCATTGGCCAATGTTAGCTTAACCGTACTTAAAAAGTATTCGTTGGTTGCTGATGGTTTTATGGTTAAGGGCGATTATAACGATGGGGATTTTGGACTGAACGGCACATTAAGCGGAAAACTATCAAATCTGGCTTGGCAAGTTGGAGCAAGGGCATCCTTAAGATCAGAGAAACCAGCATTTATCTATCAGTACCATTACGGAAACAATTATCGCTGGAACAATGCATTTGATAGGCAAGACGTTTTGCGAATTGGGGCCTTTTTGAAAGGGGAAAATACTAATTTATGCTTTGATTATCTGCTTATTAATGACCTGGTTTATTTTGACACCAACGCTTTGGCTGCACAAAATCCCGGACAAGTCTCTTTACTTAGGGCGAATTTGATGAATAAACTCAAATTGGGCAGGTTTAATTTTGATAATTTGGTCGTTGTTCAATATACTGACGCACAAAGTAAGCTTGATTTGCCATTAATTAACCTAAGGTCAAGCATTTATTATTCACAGCTAATTTTTAACCAAGCCTTGCTTTTTGAACCGGGAATAACCGTAACTTTTAATTCACCTTACTATTCACAATCCTTTTCACCAGCTACCAGTTTGTTCTATTTACAGAATCAGCAAAAGACAGGAGGTTTTGCTGTGGTTGATTTATTTGCCAATTTTAAGGTAAACAGGGCGCGGCTATTTATCAATTATCGCCATGTAAATAGCTCATTTACCGGATTTAATTATTATGGTGCACCGCATTACCCCTTGCAGGACGGGGGCATTGTTTTTGGGGTTAATTGGCCTTTTTACGATTGATTACTTCCGAACTTCACCAATAAGGCTTTCTATTTTTGACACCTTTTTGCTCAGCCGTCCCATTTCGCCTTTTCTTGCATCAATAGTGGCTGTAACATAAACCCTATCGCAATTGGGTTCAAGTAATTTATAGGCTTGATTCAGTATTTCCAAACCTTCTTGCATTGTTTGCGTTTCAATAAGGGTGCCCATAGCCGTGAGTTGATAATTAAGGCCTTGCTGATCAATCATTTTAATGATTTGGCCTACATACGAGCTAACACTCGAACCCTTATCAGTTGGGAACATGGCAAATTGGATCAATACAGACATACGCTGAGTGTTAAGATTACGAATTCCAGATTTCCCAAGAACGTTCTGCTTGGATTTGCAACATGGTTGAGCCATTCAAGGTTTTTGAACCCATTTTTTTCCCAGCTTTCAAGAATTCGGTTTCCTCGGGGTTGTAGATTAAATCGAACAGAATATGCTTTTGGGTTAAGGCTTGGTAGGGTATGGTCGGCATTTGCGATTTTAATTTGTGCATACCTAATGGGGTGCAATTAATTATTAGCTGGTGGCTTTTAATAACTTCAGCATCAACATCTTGATAGCTTAACTGATTTATTGCAGGAGTACGTGAAACCAAGGTAGCCTGTATTTTAAGTTTTGCTAAAGCGTAAACCACTGCTTTTGCTGAACCGCCCGTGCCTAAAACCAAGGCTCTTTCAGGTTTTTGTTTAATATGCGGTTTAAGTGCTTCAGTAAAACCTTGATGATCGGTATTATAACCTTCGAGGAAAAGGTTCTTTTTAATTTGGTTGATTTTTACCACATTTACTGCACCAATCTCTTGTGCCTCATCACTTAAAATATGCAAGAAACGTATTACACTTTCTTTATGGGGAATGGTAACATTTAAACCCAATAATCCTTGTGTATTGCGCACTACAGCCAGAAAGCCATTGATATCGGGCAAAGCGATGAGTTCGTACCGAGCATCTGTTATGCCTTCATCAGTAAACTTTTGTGTAAAGTATTGTTTCGAAAATGAATGTGTAACAGGGTATCCAATTAATCCGTAAACTCTCATAATGTTTTTTTTGATAGGTATGATTTGAAGTATGGCTTCCAACTGTGCAGGAGCAGGGTAATAATAGGGCAAATTAAGCAACCTGAATAAATAATCCTATTCGTTCAGATTTTCGAAGTATATGTTGAGTAATTGCTGAAATTCAAAGTGTTGTGCAAATACGGGATAGTCAGTCATAATTGAGTTTATATCCGTTGGATTATTTGTTAATCCAAGAGCAAAAGCCTCATAAGCTTCTTGTAGTTCGCTGTTCTTAACATAGAGTTCAGCCAGTTTAAAATAAAGCTCAGAAACTAAGCTGGCTTGCGTAATTCCTTCATTCAATGCGTCGATAGCATCTTGAATTGAATTGTTATCTTCATGTAGCTCAGCTATATCCATCCATACTTCATAGTCGTTGGGTTCGAGTTTTGCTGAGTTATAATAGGAATTAAGGGCCTTGTCAAACAAGCCAAGTTTTTGGTAAATGTCGCCTAAAATGTTAAAGTATTCGGGATTTGAGCTTTCAATTTTTATAGCTTTTTCAACGTGCATCATAGCTGTTTTAAATTGACCTAATTCATTGTAGGCCATACCTAAACCAACCCAGGCGTCGGCCAACGATTCATCAAGTCGTACGGCTATTTCGTAGTTTTCGGCAGCAAGGTCGTAATTCTCAAGTTTTTCGTAACACTCACCAATATAATAATAGGTGATAGCCTCGGGTTCGGTGTATTGCAACGATTCTTTGTAAACCTCAATGGCACGTTCAAATTTTCCACTGTTGGCAAAGGCATTGGCTTTGTTGAAATAGGCCGAAGCGAAATGCTCATCAATTGTAATAGCAAAGTCGTAAGCTTCTATCGCTTTCTCGTAAAGTTCTAGATTATTATAGGTTATTCCCAAATTGAACCAGCCGTAGGAAGAGTATGGGTTATTGTCCGTAAATTTTTGAAAGAACTCGGCACTTTCGGTAAGTTTATCGGTAATCTCGAAGCAAAAGGCCAATTCATTTATAACTCCATCGCTTTGTGGGTTATGGTCCAGTGCTTTTCCTAAATTTTCGATTGCTTTATCATAATCGCCCAGTTTTTCATATTCAAAGGCTATGGTAGAATAAACTTCATCGAGTTCTTCTGAATCGAGCAAGGCTTTATGAAACTCGGCTATGGCTTGTTCATGCTGTTTTAGCTTACTGTAAATAGCTCCACGTGTAAGGTAAACTTCGCCATTCTCTGGTTCAAGATCTTCAACTTTTCGTAAAATAGCCAAGGCTTTTTCAGTTTTATCACCAGAAGCAAGCAATTGGGCATTTTTTAACATAAATACCGGGCTGCCAGGGTGTTGATTTATGGCATGATTTATTGCAATCTCAGCAATTTTTAAATCACCTCCATCCAAGTAAAAATTTATAATATCCTCAAATTCATCTACATCAAAAAAATACTCAGCTTTTTTTGCGAGCATTTCTTCAAAGCGTTCAATCAAGGGTACTACCGATTCGTCTAGATTATCGTCGAAGTCTTCAATCATTCAGTTAAATATTCGGCACAAAATTAATCAAAAAAATGGGAGGAGAGGACGGTTCGATAAAAAGTTACTGAACAATTAAGGTTTAATTTACTGGTTTTGTGAGCTTAAGCGTCCTTCAAGCCACAATTTGAAGTTTTGAACTTTATCAGCAGGCACCACCAAATCGGCTTTTAGACCAAAGAGTGCTTCAATTTTCAGCCTACCTTTCGTATAAGAGGCTACTCTTGCAATAGCATTCATGTTAATGATGCAGCTTCTGTTTATCCTGAAAAACTGTTTTGGGTCAATGGTAAGCATCAGTTTATCCAACGTAAGGTCGATGATGAATTTTTTTGATTCGTTCGTGTAAATGCAAACGGCCTTATCTTCGGCCATGAACAGTGCTATTTGGAGGTGTTCAATGGTTTTGAAATAGTTGCCTGACTTAACGATAAAGCGGGTTTGATAATTTGTAGGTCGATTTACTAAGGTTCCAAGCAATTGTTGGAGATCATTAGTCCATCCAAGATTTTTGTATTTGGCGATGCTTTGGGCAAGTTCTTCCTTTTTGACGGGTTTTAATAAGTAAGCAATGCTATTGACTTTAAAAGCCTCAATAGCATAATGATCATAAGCAGTTATAAAGATAACCGGTGCTTTTACAGTTACATTTTTAAAAATCTCAAAGCAGTTGCCATCGGCCAGGTGGATATCGGCAAAAACTAAATCTGGTTCTTTGTTTATATTGAACCAAGCCACCGCATCGCTTATTGTTTCAAGTGTACCAAGTAGTTGAGCATCTGGCATTACCTCCATAATCAGCCTTTCGAGCCTTCGTGCAGCCGTTGCTTCGTCTTCTATGATAAGAATCCTGCGCATATTTTTTTGCCGCTAATTTATATCAATCTGTTAAGTTTGTCAATAAGGGTAATGCCACGGTAAAATGGGTGGAAGTGCGTATGATTTCGATTGGTTTGTCGGTGAAAAATCTAAACCGGTTTTTAATGTTTTGAATTCCGATGCCCGTTTGGTTTTGAGAATCAAAGCGTTGTTGCAAATTGTTTGTAACGGTCAAGTAACCACTTTCGGTTATACTAAGTTCCACTAACAAGGGTTGAGCAGTAGAAATTATGTTGTGTTTTATTGCATTTTCAACCAACATTTGCACGCAAAGCGGTGGTATTGTGGTTGATAGGTAAGTCTCCGGAATATCCGTGCCAAGTTGCAAATTAGCGCCATACCGCTTTTGTTGTAGGTAGAAATAGGTTCGAATAATATCTAATTCCTCATGTAACTGTATCAAGCTTAAGTTGTTAATTTGCAAAATGGAACGAAAGAAATCCGATAGTTTTTGGGTGTATTCAACTGCCGTGTCGCGATCTTCTTCAATAAGTGTGATAAGTGTGTTTAAACTATTGAAAAGGAAATGAGGGTTGATTTGGCTCTTTAATGTTTCGAATTGTGAGATAAGGTTTTCTTTTTCAAGAACTTCAGAGCGAATATAGCTTTTTTTCCATTGATCGAAAAAATAGAGCCCCTCGTGGATAAATGAAATGGTTAAGGATATTGCATTGGAAAAGAGGAAGTTTTCCCAAAAGCCGTATTCCAGGCATAATTCATAAGGCAATGTACTTCTAACCATCACCATAATAAGAAACGAGATAAAAAATGTGTAAACGGAGATAAGCAGTATTTCGAGGAATAGGTGCTTAAGAGGGAATTTTTGCCACGGGAGAAGAACCCACAACTTAGTGATAATGAATCTACAGCCAAACCACAAGAGCGTAGTATTTACCAATACAGAGCTAATTCTGCCCAACGATTCGAGCAGGCTTTTTTGCAATACCCATGAAACAACAGCCGGGAATACAATCCCGACTGTAGCTATACCAATTATTAATATCCATTTGTCGTCAAATGCGACCTGCTTTGAGTTATCTGAATTTTTTTGTTTCATTGGAAATCAATTAGAACATAATACGATACTGCGGGATGATAAGAATGCCCATTTGATAGGTGTATGATTTTTCACCTGTTTTCTTATTGAATTTTTCGGCATAAATGTTCTTTTGGTCAAAAACGTTCTGAATATCAATTGCAAATTCTTGTGTAATTTTTTTACCGTTTCGTTTGTACCAAATCTTTATATCGGTACGAACATAATCATCATACTTTAGCGAATAGGCTTTACTTTGGTCGTAATCAAGTGCATATTGGTCATTTGCGGGGTTGTAAACAATTGATGAGGGCGTATAGCGTTGTCCACCGGCAAAGGTCGTTTTAAGGTCGGCACCAATCGAAATCGTTGCCTTTTTTTCTTTGTTGTTGTTTTTGTTTAGAATGAATTCTTTGCCAATCAGTGCATTGCATACATATCCACCGTTAAAGGCTGTATTGCGTTCTACTTCATCGCTTCCTGTATATTTTGAATCGAACAACGAAGCTGTTACCAAATAATAGAGGCCTTTGTTAAGGAAATGCTCGAAGGTCAATTCCAATCCATAGTTTTTTCCGGTGCCCTTATTAATTAATGTATCGGGTGTCCAGAAACCAAAATTGGCTCCTTGGTTCAGCATCGAGAAATAGGTTTGTTGGTTGCCATCAACTACTGCATTGTCTAAATATTGATAATAAGCTTCCGTTTTCAGGCGAATATATTCGCTTATGCTCCAATCATATCCTAAAACAATGTGATGAGCCTTAAGCATATCCAAGTCTTCATTCAGCCGTTTGTAAGTGCCATCAGGCATTTTTGTTTGCCGGAAGTATATGGTAAACGGGTTTAGTTGACTGTGATATCCATATGCTAGGCTAAATGTATGGCCCGGATTGGTGGTGTACCGAAGTCCAATACGTGGTTCGGCTGACCAAGTGTTGTTTAATCCAAAATAAGTGAAATGCAAGCCTGAGTTCAGTACAACATCATCCGAAAACTTGTATTGCCATTGAGCATAGGGCTGAAAAACGGCGGCCGACCCATCAAACTTGGTGGTAGGTCTTAAGGCTTGATCTTCGTTAAAATATACATATTCTGATAGATTAAAGAATACTTCCTTAAAGTACAAGCCTGTTTTGAGGTTGCTTTTAGCACTAAATTTATGGTTAAGGTGCGTGGCAATCGAAACAAATGATTCATTCATGTCGTTCTCAAATAATTGTACTTTTTCAAGGCTTTGGGCCACTAGAGAATCAACATTGGTGGTAAAGTTGTGATAAGCGCCAGATAATGTTGATTTTATGTACGTGTTTTTGTTTATGGAATAAAGATGGTTTACTCCCCCTGTTACCATTTCTGAACCACTGGTAAGGTCATATCCTTCACCTGCATAAAAATCGACCGATTCTTTTGTAGTATCTTTTCTGCTATCCCAAATTTCAATATCGCTGTTACCACCAAGGGCAAAGATTGAGAAGCTACCCGCTTTGGTTTTTGGGAAGTCGAATTTCATTGAAAAGTCTTTGTATTTGGGCACCCCAGTTCCTGTTCCCATTTCAGCACCCAGTTTCTCCATTACTTCCAGGGTTGAGTAACGCGCGTTAATCAGATAGGACGAACCATTTTTGCGAGATAGGGGGCCTTCGGCGCCTGCTTCAAAGCCGTTGAAACCAACCTGACCTAAGAACTCATGTTTTTCGTTATTGCCCGATCGCATTTTCAAATCGAATACACCCGAAACTGCATTTCCGTATTCAGCAGGAAATGCGCTGGTTATAAAGTCGGAGTTGGCCAAAAGGTTGTTGTTTAACATGCACACTGGGCCACCAGTGGCTGTGTTGCTGCCCCAATGGTTCGGGTTGGGGATATCAACGCCTTCGAGGCGCCATAGCAATCCAATTGGGCTGTTTCCCCTAATAATGATATCATTGCGCGAATCATTCGAAACCGCCACTCCTGCAAATCCTGTTGCCATACGTGCTACATCGTTGCGACTACCAGCAAACTGACGAGTTTCTTCGATAGTGAAAGTTCGGGCGCTTACACTTGTCATTTGATTGATTGCTTGGCTCTTATTGGTTTGAGCCTTTATTTCAACCATGGATTTTGTTAGGACTTTTTCTTCCATTTCGATGGTTAAAATTAGCTCCTTAGCTGAGGTAAGGTCTTGGTTTGGTAAAATAACATCTTGATATCCAATATAAGATATTTTAAGGCTCCAACGCCCAATACGGATATTGTTGAATTTGAACTTTCCGTCAACATCGGTAGAAGATCCAATTACCGGATCGGTGTTCAATATAATAATGTTGGCGCCAGGTAGCGTGCTTTTGGTAACCTTGTCGATTACGGTTCCACGGATGGTTCCCCTTTGTTCGGGATTTGATTTTGCAGATAACCCTAACAATAGGAGGGCAATAAATAATAGTTTAGCGTTCATAACAATTTTTTATGCAAAGAAACCAGTAAGCTAGACCTTGTGAAAGTAAAACCTGATGAAATGGACTTTGAGAAGGATGAGCTGGGATAATTTAGGAACAAAGGAATCGAAACCGAGGAGGCTCAAAGTTAGAATAATTCCAAATTGAATACAAAAACCTGTTATGCCGGCAATTATTCAGATATTTGCGTATTCAAATACCTATTACTATGAACAAAGTTGTTACCTTGTCAGAAGCTGCCTCCATTGCAATACATGCCATGGTGTTGATAGCCAAAGCTACCAATCAAATTAATGTTGGACAAATAGCCGAAGCTACGGGGGCATCCAAGAATCATTTGGCAAAGGTTATGCAACGGCTTGTAAAAGAAGGATTTGTTAAGTCGTCGAGAGGCCCGTCTGGTGGTTTTGTATTGGCAAAAAATCCAAGGGATATCACCATACTCCAGATTTATGAGTGCATTGAAGGCCCCATTGAACCCACTGGATGCCCATTGGATCGGCATATTTGCCCTTTTGATAAATGCCTGATGGGCGGTGTGGTTGGGCAAACAACGAATCAAATTAAAGACTATTTTAAGAACAACACCCTTTATGACTTTATGGGGAGGTAGTTGTAATTAACTGAAAAACAGGCACTAATTTTTTTTGTGATTTTTTTTCACGTTTTGGTGTTGCCAATTGAAAAACTGTTTATATATTTGCGTATTGAAATACCGAAATACATAAATAGTGAGCAAGGTCTTTAACATATCCGAAGCAGCATCCATTGCTATACACGCTATGGCATTGATAGCCAATTCATCAGAGAACCTTAATGCCATTCAGCTTAGCCAAACAACGGGGTTTTCGCGGAATCACATAGCCAAGATTCTGGGAATACTCACCCGCAACAATTTTTTGGTTTCAGAGCGAGGCCCCAAAGGAGGGTTTATTTTGAAGCGCTCTGCTATATACATAAGTTTGCTCGATATTTATGAAGCTGTTGAAGGTGTCCTAGAAGACCAACCTTGTACCGAGCAATGCGAATTATGCATCGCAAAAGGTTGCGTGTTTGGTGGATTCGCAGCACGGTTTACCCACGATTTTAAGGATTATTTACGAAATAAACGATTGTCAGATTTTGCAAACTAAACGCTATGAAACGCAATATTATTGAAATAGATGATGAGAAATGCACTGGTTGTGCGCTTTGTATCCCAAATTGCCATGAAGGGGCTTTACAAATTATTGACGGCAAGGCACGCTTAATAAGCGATTTGTTTTGTGATGGACTGGGCGCCTGCATAGGGCACTGCCCCGAAGGTGCCATTAAAATAATTGAACGTGAAGCTGAGGCTTATGATGAAGTGAAAGTAATGACACAGATGGTGAAAAAAGGAAAGAATACCATTCTTGCTCATTTAAAGCACCTTAAAGATCATAATGAGGATGAATTGCTAAGGCAAGCTGTTAAGTATATTAAGGAAAACAAGATCGATATGTATCCTGATGAACTGGCCAAGCCCATTACTACTGCAGGAACGTATGCCCCAAGTAAAATGCATGGGATGCCAGTGCCTGCGCAGCATGAAACTGGCTCTGCTTGTGGCTGTGCCGGCTCTGCGCCAAAGGATTTTAGAATAGATATGCAAAAAGTGGAACAAGCTGCACAAGTTACCACCGAGGCTGTCTCGGAATTACGGCAGTGGCCAGTTCAGTTGCATTTACTAAATCCCAATGCCAGCTATTTTAAAAATGCCGATGTGGTTTTGGCAGCCGACTGTGTAGCCTTTTCGATGGGGAATTTTCATAGCCGCTTTTTAAAAGGCAAGACTTTAGCTATTGCCTGCCCAAAACTTGATACCAACAAAGAGAGTTATATCGAAAAGTTGGCAGCTATGATTGTGGGCTCTAACATTAACACCCTAACAGTTGTGATGATGGAAGTGCCGTGTTGCTCAGGCTTGCTTCAAATGGTTAAAATTGCCATCGGCCAATCTGGAAAGAATATTCCCGTAAAGCGGGTGATTGTTACGGTGCAAGGAGAAGTTGCGGATGAAAACTGGATTTAATTTTTTACACATTAATATTATACCTATATGGAAACCAATCTTTTTGAACCAGGCTTAGTGTTTGGTTTTGCCGAAAAAGTGGAATTTTCGGCCCAAGGAATTGTAAGTAAACGCGTACTCGACAGACCAACAGGAAATGTTACCCTGTTTGCATTTGACAAAGGCCAACGATTGAGCGAGCACTCAGCCCCATTTGATGCACTTGTGCAAGTTATTGAAGGCAAATCGGAGATATTAATCAACGGCAAATCGAATATTTTGCTTGAAGGCCAATCAATTATAATGCCTGCCAATATTCCGCATGCAGTTAATGCGGTTGAGAAATTTAAGATGCTCTTAACCTTGATAAAGGGATAAAGGTGTTGGATATGAGCGAACTAATAAATAATTCGGAAAGCCGTAAATCGCTTTTAAAGCATATGATCCTTCAATTGCATGAAGGCATTGCGCCAGAAGAAGTTAAAAACAGGCTGAAGGAGCTTATGGCGCGTATTCCATACGGTGAGGTGGTGGAAGTAGAGCAAGAACTAATAAGCGAGGGGCTGCCCCAAAGTGAGGTTTTGCGCTTATGTGATATACATGCCGAGGTGCTTGATGGCCATATAGATACGTCGGGTCAAAAAACAGTCCCTGCTGGCCATCCGGTTGATACCTTTAAACAAGAAAACCGTGAACTCGAAAAAGTACTTGCATGGCTCAATCAAGTTTACCCTAATGCTGAAGATATTATTAAATCGGCTGGAGTCCAGGTGTTTATTAATAAGCTTCGCCAGCTATTCAATAGCTTATCCGACGTTGATAAACACTATAAACGAAAGGAATACCTGCTTTTCCCATTCCTTGAAAAACATGGCATTACCGGACCTCCTACCGTAATGTGGGGCAAACACGATGAAACACGTGCCCTCTTGAAAAGTGCTATACAGCACCTTGATTATCATGAAAATATTGATTTAGCAGAAGCCAACAAAATTGTATCCATATACTGCAAGCCTGCTTCAAAAGCAGTTTCGGATATGATAATGAAAGAAGAAGAGATTCTGTTTCCGATGACTTTAGATAAGCTTACTGAGCCCGAATGGTATGAAATTTACAATCAAACAAATGAGTTTGGCTATTGCCTTTACGACCCAAAAGTGTCATGGAAACCAGATAATGTTGAATTTATTGATGTTACAATGGCAGATACAGGAATGATAAAACTACCCTCTGGCAGTTTTTCGGCTGTTGAGCTCTTGGCAATTATGAACAGCCTTCCGGTTGATATGACTTTTGTGGACAAAGATGATAAGGTAAAATATTTCAGTCAAGGCAAAGACCGAATTTTTGATCGAAACAGGGCTATATTGGGCCGCGATGTACGTCTTTGCCATCCACCTAATAGCGTACACATTGTTGAAGAAATCCTACATGATTTTAAAGCGGGAAATCGAGCAACCGCTGCATTTTGGATCCAAATGAAGGGCATGTTTATTCATATCGAATACTTTGCCCTGCACGATGCACAAGGGCAATACCTTGGCACACTTGAGGTGTCGCAGGATTTAACAGCCAAACGAGCCCTGACCGGCGAACAACGCATTTTATCTTATTCAAACAATAAATAAAAATGGAACAACCCACTTGGTTATTAAACGAAAGAATCGTAAAGACATTGGATGCCAAGCCATTATTGATGCAAGGAATCCATCCGCTCGAGCAAGTTTTTGCTGAAACATCAAGTTTTGGTAGTGGCGATATTTTTGAACTAATTACACCATTCGTACCCCATCCTATGATGGAAAAGATGAAGGATAGGGGATTTTTAGCCCATTCTGTTCAGGATTCCGAAGTTGGATACAGGACCTATTTTTGCAAAGTTTAGTTGTTGGTACTATATGGTAGGAAAGCCTAACAAGGGCCTAAAAGGCTGGTTGAAAAAGTATCATAAATGGATTAGCATTATATGTACGCTGTTTATTCTCTTATTTGCCTCGTCGGGTATTGTTATGAACCATAGGGAAAGTTTTGGAAGCGTGGATGTTAACCGTAAGTACCTGCCTGAATCGTACCGATATACCAATTGGAATTTAGCTGCTATAAAAGGAGGGCTAAAAGTTGATTCATTGCAGCTGGCCTTTTTTGGCAATATTGGTGTTTGGCTAAGCGATACTAATTTAACTGGTTTTAAGGACTTAAACCAAGGTTTTCCACAAGGCATTGACAATCGAAAAATTTCCTCACTTGCCATGAATCCTCAGGGCGATTTATTTGCCGGTACGCTGTTTGGGCTCTACCGTAAATTTAAAAATGCCGCCAGCTGGGAGCCCATAAAACTGCCTGCAAACGAAAAGCGTGTGGTAAAAGTATTGCAATTAGATAGTAAGCTCTTGGTAATGACGCGTTCAGCCTTATTTCAAAGCAACGATCAAGGCTTGACTTTTCAAAAAATCAGTATCCCATCCATTCAGGGTAAGTCTGCCACAACCAGCCTTTTCAGGCTCACATGGATAATTCATAGTGGTGAGCTTTTAGGGCTGCCGGGGAAGCTGGTGGTTGATATGGTCGGAATCGTTTTTATTCTCCTTAGCCTTACCGGACTTGTTTTTTTTATAAACCCTACTGTTATCAAACGATTGGGTGCAAGTGCCAAAAAGAAATGGTCTCGTTTTTTGGGTTTTTCGTTGCGTTGGCATAATCGCATGGGCACTTGGTTATTTGTGTTTTTGCTAATTACAACCGTAACCGGAATGTTCTTACGGCCACCTTTGCTGATAAGTATAGCTGATATTCAGCTAAAAACTACGGCAAGTAAACCCGAACTGGTATGGGATGATAAATTGCGGGATATTATATATGATGCAGCGCTTGAACACTATATTATTGCTACCGTAGATGGGTTGTTTTATGTTGATAATCAATTTAAGGCTGAGCTTAAGCCATTCGCTTTGCAGCCACCGATAAGTGTTATGGGTATAACTGTTTTAGAAAAAGTTGCAAATGGACATTACTTAGTTGGTTCATTTAGTGGATTGTTTGATTGGTTTCCGGAACGTGGATTGGTAATTGACCGCATGACCGGAATGCCACCCGATGAAGCGCTTGTAAACGGCCCGCCAATTGGGAATGTTTCTGTTTCTGGTTATTATGAAAAGAGTGAAGGTTCTTTTGTTGTTTTTGATTATGGAAAGGGTGCGCTGCAGTCATGTAAAGATTTACTTGCACCAATGCCGAACCATATTAAAAGTCAATCGCCAATGTCGCTGTGGAATTTGTGCCTCGAAATACATACCGCACGAATTTGGGAACCGTTAATTGGCGGGTTTTATATACTAATTGTACCATTATCAGGTGTTTTTATCCTCTTTATCTTGATAAGTGGCTTATGGTTATGGATTTTGAAAAAAAGGAAAAGAAATTAATTATTAACTATTAACTTAAATTTTGATGAGTATGTTTTGTTATCAATGTCAAGAAGCAGCCAAGGGAACAGGTTGCACAGGATCACATGGGGTTTGTGGCATTTCTGAAGATGTAATAAACCTTCAAGATTTGATGGTTTATACCCTGAAAGGCCTTTCATATTATGCTGTAAAGGCACGTGAAGCGGGTTTTGAGGATGTTGAGGTAAATCACTTTGTTACCTCCTCGCTATTTTCAACTATTACCAATGTTAATTTTACTGATCAGGATTTTGTTGTCCGTATTCAAAAAGCAGTTGAATTAAAGCAACGGTTAAAGGCAAAAGCTGTAGAATTGGGCACTTCGCCAAATCATTTAATTCATGCATCTTGCCTATGGAATCCAATTAAGGTTGACGAAATTTGGCAACGCGCCAAACTTACCGACGGAACGATTGATGCACCAAATGAAGATATTCGTTCACTCAGGGCGCTAACACTTTATGGGTTGAAGGGTATGGCAGCTTATGCTGAACATGCCATGAATTTGGGTTTTGAAAAGCCTGAAATTTATAGGTTTATGCAAGATACCTTGGTTGCAATGTTTAATGATGACCTGAGTGTTGAGCAGAACATAGCTTTGGTGATGGAAACCGGTAAATATGGTGTAGAAGTAATGGCTTTGCTTGATGCCGCCAATACATCAAACTATGGCAATCCTGAGATTACAAAGGTTAACATTGGAGTGGGAACCAAACCCGGAATTTTAATTAGTGGCCATGATTTAAAAGACATGGAAGAACTGCTTGCACAAACGGAAGGTACTGGCGTTGATGTATATACACATAGTGAAATGCTACCCGCCAATTATTACCCAGCTTTTAAAAAGTACAAGCATTTTGTAGGTAACTATGGCAATGCCTGGTGGAACCAAAACGAAGAGTTTGAATCGTTTAATGGACCTATTTTGTTCACAACCAATTGCATTGTGCCGCCAAAGAAATCTTCTACCTATGCTAATAGGGTCTATACTACTGGCGTGGCAGGGTTCCCTGGTTTTGAACATATAAGCGACCGAATCGCCGGCAAGCCAAAGGACTTTTCAGCAATTATTGAACATGCAAAATCCTGTCAGCCACCAATTGAGATTGAAAAAGGTGAAATAATTGGCGGTTTTGCGCATGCCCAAGTATTTGCTTTGGCCGATAAGGTTATCGAAGCCGTTAAATCTGGTGCTGTGCGAAAGTTCTTTGTAATGGCAGGTTGCGATGGTCGCATGAAAGGCCGTGATTATTATACCGAGTTTGCATCAAAGCTTCCATCTGACACCATTATTTTAACAGCAGGTTGCGCCAAATTCCGATATAACAAACTGCAGTTGGGCGATATAGGAGGAATACCACGTGTGTTGGATGCCGGGCAATGCAACGATAGTTATTCACTTGCTGTAATTGCACTAAAATTAAAAGAAGTATTTGCCCTAAATGATATCAATGAGTTGCCAATTGCTTACAATATAGCATGGTACGAACAAAAGGCTGTTATTGTTCTATTGGCTTTGTTGTATTTGGGGGTCAAGAATATTCATTTAGGACCTTCATTGCCAGCATTCCTTTCACCCAATGTGGCCAGTGTACTGGTTAATACCTTTGGTATTGGTGGTATTGGAACTGTGGATGAGGACTTAGCAATGTTCTTGAACTAATTTACTTAATTTTTTACGAGAAGGGCTCTTTGTTGCTCGAATACAGCAAAGGCCTTTTTTTTATGCTATAACCATGAATACCGCATCATTAGAAAAATCGAATAGGGTAGTGCCCAACTTGGAAGCCTTTCGTCTTTTGATTGGCAAAGGATTTGAATTGATTCATTTAACCTTGGCGATCGGAGAATCGCAAACAATGCATGCCAATCCATATCGTGTTGTCTTTTATGTACTTGAAGGTCACGGGGTATTGATGTTGCAAAACGAAAAGCTGCAACTGTTTAAGGATACTTGTGTGGAGGTAGAGCCAGAAATACTACGTTGTTGGGAAAATGCTGGGCAACAACCTTTAAAGTTGTTGGTTGTTAAGTTTTTAGAATAGTGATTACGACTATTTCTTTAATGATTCTCCATGAAACTGCAAGGGTAAAAGGCTGCTAATTGATGGAACAACGTGTACACATCCTACTTCACCTGCCATCAAAATCCTGATAGGGCTCCCTTGTTTGTTTTCATATTCGGCAATTGCTTGCCTGCACAATCCACATGGAGGGATTGGGTTTTTAATAACGAATTGAATCGATTTTGCTGTAATGGCAATGCTATCGATGGTTTCGCCTGGATATAAGGATGATGCATAAAACAATGCCACGCGTTCGGCGCAAATACCGACAGGGAAGGCCGCGTTTTCTTGGTTGTTTCCTTGGATTACCATGCCATTGCCCAATCTTACAGCCGCACCTACTTGAAAAAGTGAATACGGAGCATACGCCTTTGTTGCCGATTGAACTGCCTGTTGCATTAGGGCAAAGTCATTTGTAATCAAATCGTTGATGGAATTGTATTCCTCGTATTCAATTTCAATCTTTTTTTTCTCCATATTAGTAAGCCTATATTTATGCATTATACGCAATAAAGGCTAAAGGGTTTCTTTATTTTGCGAGCTAAGTCCAAAAATTAAGAGCGAATTAAAAAAAGCGAAGAAAGTAACTCCAGCTTGCGATTCTATCGTGTCTTCATTAAGCAGCGATAGCATAAAAATAAAAAAGAACAAGAGGTATCTTTTATCTTGAAATTTTTTGGTGTGGTAAGGCGGGTATATCAGTATGAAAAGGAAGGCCGCAAGGCCCATCAAGCCAAAACCAACCGTAATTGAAAGAAATTGATTGTGAGAGCGTAAACTTGAATCTTGCAACTTCGATTCCATTTCTTTTAATTCTAGCTTAAAAGCATCGGGTATATCGCCTGTTCCTACGCCAAAAAATAAATTTTTAGAAATAATGTTGATGGAAGCCTGCCACAACTCTATTCGTTGCATAACAGAACTCCCCCTGGTGTCGTGAAATTGGAGGTATTGTTCGTATCCAAACAGAAATTGCATCCATGCTTTCTTAATGGGGTTGCTGATTAAATAATTTGAATTGGCGACCCCGTTTTCTATTAAGGTAATCTCTTCGTTTGTAAGTTTCTGAACACCTTCGGTATCCTTTCTATAACCTTTTGAGTTTAAGTATCTAATGAGCGTAGCACTCAGATGTTGTCCTTTCTTGTCAGTTCCATAATAATCGACGTTACTCCGTTTGGCCCATGCCTGTGGAAGTTCATAAGGGCAAAAGTAAATGCCAACATATGATCCATTTTCTTTCCCAAAAATGCATGTGTCGTGCAAATAGATGTTGGCATGCGAACTGAATTTGTCAAGGTTTGCAAAATTGATGGGTTTTGGCTTAACATATTCAATGGCAAGCCACCTTAGATAAATTCCTGTGCCGACAACCACAACCAATAGGGTTACAGGAATTGCGAGCCTGAAGATTGGTTTTACCTTTGTAATGAGGTTAATCGATACTAGGAAAACAACACTCAGCACAAGCGCCACTATTCCGGTGATGGCTCCAAGAATAATTAAAAAAACGATAAACCACCCAATGAGCAAATAACCGACAACCTTGAGGTTTAGGTGTACCTTTGGTGCTTGTAACGCAAAGAATAGGAGGAAGATGGCCATCACAATACAGAGGCTGAACCTAATATGCGATATGAAAACGGATATTTGACGTGTATCTACAATATCGCGCGAATAATAAATGTGCAAGCTATAAAGACTTGCTAATAAAATACTTACTGCGAATGCCCAAATTAGCTTGGTATAGGTTTTAGGTTCGAGCTTTGGCATGGTTGCCAGTATCAGGGGTAATATCAACAATGGCAGCTTGGTGCGAAGATCTTTTAGGGCATAATCAAAATCGGAGGTATAAATGAGTCCGATGATATGAAGTCCATATAATGAGATGCTTACCAAGGCAGCCTTTGAAGTAATCAAAGCTCGCAGTTTATCACCAAAATGCCCATGCCAAATCCATGCAGTAAGCAGCATCATTTGCGACATGCTCATTAAATAGTTAGACGTGGGCACAGCAACTATCAATACCAACAGCGCAAAATGGTATAAATTAAGCGGGGTTATGATGGTTTTAAGTTGCTTCATATGGTCATATAGTGGCTAAATTTTCTTTTTGTTATGCGCCTCGGGATAAGTCCCCTCCAACACTTTTTCGTAGATATTCTTGTCGTTTAGGAGTTTATCAGCTTCCTTTATTTCGTTGTCGTGACGTATAAAGTTCCGCACTTTTCCTTTTTGGTAATAATACCGGCCTACAATTTCTGTTCGTAGTACAGGAATAATTTCACCTTTTTGTTGCAAAAGCTCGTTTTGGAGGTTGTGGTTTAGCTTTTCTTGAAGGGGTTTTATATACGTTTCAATAAGTTCTGGGTTCCCTTGCTTTTTGAGGTTTTCTGCTAATTCTTCAATCTGTACTTCGGTTTTGTTCTTATAGTTAAAGTTGTTGTTTTTTAGAAAAGTGGCAAATTCTTGGTAATCTTGGCTCGAAATGTCGAAGCTATCCGCGGGTAAAATCGAAGTATGGTTTATTGCATAGTTTGTTCCAAAGTCAAAAATCAGGTAGTTGGATACTAAATTTTGGAGCAGTTCCGATGGTTGGGATTCCATGTTTTTTAAATCTGGCTCAATTCCTCCCCCATCAAAAACTACGCGGTTGTTTCGTGTGTAGAAAGAACTTTTTAGACTATCAGGAAGGAGGTTTGAGGTTCCGTATTTCGATTTCCCAGAATAGTCGATGGCTTGAATGCAACGCCCGCTTGGGATGTAATACTTAGCCACGGTAATTTTGAGTTGTGTATTGTAAGTAAGCGGCAAAACATTTTGAACCAAACCTTTACCAAATGATTTGTTACCATATATAACAGCTCTATCGAGGTCTTGCAGGGCACCGGCAAGGATTTCGGAAGCTGAAGCACTGTTGCCATCAATTAATACAACAATTGGTATTTGGGTATCAAGGGGTTCAAAAATGGTTGCATAGTCTCTGTTTCTATCCGGAATTCTGCTTTTTACGCTCACAATGGGCGTGCCTTTTTTAATAAATAGGTTTGCAATGCTTACGGCTTCTGTTAACAATCCTCCGCCATTGCCCCTTAGGTCAATAATTAAATGGGCCATTTGGGGATCTTCTTTTAGCTTTATAAAGGCCTTTCTAAATTCGTCGGCTGAGTGGTCAGTAAACTTTTCAAGCCTGATATAACCCGTACTGGGGCTTACCATTCCAGAAAAGGTGATGTTATCGGGTTTTATTTTTTCGCGTTTCAGCACAAAACTTAGGGGTTGATTGGCATTCAATCGTTCAATTTTAACCGTGACCGATGAACCGGGTTCACCTTTCATGAGATTATTAAGATCGTCAGCGTTGCGCCCATTAGCTTCTATATTGTTTATTTGTACTATTTTATCGCCAGGTTTAAGTCCCGACTTTTGGGCAGGTGAGTTTTCTAAAATATCAGAAATATAGATGTAACCCTTGTTGTGATGAATAAGAGCGCCTATTCCACCATATTCGCCGGTGGTCATAAACCTATAGTCATCAATTTCATTCTCAGGTATATAGTTTGTGTAGGGATCGAGGGAGGCAAGCATAGCATCGATGGCCGTTTTTGTAAGCCTATTTGCACTTATATCGTCAACATAGTTAAGGCTTAGGGTCTTAAAAAGCGTAAAATAAATATCTAAGTTTTTAGATGTTTCAAATTGTCCTTCGGGTTGGGCTTTTAAGCCGCTAAGTAGAAATAGTGGGATTATGAGTAGTAATAGTCTTTTCATGGCTTTCGTGTGAGGAAGGTTAACGTTGATTGGCAGTCTTATAATGTGTAGATTCCGTAAAAGTTATCAACAACTACTTGTTCATTCTTAATCTTACGATGTTACAGCGATATATAGTTGTTTGTCAGTTTATTGAGAGCTGTTTTTAATTTGGATTCAACTTCATCGTAAACTGGTTCTTGGTTGCCAATAAAAATGATTGCCATTGCGTACTGGTGCTGGCATTCTCTTGCTTTATGAATAAGTGTCTCATTATTGGTGCGATACACTTCTCTTACCAGTCTTTTAATGCGGTTTCGTTGAACAGCTTTTTTGATATTCCTTTTAGGTACGCTAATGAGTAGTTGAAGCGGTGCAGGCCCACCGGCATCGATTGTTAGGATGATAAACTTGAATGGGTAAATAATGAACGCATTCCCCTTTTTAAACAGTTCGGAAATGGTTTTTAAAGAGTCGAGACGATGATATTTTGGGAACTTTGCACTCATAAAAAAAGGCACAACCACCCATTTACAAGTAAAGTTGTGCCCAAGATTGTTGTTGGTAATTATTCACCTGTTACAACTTGTGTATTTTCATCTTTTGGGGTTTCAGTAGGTGTTGTTTCGGGGGCAGTCGTTTGAACAGTTACCTCCGAATTTTTGCAGGTTTTCCTTTCTGCTGCCTTACGTTTCCCGCTGGTTGAGATATACTCGTCAATGGCCATAGTCATAGATGGGCAAGTTTTGGTTGGGGCCGTAACATGCACATTAAATCCTTGGTTTTTAAGAGCTTTTTCGGTAGAAGCGCCAAATGCACCCAAAAGCAAATGGCCTTGTTTAAAGTTAGGATAGTTTTTCATCAGGGAATTTACACCTGCAGGGCTAAACAGTACAACTAAATCGTAATCAGTAAGTTTAATGCTTGTTAAATCGTTGCTAACTGTTTTATAAATCATGGCTGGGGTATAGCTTACTCCATAATCGTCCATGAATTTTGGGATGTCGTTTTTAGCCAAATCAGTGCTGGGAATCAAGAACTTTTCGGTCTTATGCTTTTTGATAAGGTCGGCAAGGTCGGCCCAGGTTTGTTTGCCATGGAAAATCTTACGCTTACGGTATTGCACATATTTTTGCAGATAGAAAGCTATGGCTTCCGAAATGCAAAAGTACTTCATAGTCTCAGGCATTTCGATGCGCATTTCTTTCGAAATCCTAAAAAAAGAATCAACAGCATTACGGCTCGTAAGAATGATTGCTGTATGTTCTAAGATATTGATACGCTGCTTTCTAAATTCCTTGGTTGAAATACCTTCAACCCTGAAAAATTTAAAGTAGTCAATTTCAATGTTGTGCTTTTTAGCCAACTGAGCATAAGGCGATTTTTCGCCATCAATTGGTTCGGGCTGAGAAACGAGGATTTTTTTTATCTTCAAGTCTTACGTGTTTTAAAGATTTAAAATGCGCAAAACAAGCCAAAGGCTACGCAAAATGGTGGTTTTTCAGAATCTTAACCACTATCAATATGGGTAAAATTTCGAGGGTGCAAAGGTAAACAAAAATATAAACTCCCGCAAACCTTAAGTCTTGAAATCCGACAACAAAACCCCTTATAAACTTATAAACATTTAGTAATAAGACTAATACACCAGCAACTATAAGAAAATAAACATTGTTACTCCCGGGTAATAAAGCTGCGCCTGCGGCGAGCGGAAGCAAGATGATGCCTTGTATAATGGTAAAGAGCCTGATATTTAGCCTGTACTGAAATGAAAGCCCTGGGGTTTTAAACAACCATCCCAAAAAACTGATGACCCCTAGCTTGGTATTAAAAAGTGCCAATGTTAGGATGAAAATTGCTAAGAACTGGATAAATCCCTCTATTAACAATCCTTGCGGTATTAATTCCTTGATAAGTAAATATATAGCTAAACTAAAGGTTATTAGGTAATTAAGCGTTAAATAGATACGCATGGGTGGGCTAAAGGATTCCCCTTCACGTAATAAAAGGCTCATATGCCTGCTCGAAAAGGGTGCTAAGAGTACAATCCTTAGTTTTTTGTAATAGACAAACCGGATTAGTGCCAAAATAAATATGCTGAACAATAGTATGCTTGGCAACCATTCGGGTGTACGCTCAATTAACGAGTACCCCCAGTTATCGGTTTTGTGCAAAGCATGCCCCTTAAAGAAACTTTGAGGTGGGTAGAAATCCTTTTTGGTGGAATCATTTACAAGTGGACCAAGAATAACCGAATGGCCATTGCTGTCAGCAGAAGAGGCTTGGGTAAGATAAGCAGCATACTCGCTGGCAGCGTTCGCAGTATCGTTACTTAAACCTTTGTGTATGACCGGAAGTTTCGGAATGGCCGTGCTATCCATTAAGTTTGAATATGGGGCTGCAAAAATAACACTTTCTAGGCGTATTGGTTTAGTAAACCTAGAAGTTGTGTTTTTTGTGCCACACCCGATTGCCGCCATACTGCTTGCCCCCTTTTAAATAGCACAAGGGTAGGCACGCTTTGTATGCCATAACGCATTGCTATTGCTTGGTTTTTGTCAACATCAATCTTGATTATGCGTGCTTTGTTGTTCAATAATGGGGCTATTTCTGCTAGAATTGGGGCTTGCACTTTGCATGGGCCGCACCATTCTGCAAAAAAATCAACCAAAACGGGTGTGTCGGATGCAATTAATTGATCGAAATTTCCTTTCATGGCTATATTCCTTTTCGCGTATATTTTAAGCTTCCATGATTACAAACCCCGACACATGCTAGGCATTTAGAACACGTATAACTTTCGCCAGGCCTTTGTTTATCAGGTTTGTACAAACTATATTTTTCAGGTTCTAGGCTTGCAATGTAGCAAACCTTATCACAGGCACCACAATTTTTGCAGCTATCGGCACTTAGTTTTATCCTAAATAGCGAGAATTTGTTTAGCCATCCTGATATCCATGCTATTGGACAGCCTAATTTGTGGTACATATACATTTGCCGGACTTTACCCCCGGGGCTCAACCCCAACAACAATTCCATAATCAGCCCCATGGGGCAAAGCCAGCGGCAAAAAACCTTCCCAAAAACAATTCCAGTTACTACGCCAATCAATAAGATGTACCAAAGTGAAAAACCATACCATGAAATGAGCACATAAAGGCTTATCCCCATTAGTGATAATATGGACATCCTACTTGAAATCAGTTTTTTGGATATGGTTTTCATTGTGTGTGTGCTATGCGTTGTTCAGTTGCTTCATCAGAAAATCCTTCGGTTTGACCCCTACAAAACGGTTAATCTCTTTTCCGTTTTTAAACAAGATCATCGTGGGGATACCACGTACATTGTACTTAGCCGAAACTGATTGATAATCCTCTACATTAAGCTTCCCAATGTGCCTGCCTTCCCCAAGTTCGTTGGCCATTTCGTTTAGTACGGGTGCCATCATTTTGCAGGGCATACACCACGACGCCCAAAAATCCACCAATATCACACCTTCTTTTATTTGATTTTGAAAGTTCTTGTCAGTAAGTGTTTTAATCTTTTCAGAATCAGCTTCTAAGGGTGTGTTTTTCATTTTACGGTAGGTGTAAGCCATGTATCCAAAGGCAGCCGCAAATACTAATAATACTAATACGATAGTTGGTATCATGATTTTGTTTCTGTTAATTGTTTGTTTTTAAGTTTGTGGAGGTAGTCAGAGGCAGCTAGCGCGGCAATTGTGCCATCGCTAACAGCAGTAGTAACCTGGCGGTAGCGTTTTGCTATGCTGTCGCCAGCAGCAAAAACACCTGCAATATTGGTTGACATATCATTCGTTACCTTAATTTCGCCCCATTGGTTGGTTTCAACAGCATGGTCTAAAAATTCGGTGTTGGGCACATAACCAATAAAGATAAACACCCCATCGGTATTAAACTGCATAACCTCGTTGGTTAATAGGTTTTTAATGTCGATGGATACCAGTTTTTCGTTCCCATGAAAGGCTGTAATGGCTGATTGCATCATGAAGTTGATTTTAGGATTGCTTTTAGCCTCGGCAATAGCATGTTCAAATGCTTGGAAATGATCGAACTGGTGTACAATCGTAACTTTGGTGGCATATTTTGTAAGCGATACGGCTTCTTCAAGCGCAGAATTACCGCCCCCAACCACTACAATCTCTTTTCCAGTAAAAAAATCACCATCGCAAGTAGCGCAATAAGAAATCCCTCGGCCCTTAAATTGAGCCTCACCCGGAACGTTTAAGGTGCGCGACCTACCGCCTGGCGAAAGTATGATGGCATTTGCCGTATAAATTTTGCCATCTTCGGTGTGGATGGATTTTAGTTCTCCTTGCAAATCAAACTGTGTAATGCTGATGTTTGATTTTATGTCGCAGCCAAAAGTCTTGGCTTGTTTGCGCATGATGTTTGCCAGTTGATAGCCGCTGATGCTTTCAACACCAGGGTAATTCGCAATTTCGTGGGTTAGTACCATTTGGCCACCAGCAGGTCCTTCATTAATTATTAAAGTACGTACCCTGGCACGCGATAAGTAAATCCCTGCCGTCAACCCGGCAGGGCCTCCTCCTATAACTATTGCATCATAATGCATGTTTGCTTGTATTATCCTTAGGATTAATTATTGGCTAAACTGTTCGTTGAGTATGCTTGTTACTTGAGCCCTGCTTTGAATACTCGAAGTAGCTTTTGCAACTTTTCCGTTCTTGTAGTAAATGGTGAAAGGTATCCCCATAAAACCCCTAACTTCAGGAAGATTGCGGATAACGTGTGCTTCGGGGTTATCAAATTCCATATCATAAAACTGAACATGTTGGTAATCGCCTTCAATATCTTCCATGATACCATAAACGGGAATGCACATGGGTCCCATGCGGCCACAACATACCATTACGTTTTCGTTTTCGTTGATGGCTTTTTGATGCTCTTCAGCAGTGTAAAGGTGTTTGAGATTTGTGTATAACATTGTATGTAAGTTTATTATGATTAATTTTGATATGATTTCGCTCTATTCAATTATTCTAATTTCGTGGGTTATGGGCATGGCCTTACGATAGACCTCTGAAACGCCACAGTATTTTTCTTGTGAAAGCTCAATGGCTTTTTCGAGCTTTTCTTTATCGAGGTTTGTGCCTTTGAAGCTGTAAATAATATGCATAGAAGTGTAATGCTTAGGATGTTCTTCGGTAACTTCTGCCTCTACATCCACGTGAAAATCTTCAACTTCCACGCGCATTTTTTTAAGGATGCTGATTACATCCATTCCTGTGCATCCTGCCAATGCTACTAACATTAGCTCTTTGGGTCTTGGGCCTGAGTCTTCGCCACCAACTAGTGGCAAGGCATCAATGGTAAGATGGTGGCCGCTAACATGGGCATCAAACTTCATATTGCCCATCCACTTGGTTCCTATCGTATGTTTCATAATTTTCTTGTATTAATTTGGTGCTGCAAAATTACGCTGACAATTCACCCTCTTTTTCAGCAGCCGATGCTTGCTTCACAAGCTTGCAATTGAATTACCTCAACTTTTTTATTGATTTAATCCTAAATTTGCCAGCAAATAATGGGCGAGAACCACATTGATATGCAGTTGTTAGTTGTATAGCGCTGATATTGTGTAATTAGTGTGGTTTTAGCCTTATTGCTTACATCCTATGCGAACCCTATCAGAAACCGACAACGAGTATAATTGCGATATATCGGCGCCTTGTTTTAAGTACTTATCAGCAGAAGAAACCATGCTTATAAGTGCAAGCAAGACCCAAGTACTGTTTAAAAAAGGCGAAAACCTTACTAAGCAGGGTGCTTTTGCGTCCTATGTCCTCTTTATAATAGAAGGCATTGCAAAACAGTTCGTTGAAGATGATGGACAACGTAACTATAATTTGCAATTGGTAAGTGCTGGCACGTTTGTAGGTTTATCATCCGTCTTTACCAAGAACACCTTTGATTATACAACCACAGCCTTAAGCGACACGCGTGTTTTCTTAATAGAGAATGCTGCAATTGCCAACGTGGGCAAATCAAACGCTTTGTTCGCCTACAATATCATACAGCGTTACTGCAAGCAAAATGCTTCATTGTTTCAAACTATCCGTAATCTGGTACACAAGCAAATGAATGGGCGAATGGCTGACACCTTGCTTTATCTGTTGCCCGAAAACTTTGGGGGCCTTGATGTTACCTCATTGCTTTCACGCAAGGATATTGCCGATTTTGCGGGTATATCTACCGAAAGTGCGGTTAAAATTTTAAAGACCTTCGAGAAAGAAAGTCTTATAAGCCTTGATGAAAAGAGTGTTAAGGTATTAAATAAGCCTGCTTTGGAGGCCATTAGCAAAAATGGCTAGGTTTCATGAATGCCAATGTAAACAATGTTAAATAGTTGACAGAATGGAATATGTGCTTTTGTTGGGTGTGTTCGAGGCAGGCTTTTTGGCCTTGTTGCTTTATACCAAACGAAATAAGGTGCTGCCCGATAAAATCTTGGCAAGTTTGTTTTTGCTTTATGCCCTTACCATTTTGCTAAGTTTTGTGGAGGTTTATAACCGAAAAAACGCTTACCCATATCCGTTTTTGCTTAACCTGGCACCGTGCCTTATTGTTTTGCATGGGCCAGCAATCTGGTTTTATGTTCGGAGCCAAATAACGGCTACCTTTAAGTTTAGGTTTATCTATTTGCTTCATTTTTTGCCCTTTACGGTTTTTCTGGTCGATTATTTTTACCGCCAATTAACCTTTTCTTCTGAAGAGTTGGTTGATATTGCTATAAACGAGGATTTTAAGCATTGGCTTGTTTACAAGGTCTTTGTATTGATAATCGCGCTATCTTCCGTAGTTTATCAAGCCTGGGGTTTGTGGTTGCTCAAGAGGTATAACCATGTCATGAAAAACTTTTTCTCGAGCCCCAATCAATTTGATATGCAGTGGCTCCGGATTTTGTTGACGTCCACCTTGATCACCTATCTAGTTATCAATGCGTTCTTTGTAGTTGATTTATTTGTTCATTTCTTGCCATTCAGCAGTATGCAACCCATAAGTTTTGTTGTGGCCACGGTTTACATCTTGTTTCTGGGTTATTATGGGCATCGCCAAACCAATGTTTTTGCCTCGAACAGCTTACCCATAAATGTAGAAGCCGTACCACAGCCCCATCTAAGCCCCGATCCAATTGATGAAAAAGAAGAACGCTTTGTTTATGCGTTGATGAATTACATGAGTGTAGAGAAGCCTTACACCGACTCAAGCCTTACATTGACTAAATTGGCTGATAATATGCTGGTTACGCCTGAATTTCTTTCGTCAATACTGAATGGCCGGCTTAACCGTAATTTCTTCGATTTTGTAAATCATTATCGGGTTGAGGAGTTTAAAAAGCGCTGCAACGATGCCAGTAACCAGAATTTTACCTTACTGGGAATAGCCTATGACTGTGGCTTTAACTCAAAAGCAACTTTTAACCGGGTTTTTAAACAATATACTGGCCTTACTCCAAGCGAATATAAATCAGCGCATTCTGTAAAGAGAGACTAGTCATGAGCCTTACAGTTTGGTAAACTGAGACCCTTTTAGGGCACCATGATACGCCTATTTGGGATGGTAGCGCTTACTTTGCCCCATCAAATTTTTTTAACGATGGAAGCGATTGTAAGGAAAATGATTATTGCAATTCTATTCTTGTGTGCATCGTGCACGGTACAGCAAAGCGATCAAACCACTGCATGGAAACCTCGGTTTGAGGTTATAGCGGGCGTTAACTCGGGCGGGATTGTAGAAAACACCAACATGGAAGAAGTTGGCTCGGAACCTGATGCCTTTACGGGGGCCACAACTAAAAGCGGGTCCAAAGCAGGGTTTAATGTGGGCGGTCATGTACTATTACCCGTTTGGTCGCAGGCAATGCTTACAGGCGTGGAACTCATGCACAACAATCAAGAGTTCTTTTACAACGATGCACAAATGGGTTATTATGGACTCCGGAAAATTGGAATGACCCAAGTAATGGTGCCACTGTGTTTTCAGGCTGGCTTTTTCCGTAAGCAGCAGCCCGATGGCTTGTTGAAGCTGAAAATTGGGTATGTATCGCAGTTTAATTTGGTTGATGTAACTGACGATGGTCCAGACTTGCCAACGTATAGCCATAACTTGTATTCGGGTGGTTTAACCCTGGGTATTAGCCTAACTCCATTTAGGTTTTATAATGGCGCACGCCTTGGCTTTTATGTTGATGGTTATCGCGGAACCCAAATCTATGAAGACTATTACAATCAGCCAGGTTTTAAGATCCCAGGTTCTAGTTTTGTGCGGGGTGGTGTAATTTTTCAATTTAAATAATCTTAAAAATTCTAACAACATGAAAACAGCTATCGTTTATGTATCTAATCATGGTACAACCGAAAAGGTGGCCTTACTTCTAAAACAGGAGCTTGGTGCTATCAGCCCTACTTTGATAAACCTTCGGAAAGAAAAGGTGGTGGATCCAAGCCAATACGATTGTTTTATTATTGGAGGGTCAATCCATGCGGGTTTTATACAGAAGCGCATCCGTAAGTTTTGCGAAGATAACATGGTGGTGTTGCTTCAAAAGCGTTTGGGTTTGTTTATTTGCTGCATGAACGAGCCCGAGGCACAAGCTGAGTTTGATCGTGCGTTCCCCGAATTGCTGCGCTCACATGCTATTAGCAAGAAGATAGTAGGAGGGGAGTTTCTAGTAGAAAAGATGAACTTTTTTGAACGATTAATAATAAAGAAGATTTCGGGTGTAACTGAAACCGTTTCAAAGCTTAACGAGCAGGCTTTGCATGAATTGGTGTCTGAAATCATTGTCAAATAAGCTTTAATAAAAATAGTATATGAAATTGAATTTGTTGAAATGGATGACCCTGTTGATGGCCTTATTAGTGGCAATTACAGCCATTATTGGGATAAGCCATAGCGAGATTTATACGGGTGCCAGTCTTAATTGGGCTACGCAAACTATTGTACAGGATTATTTTAACTTGCTTGTGTTGGTGCCTGTTTTGATAATAAGTGGTTTGCTTTTGCCTACATCAAAATACAGCATAAAAGTTATGTGGTTAGGCGCAATGTTTTACGCATTCTATACATTTATAATTTATGCTTTTTCGGTACGGTTCAATATGCTTTTTCCGGCATACTGCCTCGTGCTTGGGTTATGTTTTTATAGTTTGGTGATTTTCTTTACACATAATAATCTAAAATTGGATGAAACCCCGTATTTTAGGCCTTGGTTGCAAAAGGCTTCGGCAGTTTTCTTACTGTTGTTTGGGGTTTTGTTTTATGCTCTTTGGCTTTTAGAAGTGGGTGCGGCTATTGCACAAAATACCATACCAAGCAGCCTAAAAGAAGCTGATTTATACACTAATCCTGTTCACGTATTGGATCTTTCGATTGTTCTGCCGGCCTTTGCTATCCTAGGTTACCAGTTTTTGCGCCACCCCGGAAAAGCTGTTTATCTAGCTCCGGCAGCCTTGTTTTTTTCGGGCTTGATGTCGCTTACCATCGCTACAATTATGTTTGGGTTCTATCTTAAAGGATTGGATGATAGTTATGTGCTTGCAATAGTATTCGCTGGCATTAGCCTAAGCAACATGTTGATGGTTTGGTTCTTGCCAAAAGCAATTAAAAGATCGGGCAATATGGCAATTCCGGTTATATTTTTGTTTTAGATTGTATTACTAAGTGTAATAATTAACTTACCTCAATGCCTAAATAGTCAAGCAAATGTATAGCTTCAGGCATGCTGAATTTGGCTTTTTTAATCCGGTTGTTCAAGGGGTTTATTGCATAGTTTACGGCGGTCCTGAGGTCGGCTTTTTCAAGATTGGTACCCTCAAACGTAGCCATCAACAGGTCGCATGCGTTAAATACTGCAGCCGTTAGGTCGGCATCGGCAAAATCGGCTTCTTGCAGGTCGCAGCTTTCGAAAACGGTATTTTTTAATTTGAGCCCGTAAAAGGCTGCCATGCGCAAAAGGCAATGTTTGAACTTGAGCTGCAAAAGCAAGGCCCGGCATTCAGAAAATTGTGTTCCCATCAGCTTGCACTGTACGAAGGTAACATCTTGTAAAGCCGTGTTTTTAAGGATTACCAAGCTCATATCACAATCGCTGAAAAGGCAGTTACGGAAAACCAAACCTGCCAGGTTGGCTTGCGAAAAGTTGCAATGCTTAAAGGTACAAGCCTCGTATATTCCCGATTGAAAGGGGGTTAATGAAAAATCAATTTTCTCAAATACGGTGTCTTCGGTAAGTAGCGGCATAGGATGCGTAAATGTTTATAAGGGGCAAATATACCGAAACCTTGCCAAAAGTTTAATTTGCGCTGTAAACAACATCTGCTACAATGCGGCTTACATTGCTTAAATTATAGCTTTTATCA
>CAZKHA010000016.1:34638-37277 GCA_964552325.1 uncultured Bacteroidales bacterium
GTAAACAACATCTGCTACAATGCGGCTTACATTGCTTAAATTATAGCTTTTATCAATTGATAAATACACGCCACCAGCATCCGTTTCAAGCGTTATAACATGGTCATCGGTGTCTAAGCCTAAGGGAATATTTATAAATGCTTGATTTTCGAGCTTAAAGAGTTTATTGTCAAGGCCCGAAACCACATAGGCTGTATTCCCGCTAAAGGCCATGCTATTGAACGAACGTAAACCAGCCCCTGAGGCAGGCAGTCCCGCTGGAAGCTCTAGGTCAGCATAAACTTCATCAAAGCTTGTCTCATTAAAGCGGTAAATATCTATCAGGTTGGTGTTGAATTGCCTCACTACGATATAAGGTTGATGGATATTGTTAGGATTGCGGTAAAGTATCACTGTGCTTTTTTTCTCCATTGAATGGCCTTCACCAATTAACCCGATTTCTTTTGACCAAACGGGACTGAAGGAGTCGCCATCAAAGCTCATCAGGTTTAATTTTCCGAAAGCAGGATCGCTATCATAACTTAGCCATGCAATAAAGGCCTTGTTGGTATGTCCAACCTTTGAAACATCGTTGGTGGCCCAAATTCCCGAAGCATTAACCATGGGTAGTGGATCTGAAATCCATGATTGGTTGAGAAAAATGTAAGAGTAAAGCGAGGGTTGACCTCCATTGCCATTGAAGTTAAGGCTTATTATAAATAATTTGTTGTTAATGCTTTGCATATAACCTCCAACCGATGAAGGGCTAAAAGCATACTGCCATTGTTGGTCAGTATGTTTATGATAAACAGCACCGGAGCCCCCATAGCCACCATGGGCCATTTCTGTATAATTGTACGAAATGAGTTTATTGTCAGCGGTTAGTTCATTTTCGTTAAACGCGCTTAAAAAGGGATTACCAATGTTGCGGGTTTTAATTACTTCGCCCTCGCAATCAATAGCATAGCATGGTGCGGCTGGCGAAACCCAAGGGGATGATAAATCAGCAATAAATGAAAGTTTGCCATTGCGTTCAAAAAGCTTTTTTATGCTGGCTACATGGGGGTTGAGAAAATCACCTTCGTTATGGTAAAGCCTGAATTTGAATTGTAAACCATTGGAAGTGTAAAAGGCTTTAGCGTCATTGATTTCGGAATCTGTACTGCTAGGTGTATCAATGGGCTCTTCGATGGTTTCTTTGTTGCATGCAATTAAAATGCTGCTAATAACCAGTGCAAGGATTAGTTTCTTGATATTCATTGTTGCAAGTTTATGTATAGGGATGCTTTACTTTGTCAACAACAAACAGCATGAAACGGCAAAGTGTTCACTAGTTTGCTTAGCAGGCTAACGTGGTATTTATTAGAATGGATCTTTTTGGCTAACTAAAATGCTTTCGGCTAGGGTGCGTTTTTTAGAATCACCGGTTTGGGATACCAAAGTTGGATAAGCTTGCCTAGTTCTTTGGCATCAAAGGCAAATAGACGCTTTCCGGCCTCAAGACCTTGGGCTATAAGCGATTTCTTTTGTGAGGCGATGCTTGCCCTAAGGCTTTTTAGTGTTTTTTGATGATGCTTTACTGAGGATTTGATGTGGTGAAGTTGATGTTCAAGCACACAAAAATCGTGGTGCATGCCCTGGAAATCGGTTAGTGTGTTAATTTCGCGGGCATAGGTCGTGAATATGGCAGGCCAAAGCGGACGAAGCAATTGCACCATGTACATAAAGTATTTGGTGGCTTTGCGCCATTCGTGAACATTGATTTCGGTGGGGTTTTTCGCAACCACACGGTATTGTTTTTTAGCGTTGTTGTAGTTTCTGGCAAAGGCTTTAGCAAGTTTTTCGCTAACATCATCATCCAGTTCCCAGGTGGGTATGCGGCCTCGTGCAAGCACGTTTTGTTCTTGAATTGTGCCAAACAAATCATCCACTCCGGCATTGCGGAGCGTGGCGGCTCGCTTAAGTTGCAGTTTCCGTTTGAGCGAATTAAGCATGGCAACGCTCTCGGCTGAACGGCGGTTTTTAAGGAGTTCTTCAATGGCTTCGATGCTGGCTGTATAATCGCGTAAGAACGAGAGTTTTTTAGAGGTGTCGCGGTAATACATGTTTTCGAGGGCATACGTTTTTGATCCGATCTGCGGCTCGGTAAGCCGTAATACGGCCCTTAGTTTTTTAAAGCAAACACGCGCGTTGTGAACAGATTCGTGTATATCTGTTTTTTTGGCTAAGTGCTGGGTAGCATCCGAATTTAAACTGGTGGCTATCCTTATAATATTTTCCCTGAATGAGGCTTCGGGCCGTAGTACAAATTCAACCATCTGTGGGTTTGTAAAATGCCCCGTAAAAGTATGGATTATTTAGGTGTGGTTGAAACTTTGCCTTGTTAAGATTTTGCTACGTTTTAATTGTTAGTGGATAGTGGATAGTGTTTAGTGGTTGGAGAACACGGTATTGAAGGTATATGGTTCAGGGTGAGTGAAAAAGGTGGATGGTGCAAGGTGGAAGGTACATGGTTCAGGCATTGACAGGTTCCTCGAATAATAAATTACATTCGAAAATTTGAGGACTGAACGAATCAACCCACCAACTATATATATTACAGAGTTTCACAAAGCAGGCACAGATGGCCGCTGAGGAAAGCATTCGCATTGTAAATCACT
>CAZKHA010000017.1:0-36565 GCA_964552325.1 uncultured Bacteroidales bacterium
ACAATAAATACATCCGATGTTTCCATATATTATCTATTTTTTGGTACAAACTACCTGATTGTTATAGCTTAAATTAATTGTAGAATATCTTTCCCAGCCAACTTGCGAAATGGCTTTTTTATAGAACCAATACAAACGATTAAATTTATTCTCCAAATCATGGGCATCGCCCAATATAATGGTATGCTGACCTGTGTTGGTGAACAATTCGTAATTGAACTTCTCTGTTACAAACAACTGACCTGCAAGTGGTTTTATATAATTCAATTGGTTAATGGTACTCGAAAGCTGATAAAGTCCATAGAGCACCGATTTGGTTTTAAGGCTGTCGGGCAATAAGTTGAGGTTTTGCCCTTGCTTGAACCGGGCATTTATACTTCCGGAAGCAACCAAAACCCTGGTTGGATGCAACGGGTTGGATTGAAAAAGCGCTCCGTTTTTATCAATGTAAAACTGCTCGTTGTGCGTGTTAAAAACCCTTAGGATGGGCTCACGTTGTGTGGCAGTTATCATTACCATGCCATTCATTATAACATACACTTCTGCATCAATAATATAGGGGCATTTACGTATCGCGCTTTCAATTTCGCGAGGATTAATCATATCAATCTTTTGCCCTCTTAACGGTTTTGCTTTGGTTTGCACCAGATCAAGAAGCTCATTTTGCGTAATCAACACATCACCACTGCTTCTATGAATGGTTACGATAACGCCTTGGCAAACACCTTTCTGTTTTTCGATGCTTACAAAACCAAGCAAAACCCCAGTTCCGGCAATTAGTAAAACCCAAATGCTGATAATGATTATCTTTTTCATGCTTTCAGGTTTTTGGTAAGTTGAGCAGTTATGGGAGCCACCAAATTGTCGATATCTCCCGCACCAATAGTTAGCAGAATTCCATGCAAAAAGTGTTTGCTAAGGTCTATTGCAGCCTCTTTTGAAATGATCTCAGCAGGATTTATCATCTGGTTTGCAATTAGATGCGAGTCAACACCAGGAATGGGGCGCTCGCGAGCGGGGTAAATATCAAGCAAATACGCTTTGTCGAGCAGGTCGAGGCTTTGCGCAAAACCACTGGCAAAATCGGACGTGCGCGAGTAAAGATGGGGTTGAAAAATGCCCGTAATTGGCAATCCGGGATACAATTGCCTAACAGAATTCACCAAGGCTTTAATCTCCTCAGGATGATGGGCATAATCGTCGATATAAACCAAGTTAGATTGTTGATACTGCACCTCGAACCGGCGTAGTATGCCCTTAAATGTGCGCAAGCCTTCCGCAATCTCACTATTGCTGCATCCTGCTAATTGAGCCATTGCAACGGCGGCAACAGAGTTTTCGATGTTCATTAGAGCTGGTACGCCTAGGCTTACATCGCTCAGGATACCCTCCGGGGTTTTAATGCTGTACGTATTTCCTCCCAATGACAATTTGATATCAAATGCGTAATAATCAGCCTCATTTACAATATCATAAGTTAAAATTGTTTTGCCGGGCAAATCACCAATCAAGGTTTCAAGCCCTTTCTTCACCACAATACTGCCACCAGGCTTCACTTGGTGTGCAAACTGGATAAATGCTTTCAGCATTTCGGCGTAATTCCCATAAATATCAAGATGGTCAGCATCAATAGCTGTTATTACCGCATGTGTTGGAAATAAATGATGAAAAGACCGATCATACTCATCGGCTTCGGTTACAATCCATTCGCTATTTGGATTGATGATAAGGTTGGTGGAGTAGTTTTTGGATATCCCTCCCAAAAAGGCATTACAGCCCACTGATGATTGATTAAGAATATGAGCAATAAGCGTGGAAGTTGTAGTCTTACCATGCGTGCCTGCCACCGCAATGGTTTTGTGATGCTTGGTAAGCATGCCCAAAACTTCCGAACGCTTTAACATTGGTATGCCAGTACTTTGTAAATAGATGCGCTCAGCATTATCCTTCGGAATAGCAGGTGTAATTATCACTAGGTCAACTTTTGCTGGAATCAGCTCAATGTTTTCGTCATAATGAATGGCTATGCCTTCTTCCTCCAGATTTTGGGTCACATTGCTGCTGTACCTGTCGTAACCACTCACAAACGCACCTTGTGAATGAAAATACCTAGCCAACGCGCTCATCCCTATGCCGCCAATTCCAAGTAGATATACTGATTTTAACGTGCTTATATCCATGCTAGTTCAGTTTTTTGGTTCCAAGTTTTAGTATTTCAGAAGCGATTTGTTTATCGGCATCTGTAATAGCCAATTTTTTGATATTGGCTGAAAGAATGCTCTGCAAGCCCTTATCGTTTAGTAAATTGAGAATTGAATCCCCAAGTGTTTTCCGCACTTCAGCATCTTTAATAAGTAGGGCTGCCTGCTGATTAGCTAGTTGGAGCGCATTATGGGTTTGATGGTCTTCGGACGCTGCCGGATAGGGAACCAGGATGCAAGGCTTACCAATAACGCATAACTCGCTAATAGCCATGGCACCAGCACGCGATACGATTATATCGGCTGCCGAATAGGCCAAGTCCATACGCTGAATAAACTCCGTGTTTTTTACATGGTTAGCCCCATTTTTCAATACAGCAGCTGCTGCCCTGGTTTTAAATAGGGAACCGGTTTGCCAGATAATCTGAATGTTTTGTGCGGTAAGCAGCGGCAATGCTAGTTCGATGGCTTCATTAATTGACCACGCGCCCTGGCTTCCTCCAATAACCACTAGAGTTGTTTTGCCTGGTTCGAGACCAAAGAATTTGAGGGCTTCCTCTTTTTTGCCCTCAATGTTGACTGTATCGCGGCGGATAGGATTCCCGGTAAGCATGATTTTTTGGGCAGGAAAAAATCGCTCCATGCCTTTATAGGCCGTAAAAACCCTTGACACTTTCTTGGCAAGCAGCTTATTGGTAATTCCTGGGAAGGAGTTTTGTTCTTGTATGGCTGTGGGTATCCCTTTGGCCGTTGCAGCTTTAAGGGTTGGCCCTGAGGCATATCCGCCAACTCCAATTACTACATCAGGTTTAAACTCCGAGATAATGTTCCGGGCTTGCATCATACTAACCAAAAGCTTTATTGGGAAGAGGAGGTTTTTAAAAGTGAGCTTCCGTTGCAGTCCACTAATCCATAAACCCTTAATAGCATATCCGGCTTCAGGTACACGGCGCATTTCCATACGTCCTTTGGCCCCAACAAACAATAGTACTGCATCAGGCTTGCAAGCTTTTATGGCATTGGCTATTGCAATTGCCGGGAAAACATGACCACCCGTTCCTCCTCCGCTAATGATTACCCTCATGCTAAAGCCCCTTCTGTTTCAATGGGTTGAACAATATGTGTTGCGGTTTCTTCAACTGTTTTCACTTCCTCGTTCCCCCGTGCTATGCTTTGCAATATTCCCAATGAGATGCAAACAAAAATTATGGAAGTGCCACCATAACTAATCATGGGTAAGGTTTGGCCTGTTACAGGCCCTATGCCTGAGGCCACCAACATATTGACCATTGCTTGAGATAAAATACTGAATGTAATGCCGATGGCCATGATGGCGCCAAAACTGGTATCGGCCTTTATTGCAATACGCAATCCCCTAAAAAGAAGTATTACATAAAGCATAACTATTGGAAATGCTCCAAAAATAAATCCGTATTCTTCGATGATAATGGCGAAAATAAAATCAGAAAAGGCACTGGGAAGGAAATTTCGCTGGACGCTTTTCCCGGGCATTTTCCCGGCCCATCCGCCGGTTGCAATGGCTGTTTTGGCTTGTTCGGCTTGCATATGCCCATCCGAAACAACCTTAGCTTGGGTAGAGGCATCGTCAGTCCAATTGGTGATGCGGTTAGCCCAGGTTTCGGCCCTTGGAAAGGTTTTAGGGAAGCTGGCCCCAACAATTACAACGAGCACAAAAAGCAGCAAACCTGCAGCAACCGTAGATGCCAGGAACTTAAATTCAACCTGTCCGACATACATCATAACCATACTCACAACAAAAATCATGAAGGCGGTTGAAAAGTTTGAACGTAAAATAAGGCCACAAACCACTATTACAGGTATTAGCAAGGGAAGGAAGCCTCTTTTGAAGTCGTTACGTAAGCTTATTTTTTTCGAAATCATGTATGCTAAAAATATGATTAGCATTACTTTCGCAAGATCGGAGGGCTGGAAGGTAAGATTAATAAAAGGTATAATGATCCAACGGCGAGCATCGCCCGATTCATGTCCTCCTATCAGGGTATAGAGCAAAAGCGGCACAGCTAAAGCCAAACCGAAAAAGGAAATTTTGGCATAAGCCCTATAAGGAATCCGATGGGCTACCCACATTGCAAAAAAGCCACCTAAAAGGATTACGAATTGTTTTATCATGTATCCTTCGGCCATGCCACTATTGTTACTCAACGCCATTCTGCCCGAGGCGCTATATACGCCCATAACAGAATAAGCTGAAAGAGCCATCACCAACAGCCAAATGGTTTTATCGCCTTTAAAAAATTGTAAGATTTTCACGGTTACAAACGTTTAACGGCTTTTTTAAACAGCAATCCACGTTCTTCAAAGTTTGTAAACAGGTCGAAACTGGCGCAAGTTGGCGACAAAAGCACAACATCCCCTTTTTGACCACTTTGGTAGGCAACCCGCACGGCGTCTTCCATCGATTGGGTTTCGTAAATTGATTCGACCAAATCAGCAAATGATGCGCGAAGCCGGCTGTTATCAACACCTAAACAGATAAGCAACTTTACTTTTTGTTTTACTAGCGGTCGCAGTGTTTCGTAGTCATTCCCCTTGTCCTTGCCACCAGCTATCAAGATAACAGGCCTGTTGATGCTTTCAAGCGCATACCAAGTTGAATTTACATTGGTAGCTTTTGAGTCGTTAATAAATTCAATACCATGAACATTAGCCACAAACTCAAGGCGATGCTCGGCATTTTGAAAGTCGGCTAAACCTTCTTTAATTTTCGCCTTCCGCACTTCGCAGCCTCGCGCCCCAATGGCAGCAGCCATTGAATTATGGATATTGTGGCGTCCTTGCAGTGCCAACTCTTCTATTTGCATGCTCATGGTATCTTGGTTTATTGTTATGTTAATCGATTGGTTTTCAATCCAGGCTCCGTCTTGTGTTGACAGAGGTTTTTGGTCGAAGGGGATGCATTTTGCCGCAAACACCCTTTTGTTTATCTCTTTTTGAATTACGGGATCGTTAGCCCAGTAAATAAAGTAATCTTCGGAGCCCTGGTTTTGGGTTATCCGCATTTTTGAGTCAATATATTTTTGAAAATCATGGTCGTACCTATCCATGTGGTCGGGTGTAATGTTGGTAAGTATGGCCATATGAGCCCGGGTTTTATACATACCATCTAATTGAAAACTGCTGATTTCTAATACCCAAAAAGCATGATCCTGTTCGCAAAGCTGTAATGCAAAGCTTTTGCCCACATTGCCACCAAGTCCAACATCAAAGCCATCCTTTTTTAGCAGGTGATAAGTCAATAGAGTTGTGGTGGTTTTACCATTGCTACCACTTATTAAAATAAGCTTGCCGGTGGTGTAACGTGCTGCAAATTCTATTTCCGATATAACCGGAATGCCTATGTTTAAGGCAGCTTGTACCAAAGGGGCACTATCTGGAATGCCTGGGCTTTTAATAATTTCGGCAGCTGTTAACACTATTTCTTCATTATGACCACCTTCCTCAAACATAATGGCATGTTGAATTAGGATGTCTTTGTAAACCTGCTTAATGCTCGCGGCATCCGACAGGAAAACGGCAAACCCTTTGCGCTGCGCCAAGAGCGCTGCACCGGTTCCGCTTTCGCCACCACCCAGAACAACTATCAGGTTTTTGTTCATGCTTAGCGAAGTTTAAGGGTTACGATGGTTATAACTGACAACATAATGCTTACAATTATAAAGCGTTGAACTATCTTGCTCTCGTGGTAACCAAGCTTCTGAAAATGGTGATGCAAAGGAGACATTTTGAAAATCCTTCTTCCTTCGCCATATTTTTTGCGTGTGTACTTAAAGTAGCTCACCTGCAATACAACTGACAGATTTTCAGCAATGAAGATAGCACAAAGGATTGGAATCAACAATTCTTTGCGGATTATGATAGCCACTACGGCTATAATGCCGCCCAACGCCAAGCTACCTGTATCGCCCATAAAAACCTGTGCAGGATAAGTGTTGTACCACAGAAAGCCTATGGCAGCACCCACCAATGCGCTGATGAAAATGGTCAATTCGCCGGTGTTGGGTATATACATAATGTTGAGATAATCTGCGAATATTATATTGCCTGACACCCAAGCCAAAATGCCCAGTGTAGCTGCCGCCACCGCTGTTGTTCCGGTGGCCAATCCATCAATGCCATCCGTTAGGTTAACACCATTCGAAATAGCGGTAACTATAAATATCACCACCGGAATAAAGATTAGCCAAGCATATTTGGATGCGTTTTTCCCGGCCCATGATAACAAAACGGCATAATCAAATTCATTGTTCTTAAAAAACGGAATGGTGGTTTTGGTGCTTTTTACTGATTCGTTTGTAAATTTCTCCTTAGCATGTTCGTACACATTAGCTTTCAACACATTGTTGCGTTGCATATACGAGTGAATGGTGGCCTTTTCCTTAATAACTACTTCTGGGCTAAAGTACAGCACACTGCCAACAATAAGCCCTAGGCTGATTTGCCCTACCAGCTTCGTGCGTCCACGTAGGCCTTCCTTGTTCTTTTTAAACACTTTTATATAATCATCAAGGAATCCGATAAATCCCAACCACACAGTAGTAAAGATCATGATAAGGATATAGATATTATCGAGTTTTGCAAAAAGAATAGTTGGGATAAGTATGCCTGCTAAAATGATGAGTCCGCCCATAGTTGGTGTGCCTTTCTTTTCGAGTTGTCCCTCTAATCCAAGATCGCGTATGCTTTCACCTATTTGTTTTTTCTTGAGGTACATTATCAGGTTTTTGCCAAAAACAAGCGTAATTGTAAGCGAGGTGATAACAGCCGCTGCAGCCCTAAATGACAAGTACTGGAATAAACCAGCTCCTGGCAAGTCAATCAATTGGTCGAGATAGGTGAATAAATAGTACAGCATCGTTTTATTCTTTAATATTTAACGCATCTATAAGTTGCTCTTTATCATCAAAATGATACCGAACCCCATTAATTTCTTGGTATTTTTCATGACCTTTGCCGGCCACCAACACCACATCGCCCGCTTGTGCTAGTTTGCAAGCAGTGCGTATAGCTTCCCTTCGGTTCAGGATTGTTAGCACCTTGGGCCTGTTGGCGGGATTAACACCTGCCTCCATTTCGGCGAGTATCGCTTCAGGGTCCTCAGTCCTTGGATTATCGGATGTAAGGATGAGCAATTGGCTTTTGGAGCTCGCAATGGCTGCCATCACGGGTCTTTTGGTCCGGTCGCGGTCGCCGCCTGCACCCAGCACTGTTATTAGCTTGCAACTCCCATCACGCAAGGCGTTTATAGTATCAATAACATTTTCAACGGCATCGGGTGTATGCGCGTAGTCAATCACTGCAATCACACCTTCACCGCTTCGCACATACTCAAAACGGCCATCTACAGCAGTAAGGTTGCTTAATGCTAAAAGCACCTGTTCGCTGTCTTGCCCTAAGAGCATCGCAGTTCCATAAATGGCTGTAAGGTTGTAAGCATTAAAATTGCCCACAAGCCGAAACCATGTTTCCACACCATTTATCCTGAGCAACAAGCCGTCAAAATGATTTTCAATAACTTGGCAATGGAAATCGGCCAATATCGTTAGCGCGTAAGTCTTTTTACTAGCCCTGGTATTTTGGAGCATGACCATACCATTCCTATCATCCGAATTGGTAAGCGCAAAAGCGGTGGCCGGAAGCTGGTCGAAAAAACCTTTTTTTGCGTACACATAATTTATAAAGCTTCCATGAAAATCTAAATGGTCGTGTGTGAGGTTTGTAAAGATCCCGCCTTTGAATTCAAGTCCTTTTATGCGGTTTTGAGCAACGGCATGCGAGCTTACCTCCATAAATACGTACTCGCAACCAGCTTCCACCATCTGCTTTAGTAGCAAGTTTAATTGCAGCGCATCGGGCGTGGTATGGGTTGCTGACAGCTCTTGGTCATTAATCTTATTAACCACCGTTGAAAGCAAACCTACTTTATAACCCAGAACCCGAAAAAGTTTGTGTAAGAGCGTAGCAATGGTTGTTTTTCCATTTGTTCCAGTAACACCTACCAAATGAATGCTTTGCGAAGGATAATCGTAAAATGCCGAAGCTACCATCCCAAGAGCCGCGCTACTGTCTTCAACCTGTATAAATGTACAATCAGCGGGCTGGTTTTCTGGCAACATTTCGCAAATAATGGCTCTGCAGCCTTTTTCAATAACCTGGCTTATATACTGGTGACCATCAGTTTGCGTGCCTTTTACAGCAAAAAACAGGGTTTCAGCATCAACTTTTCTCGAGTCAAACGCTAACTTCCCAATCAATAGTTGGCCATCTCCTATTAAAGCTTTAACAGACAGCTCTTTGGTGATATTTGCAAGTACTTTGGGCATCTTAAGCGTTGGTAAGGGTTAGGGTAATCTGGTTTCCTTTTTGTGCCTTGCTTCCTGCGGGCAGCGATTGCGATGACACCCTGCCTTTGCCAACAAGCTTTACTTTTAGGCCATATAACTCGAGGATATAAACGGCATCACGAGGTGTCATCCCGATAACATCAGGTAGCGATTCTTTGCCCAATTTTTTTGGACATAGCACCAAGTGGCCTTTTTCTTGTTTACAAGCCGTCCATTCAGTGGCTATACCCGATAGCACCATGGGCACTCCAAATATGCTTGTAACCTGAACCAGGTCAACCGAGTTGCCGGCTGTGATGGGGGGTAAAAATTTTGCACCTGTATCTGGAATGGGCAAGGCACGAGCGTACAGGCTCGAAGTGTCGTTAACCGTAACATTGGTGGCAAAAACGCGATCGGCTATCTCCCTAAACACGGGTGCAGCAACAGCACCACCATAAATTTTCCCTTGCGATGGATTGTTAACTACCACAATACAAGAATATTTAGGGTTATCAGCCGGAAAATAGCCTACAAATGAAGCATTGTAAATTTTATCCTTGTAGGAACCGTTTTTGGCTATCAAAGCAGTTCCAGTTTTACCAGCCACTTTGTAAGGAGTTTCTTTAAAAGGTTCTTTTGCAGTTCCTTCGGTTACTATGCTTTCAAGCACTGTTTTAGCCTTAGCAATGGTGCCGGGCGAACAAATGGCCTTGTTGATAACCGTTGGCGAAAATGTTTTCAGGGTTGTGTTTTTATCCTTAATGGCTTTAACAAACATGGGCTTTACCATTGTCCCGTTGTTGGCTACTGCATTATATAATGTTAGGGTTTGTAAAGGCGTAACTTTTAGTTCATAGCCAATCGACATCCAAGGCAACGATGTTTTCCACCAACTGCGGTGCTTGGTATCCTTGATAAAGGGCGGGTTTTCGCCAGCCATTTCAACACCAAGCGCTTGGTTGAGGCTCATAGCATAAAGCCTATCGATGAACTTTTGAGGGTTTTTGCCAAATACACGGTTGGCAAACAAGGATGTGCCAACATTTGACGATTGTTCTAAGGTTTGCTTAAGGGTTATATGACTGATGGGCAAGGTGTGCGAGTCTTTCATGGTGCGGTTGGCAAAAACCACGCTGCCACTGTATTTAACCATATCGTTAAGGTCAACGCTGCCTTCTTCGAGTATGGCCAATAACGAAGCCAGCTTAAAGGTAGAGCCAGGCTCAATGCTTTCGGCTATGCTATAGTTGTATATCTCATCATATTGTCCGGCTTTGTTTTTGCGCAGGTTTGCTATGGCACGGATTTCGCCTGTGGCCACCTCCATCAATATGGCGCAACCTTGATATGCACCTTGCTCCTGCAAATGGTGCATCAGGGCGGTTTCGGCAACATCTTGCAGGTTCTTGTCAATAGTGGTTACAATGTCATGTCCATTTCGTGGCTCTTGGCGTTTGTCATTCATAATAGGTATCCATTCGCCTCCTGTTATCCGTTGCATCAAAACAGTATCAGAGGCTCCCTTTAGCTCATCATTAAAGGCACCTTCTAGCCCTACATATAGTTTCTTCTCCTCGTTTTCATAACCGATGGTACGGCGGGCAAGCATGCCATAGGGCATTACCCTAAGATAATGCTGCTCGGTAAGCAATCCGCCCTTAAATCGACCTAACTTGAGTATTGGCAGCTTCTTAACTTGCTTCAACTCCGCAAATGTAGCACCCTTATGAAGCAGTATGCCATGTTTATTATTCTTCCGGCCTTCTACCAAAAGCCTTTTATATTCCTTCTTGCTTTTCAAACCAAATATCTTCACAAGGCCAAGGGCAATCGAGTCTACTTTTTGGTTAAACAACTTATCGGATATGTTGGGGCATGCCACATCCATGCGGATATCAAAAATTGGCACCGATGTAGCCAATACATTGCCATTAACATCAAAAATATTGCCCCTTACAGCGGTAACAGCTATAGTATCGATGTTTTTTTCATCTGACAATGCCCTGTATTCATCACCCTTAACGTTTTGAATATAAATAACCTGGCCCAAGATCATGAAAGCTGCAATTAGCAGAATTGCATATATGAAACCCAGCTTCCCTACAATTTCATTCTTCTGATTTGCCATGTTTTGAGGTTTTAAGGGTTTCTTGAGCTTTCATTTCTTTTGCTGACACCGTTATCTTTACCGGAGGTTCAACCGACTCGTTAATGCCCAAGGGTTTCAGCCGTTTAATTAACCTCGATTGCTTACTGCTGTCCAAAAAATCAGCCCTGGAATTTACGCGCTCATAATCAAGCTCTTTGATGCTACGTTTCAGTTTGTTGGTTTGCCTTAACACACGTACTGCATAATATGTGTTGCCAATATATAGCAGGCTCATAAATGTTCCAATAATTACCAAAGGGTACCATTTGGCAAATAGTTGAGTAAAAAGCTCGCCGTTTAAGACCTTACTGGCCAGCCCACCTCTTTTTTTGGGGCTTTTAAGGTTTTTGCCAGATATAGGCGATTGATTGTTGGTTGTTCCTGTCGTGCTCATGGTAATCTTTCTCCTATCCTTAATTTGGCACTTCGGGCTCTTGGATTTTCATTAACTTCTGATTCGGAAGCCGTTATAGGTTTTTTGGTAATGGGTGTAACCTTTGTGATTATATTGCCGTAGAAGTCTTTATGAAGCACACCTTGTATATTGCCACATTTGATGAGGTTTTTTACCAAACGGTCTTCAAGTGAGTGATATGCCATTACCACGAGCCTCCCACCAGGTGCAAGCACTTCCACGGCCTGTGTAAGCATCTCTTCAAGAGCGCCCAATTCATCGTTTACCTCAATGCGCAAGGCTTGAAATACTTGGGCCAAAAACTTGTTTTCAGCACCCCTGGGGGCATGTTTTTGAAGCACCGATTTTAAGGCCGTGGTTGTGGTAATCGAAAGCGCTGTCCGTTGTTGGGCAATGGTAGATGCTATACTGCGGGCATTTTGCAACTCGCCATAAAATCTAAAAACCTCTAGCAATTTTTCTTCAGGGTAGGTGTTTAATACATCGGCCGCTGTAAGTTGTGCTCGTTTATCCATGCGCATATCAAGGCTGCCATCAAAGCGTGTACTGAAACCCTTTTCGGGTTGGTCAATCTGGAAGGATGATACGCCCAAATCAGCCAAAATGCCATCTAAGGGCAATGCATCGTAGTACTTTATAAAATTCTTAAGAAACCTAAAATTGTGATGCACAAACGTAAACCTCGGATCTTGTGGCACATTGCGCAATGCATCTTCATCTTGGTCAAAACCAAAAAGACGGCCTCCTTTTAGGTTTTCCAAGATTTTGGCGGTATGTCCGGCGCCTCCAAGAGTGAGGTCAGCATAAATGCCGCCTTCCTTAAGATTAAGGCCTTCAATACATTCTGCCAGCATTACGGGTTTGTGGTACATAATATTTTAGTAGTTAGTCGTCATCTTCATCATCATCATAAGTAAAGTTGCCCATGGCGTTTTGAGCCAATTTTGCATAGTCTTCGGCTGACATGGTAGTGTGCTTACGGTAATTCTCTTTATCCCAAATCTTGAACTTATCAAGCGAAGAAGCAATTACAATGTCTTTGTCCAAGCTCGCATGTTCAATCAAATCTTTTGGAATTAGTACACGGCCTGTACCGTCAAGTTCCACCGTCTTTGAATTAGCCATAAATAAGTCAATAAAAAGCTCGTTGCCAGGGATGTACCGGTTTAACTTCTTTATTTTCTTCAATTCACGGTCAAACACGGCCCTTGGAAAAAGATCTAACGATTTATCGAACGTGTTTTTTCGGAGCACAAAGCCTTTATCCATGATGCTTTGAAGCTGCTTCTTCAAGGCAACAGGAAGCTGGATTCTGCTTTTATCATCCAGTTTACAGTCATATACTCCAATAAAAGGCTGCATGTTTTCAAAATGTTGGACAAATATAGGTCATTTTGCCCCACTTTGTTGAATAATTCTACACATTGCCCCACTTTGTTTATAACTTTTTTTCTCCAAAAAGATATGAACAACAAAAAAATGAACCCTACTTGCTGTATTTCAATTGTTTAACAAAATATCAAATGCAACATAACCGCATATAAAAAATTATAGCGCAACAAAATTTATTAACAGGTGTACAAAACTACTACTAAACGTGCATCAATACTTAATTTGTTGATAAATAAAAAGTTGATTATAGAGCAAGCAAATTTGTTAATAACTTTGAATTGCCAAAGTTGTAATGCTGGCACAAAAACCCAAAAATTACAACAGCATATCTACTTATTTGATTTACAGCTTTTTAATTAAATAATTGCGCATAATTAGCTTAGAAGTTGTATCTTTGTAGCAACAGAACATAGGGCACGGCCATACGGCTTCTGAATTTTGGTTTTGGCTCGCCCTTCACCTTAGGGTGATCGGGGCTAAAGCTGATTCAGTAAATCTGTCCTGGAAACGTCTTAAAATCAAAGCTATTGGAAAACGATTTTCTAGATATTGCTAGGGTGCTCAAGCAAAAGAATCCCAAGCTTTACAGGTGGATACCAGGGTTCGTGCTTGCCTATCTCCGCCGTATAGTTCACCAGAAGGAATTAAACAGCATCGTGCGCAAGTACGGGGATTTAACTGGAGTGGATTTTTTAGTTGGCGCATTGAAAGAGATGGGTGTTACTACCACTACTTCGGGAAACCAGACTTGGGAAGGAAACGATAAGTTGCTTTTTGTCGCTAACCATCCACTGGGCGGGCTCGATGGCATGGCTTTTATGGCAGTGGTTGGCAAGGTATTGCCTGACATTGTGTTCCCCGTAAACGATATCTTGATGCACATCCCCAACCTAAGGCCATTGTTTATACCCGTAAACAAGCATGGCCGGAATTCGCATCTGGTAAAGGCCCTTGACGACGCGTTTGCCTCCAAAGCCCCCATTTTGTACTTTCCGGCAGGCTTATGTTCGCGCAAGCAAAACAATCAGATAGTTGACTTAGAATGGAAGAAGACCATTGTGTCGAAAGCCCGGCTCCATCAACGCAGTATAGTGCCGGTACATATTAACGGGAAGAACTCGAGCTTTTTTTATAACTTGGCCCGTTGGAGGCTTAGGCTTGGAATAAAAGCCAATATCGAAATGTTGTTTCTGGTTGATGAAATGTTTAAGCAGAAAGGGCAAACAATACACCTCGGCTTTGGCAAGCCGATACCTCCGGCAACTTTCGACACCCGGCATACAGATAATGAATGGGCAGCGTTGCTTAAGAAACATGTTTATGCTATTGGCAATGATGTAAATACAGAATTTAACGCTTAATGAAATATGGAAGAAGTAATTCCAAAAGTTGATCGCGAACTGATTGCAATGGAGTTGAATGAGTCAAAATTCCTCCGCAACACCAATAATGGCAATCGGCAGATATTTATTGTAACACATCACGATTCGCCCAATGTTATGCGCGAGATAGGACGATTGCGTGAGCTTGCTTTTCGCGATGCCGGTGGGGGCACAGGCAAAGAACTTGATATAGACATTTATGATACCGCACGCTACCCATTTAAGCAACTAATTGTATGGGATCCTGATGATGAGGAGATTATCGGCGGTTATCGTTATATTCATTGCCAAGATTTGCCCCGATCGAAAACCGGTAGCTTTTTGTCGCCCACGGCGCATCTGTTCAATTTTACACAAAGGTTTATTGATGAGTATGTGCCAGTTACCATCGAATTGGGCCGATCGTTTGTTCAGCCTGCTTACCAGGCATCGTTTAATGTTCGAAAAGGAATGTTTTCGCTCGACAACCTATGGGATGGACTAGGAGCACTTGTAATCGAAAACCCCAGCGTTAAGTATTTCTTTGGAAAGGTTACCATGTACACGCATTACGACGTTAAAGCGCGTGACACCTTGTTGTATTTTCTCAACAGGTATTTCCCTGATCCCGACAGATTGGTTTATCCACATGAGCCTGTAGAAATTGTTTGCCCTGATTGTGGTTTCGAGCAACTTTTTAACGGAGGATCCTATGAAGAGAACTACCGCATCCTTAATCAAACCATCCGCGATTACCGTGAAAACATCCCCCCGTTGGTTAATGCTTACATGAACTTATCACCTTCTATGCGCTTTTTTGGAACCGCCATCAACCACAGTTTTGGAGGTGTCGAAGAGTCGGGTATCCTTATTACAATCAAAGATGTTTACGAAAAAAAGAAAACGCGTCATCTGGCCACTTATATCAAAAAAATGAACCTGTTAAATTTTAAACTTCGGATAAGAAGGAGATACGATGCGCATTAAAGAGGCTACGTTTATTTCGAGCATAACAGATTTTTCGAAATGCCCAGCACCCAATTTGCCAGAATATGCCTTTATTGGCAGGTCGAATGTCGGCAAGTCGTCGTTAATAAATATGTTGACCGACCGAAAAAGCTTGGCACGAATTTCAAACACACCGGGCAAGACGCAAACCATCAACCATTACCTGGTTGATAAGACTTGGTACTTAACTGATTTGCCGGGTTATGGCTACGCACGTATCTCAAAAACCACACGTCAATTGTGGCCAGCTATGATTCGCAATTATTTGGCCAACCGCTCAAATTTACTTACAACATTTGTGTTGGTTGACTCGAGGATAACGCCTCAAAAAATAGATTTGGAATTTATTAACTATTTGGGCGAAAACTCTTTGCCCTTAGCCGTAGTATTCACCAAAACCGAAAAATTGGGCAAGAGTATTTTGGCTAACAACCTTGAGGCGTATAAAAACGAACTCCGGCAAACCTGGGAGGAGATGCCGGAGTTTATTGTTACTTCGTCAGTAAGCGGTGTCGGCAAGGCCGAACTGCTAAGTTTTATTGAGGCAAGCAATAAGCTATTCTAAGCTTTTTTAGTACCTGACATTTTTAAATGAATAAGTAAATGGTCTTTAGAGACTTGTTCTCCTGCCTTTACATTTATTTTCCTAACAACCGCATCAAATGGGGCTATCAAAACATTGTTCATCTTCATAGCTACCAAAATCAGCAGCTTCTCCCCCATTTTTACCTTTTGCTTTTCCTTCACAAATATTTCGGTAACATTTCCGGGAATAAATGCAGTAATCATCTCTGGATCAGGCATTTTATAGGCTTTCCTGAGCTTGTACTTGGCCGAGAGTGTTGTTCTATACGAGGATCCGTCAACATTGAAAAGTTCGAGTTCAACGGGGATGTTTTCCTGTTCCATGCAGTGTTTTGTTTAATAATTACTTGATTTACGAAAAACCTGATGCATCAAAACGGAGGAATTCCATGTTTTTTGTATGGCCTCAGTTCTGATTTGCTTACTGAAATTTCAAGCGCATGTGCAACAAAATGACGGGTTTCGGCAGGTTCGACAACTGCATCCACATAACCATAAGCTGCTGCTACATAAGGATTTGCAAACTTCTCTTTGTATTCATCAATTTTCTTTTTCCGCATTTCATTGGGGTTTTCTGCTTCGGTTATCTCTTTTTTAAAGATAATGTTGGCAGCTCCCTCTGGACCCATAACAGCAATTTCGGCGGTAGGCCATGCCAAGACAAAGTCAGCCTTTAGGTGATGCGAGCACATGGCAATGTACCCTCCACCATATGCTTTGCGCATAATAACCGTAATCTTTGGTACAGTAGCTTCAGAGTATGCATAAAGCACCTTGGCCCCATGTCTTATAACACCTGCATGCTCTTGGTCAATGCCTGGCAAATACCCAGGCAAGTCAACGAGTGTTACCAGTGGGATGTTAAAAGCGTCGCAGAAACGAATAAAACGGCCGGCTTTATCGCTCGAATCCACATCAAGAACGCCAGCTAGAACAAGTGGCTGGTTGGCAACAACACCGATGCTTTGCCCCGACATGCGCGCAAATCCAACAACAATGTTTGGTGCGAAAAGCTCCATTACTTCCAAAAATTCCGAATCATCAACCAAGGCTTTTACCACATTTCGAACATCATAAGGTTCAGTGGGGTTAGTGGGTATAATTTCGTCAATTTTGTATTGCCGCTTAGGGGCTTTCTTTGGAAATGACTTGGCTTTGTTTTCGTTGCTCCAAGGAATAAAGCTTACCAATTGCTTTATTTGCTCAAAACATTGGTTTTCGCTCTCGGCATAAAAGTGCGCATTGCCAGTAATCTCGGCCTGAACCTTAGCTCCGCCAAGGTCTTCCTTTGAAATCTCTTCGCCTAATACTGTCTTTATAACCTCAGGTCCGGTAATAAACATTTGTGATATTTTGTCAACCACAAATACAAAGTCAGTTAAGGCTGGCGAATAAACAGCACCTCCAGCACAAGGGCCTAAAATTACTGATATTTGAGGTATAACGCCAGAAGCCAAGGTGTTGCGATAAAAAATATCGCCGTAGCCTGCCAAAGCGTTTACGCCCTCCTGAATACGAGCTCCGCCTGAGTCATTGATACCTATAATAGGCACCTTAAGCTTCATGGCATGATCCATGATCTTCACAATTTTTTTGGCATGTGCGTAACCCAGCGAACCTCCGGCCACTGTGAAATCCTGTGCATATATACACACCGGAAAACCACTAATGGTTCCAGTTCCTGTTATTACTCCATCGCCAGGCAGAAACTTCTTGTCCATGTCAAAGTCTTTGCCTGCATGCGACACAAACATATCATATTCATGAAATGATTTGGGGTCGAGCAAGGCAAGAATGCGCTCACGAGCTGTTAACTTGCCCTTGGCTTTTTGACTTTCAACGGCTTTTGAGCCACCACCTTCTGATGCTTCCCGCATCCTCCGTTTAAGTTCGGAAATCTTTTGGCTTAACGACATACCTGTGTGTTTTGGTTAAATGTACAATTAAATAAAAAAACATTCTATTGCCAAAGTAGCTGCAAAAATAGCTCATTCTAAGCTAAAAGCAAAACATATATCCCAGCCAATACGGTTGGTTGTTTTGTAATCTATTGAAAACTAATCCTTTTTTAGATGTGGCTAAACTGTTTTATCTTTGCCCAAATTGTTAAAAAATCTTAAAAAATGAATATCGAAGATTTTAGAAACTATTGTCTTTCAAAGGTTGAGGTAACGGAATGCTTCCCTTTTGATGCCACAACTCTCGTATTTAAGGTCATGGGAAAGATGTTCGCGATTACCGATACCGAAGACGAATTTGCCATTGCATTAAAATGTGACCCGGAATTGGTGATTCAATTGCGCGAACGATACCCTGCTGTAAAGCCCGGCTATCACCTCAACAAAAAGCACTGGAACACCATCACCATCGATGGCTCCGTTAATGACAGCCTGTTAAATGAATGGATTGATCATTCGTACAATGAGGTAGTGAAGACTTTGCCCAAAAAACAACAAGCCCTACTCGCTTCCTTGATTGCTGGCATTTGATTTCTTGCCCTTTACAAACATATCTCCTAATAAATAGCCCATCAATCCACCCCATGCTATTGAAATATAGGGGTTGGAAGTGATGGGGCAACTACCCGATGCACAACCGATGAAATAGTAGTATGCATAACCACCAGCAAACCCTACAAGCGTGCCAATAAGGGCGGGGATTGCGATGTACTTGCTAATTTTTTCTTTGAGTGTTGAAGGTGTTTGAGAAGTATTGCCGATTTCCATCGTTGATAATTTTTAAGGTAATATGTCAGATTTTGCATATAACAAAAGCTATGCCGTGTACGATAAAAACCAATTAATTGTTGTAGTTTTGTTAAACTATTACCCTACAGCATGTACAAATCATATGTAATACACAGTTTTAGGCATGATGTTGTGATGGATCAATCCTTGGTTGCATTACAGGTATTTATAAAAGAAATACTTGATTGTGAGCGCCTTGTGATTATTTGTGATTCGAATACTGCCATCCACTGCCTCCCTTTGTTCATGCAGCAAGCGGGCCTGTGTGAGCATCCCTACATTGTTCAAATACCTGCAGGCGAATCATCGAAAAACCTGACATCGGCTAACAGGATTTGGCAGGAATTCACCGAGCAAAACATAAGCCGGAACGCCATTTGTGTAAACCTTGGAGGAGGCGTAGTTACCGATTTGGGAGGATTTGCAGCCTCCCTTTATAAGCGTGGCATTCGGTATATAAATATCCCCACAACGCTTCTTGCCATGGTTGATGCTTCAGTAGGAGGGAAAACCGGCATTGATTTCATGGGCCTCAAGAATCAAATCGGGCTCTTTTCCTTTCCGTTACGGATTTTTGTTTCAACGGTTTTTTTACAAACCTTGCCAAAACGTGAGTTGGTGGCCGGTATGGCTGAAATGTTTAAACATGGATTGCTTGAGGGGGGCAAACACTGGGCCGAGATTTGCCAAGCAAAACCTGAAGAAATGCTTGGCAAGCCAGGACTTATTGCCGATTCTATTCGGATAAAAAACAAGATGGTAACCCTCGATCCTTTTGATTCGCATGGGCGCAAGGCATTAAACCTGGGGCACACCATTGGACATGGGTTAGAGGCTTGGGCGCTAAGCAATCAAGTTGGACAGCCATTGCTCCATGGCGAGGCTGTTGCTTTGGGCTTGCTTGCCGAGTCTTTTTTGGCTCAGGAACACTTGGGATTAAATCAACAAGTTTTAGAAACTATCCAAAATTGGGTTCTTCATCGGTTTCACATACCTGATTTTGACATGGATGTAGTTTTGAAAAACCTTAAACATGATAAAAAGAATAAGGGAAACGAAATCAATTTTAGTTTGTTGAAGAGCCTTGGTAATGTACAAATCGATGTGCCGCTAGAAACCGACGCCATTAAGGCCTCGTTGCACTATTTAAAGAGTTTACGACAATGAAATATGCCAGAATAACTTATACAGGGAAGCTTAATAGCGCCAATATACGGCTCCCAAAATCAAAAAGCATCAGTAATAGATTACTGGTAATGAATGAGTTATGCGATAATTGCCTTAACATTGAACAGCTTTCGGAATCAGATGACACCAAAGCCCTGCTTATAGGTTTGCAGCAAATGCGCGATAAATATGCCGTGGTAGATATAGGCGACGCTGGCACGGCTGCTCGATTTTTAAGTGTATTAATGGCTATTAAAGGTTTTGAGGGTGTGCTAACAGGAAGCCCCCGTATGCGGGAACGACCAATGTTTGCTTTGTTAGATGCTTTAAGAGAGTTAGGGGCTCAAATACAATGCCTTGAAAAGCCCGGCTATCTACCCGTTAAGTTTTCGAAGCCTATAATGAGGGGAGGCGATGTAGAAGTACGCGCTGATATTAGCAGCCAATTTACATCAGCGCTTATGATGGCCGGCCCCTATTTGGTGGGTGGGCTTAACCTGCATTTAACCGGTGACATTACTTCTGCGCCGTATATCGCCATGACCCTCAAGCTTATGGAGTCGTGTGGCGTGAAATGCCAATGGCGCGGCAAGGTAATTACCATTCCTCAAGGGCACTACAAGCCAACACGTTTTGTAGTAGAATCAGATTGGAGCTCTGCAGCACCATTTTATGCCCTTTGCAGCCTAGTAGGAAACACTGCTTTCGATTTCGATGACCTAGAGATGAGCGAATTGCAGGGCGATAAACTGGCCATTGATCTATTCAAACAATTGGGTGTAATTTCCACTTCTACCACCCAAGGTATCCGAATTTCAGGCGGAGGACCTGTAAAATCGTATGTGGAAGTTGATTTTGCCGAATCCCCAGACCTGGCTCAATGTTTTATTGCTGCCACAGCGGCGCATATGTCAGAAGGCATGTTTACAGGATTGCACACGTTGCACCATAAAGAAACCGATAGGTATCAAGCCATGTTGACTGAATTGCAGGGTATTGGCATAGCCACCCGCAACGATGGTTTTACAACCATTCGTGTTTTACCTGGCACTCCAGCCAACAACCCTTCTATACATACTTATGGCGATCATCGCATGGCCATGGCTTTTGCGGTAATGGCACCCAAAACCAATCATGTCGAAATTGAAAATCCTGAAGTAGTGTCCAAATCCTTCCCTGGTTTTTGGGAAGAATTGATGAAAACAGGATTAATTGTGGAGTTTTATGATTTGCCTTAATTGCTTGACTAAACCCATTTCCGTACCTTTGTTCGTTCATTTTAGAGCCGAATCCCATGATAGTTGATATATTTATCCCTTGTTTTATTGACCAGTTCTATCCTTCAACCGGCATGAACATGGTTAAGATTCTCGAGAAACTGAATGTAGATGTACATTACAACCCTAAGCAAACATGCTGTGGCCAAATGGCCTATAACAGTGGTTATTGGGACGAAGCGAAGGCAATAGGCGAAAAATTCATCAATGATTTCCCTAACGACCGGCCTATTGTTGGCCCTTCAGCCTCTTGTGCTGGTTTTGTAAAGAATTACTATCACGTGCTTTTCCACAACTCTTCTTTACATAATGAATACAAGCAACTAAAGAAGAATTTATATGAATTTACCGATTTTGTGGTTAACGTGCTTAAGTTTGAGGATATTGGAGCTACGTTTGAGCATAAAGTCACCTATCATGATTCATGTGCAGCACTAAGGGAGTATAAGTTAGGGAACGAACCGCGCATTTTGTTGCGGAAAGTTAGAGGCCTGGAACTCATCGAAATGAAGAACACCCATGAGTGCTGTGGTTTTGGCGGCACTTTTTCAATTAAACATGAGCCAATTAGCACCGCAATGGCTCAACAAAAAGTTGAAAACGCGCTTGCTACAGGTGCGGAATACATTGTTTCAACAGATTCCTCGTGTTTGATGCATATGGAAGGGTATATCAAAAAGCACAATCTGCCAATTAGAACGATACATTTAATTGATGTATTAGCTGCTGGTTGGGACTAAAGCCACACCTTGTTTTCTGGTGCTTAGCTGCTTACTGCCGTGTAAAACGTTCGTCACCAGCCGATTCTAGCTTGCCCGTAAATCTATTGTAATGGAGGTAACGCTCTGGTTTGTAATTATTTGGATAGTTAGCATAAATGTAAAGATTCAGAATATAGTCGAAACTGTACGAGGCATATTTACGCCCCAGTTCATCGGCCATGGTATAAATCTTTGAAAGACTGAGTTGATCAGTCTTGAGTTGATGCATGATTTTTCCGGTTCTACGTGATTTTAAAAAACCACTTTTAACAATATCTTCTGTAAGATGGTTTTCGGCATACAGCGGTTTGGGCTTTCCTTTGGTGTTTGCTGATTCGGTAATCAGGAACCATGCATGCATCGAAACAGCATCAAGGTTTATGTCTTTTTGGTAAACCGTATTATATATGTATTGCTCATCCGTAATGGTTTTTTCAAACTCTTGTAATTCAAGTTGGTCGATGGTTACCTTAAAATTATGAGTTCTCGGTGGGCAATCGGTAGCTGAAGAGCCATCAAGGCAAACATTAAGGCCCAAGGCATTTAATTCAGCCATATAGGCTTCCGTAAATCGTGTTAAAAAAATGGAATCGGATAGCAGCTTTAAAAACTTGCTATTCTCAAATTTTATCCTTTCAAGTTCCGATTGCTTTAGCTTGGCTTCTTTGGGTGCACTTGTGTTTTTGAGATTGGTTTTAAACAAATAACCTGTTGGTTCTAAATATACTACTGATTTTGAAGCTTCCGTAACAATAAATTGGTTGCCCAACTTCCGTTCAAAACTACATGATACTAATGCAAACGACACTGCGATAAATAAGATCCAAGTACGATAATTTGCGAACTTCATGATGCGTATAGGTTAAGGTTAAGGCAATCGTTTAAAACAACGATTCTGTACAAAAATTATGCTACATATTGCGTATTAAGGCGTAATTTTGCCCATCCAACAACCAAATTCCAACAAATTATGAACTCCTTGCCACGAACGGCTTTCATGTTTGCCATTTTATTGCTGAGCTTGGTTAGCAAAGCACAAATCATACAGTGCAATTTACCCCAGTTTGAACTTTCCATTGATGCCAGCGGCTGTTTTACACGGCTGGCCAATCCTAAATCGGGCATCGATTATCTGGCAAAAGGCCTTGAAAACCCTGTGCTTTCGGTACGCATTAGCAAGCAATGGCACAAACCAACAGCTGCAAGATGGGACAAAAAGAAACAGCTACTTCAGTTGGATTTTAGCCAAGCAGAAGCACACGTAAAAGTGAAAATTACCCAAAAAGAAGCCTATTTAAGATTTGAGGTAATCGAAATGCAACCCAATTCTATTGAGGCAATTGTTTGGGGACCGGTGCCAAGCAGCATTACTGAAACCATTGGCGAAGTGGTGGGTGTGGTGCGAAACAACGATTATGCTATTGGCATCCAGTCATTAAACACAAAAACGCTTGGTGGCATTTTAAAAAACGAAGAGGGTTCTGAAGATGCCCGTGGTTCGGTGGCCGTTGCACGCGATTATGGGAGCAGCCTTCAGGCATATTCAATTAACCGTTCCTTTGAACGTACCTTGGATGTTTGGTGTGAATATTTTCCACATTTCCCCGAAATGCCCGTGCCACCCATACAAAACGAAACCTGCATTGGTTCAGCTATCGCGCTTTTTGGATGTTCGCCCAACGATGTGCTGCCAAGTATTGAGGCTATCGAACTTGGAGAAAACTTGCCGCATCCTATGCTCGATGGAAAATGGATAAAACAAACCCGCGAAACAGGGCGGCCCTATATGATTGCCGATTTCAACGACCGAAACATTGACAGCCTTTTAAATTATGCACAACAAGCAGGCATGGCAGCTTTGTACCACGAAGGGCCTTTCAAAACCTGGGGACATTATATCCTTGACTCAACCCGGTTTACGAATGGAAACGCTAGTATGCGGATTTGTGTTGAAAAGGCAAGGTCCAAAGGCTTGCGCATTGGGGTTCACACGTTAACAACTTTTATCACTACCAATGATCCCTATGTTAGCCCCGTACCCGATAAACGGCTGTCAGTTACCGGAAATGCAAAGTTGATGATAGCAGTTGATGACAAAACTGACATCTTAGAGGTATCATCCCCAAAGTTTTTCAACAACACCAAAGCCAATAGTTTACATGCATTCAGGATAGGGAATGAAATTATCCGTTATAAAACCGTTTCTGAAACAGCCCCCTTTTTACTTTCCGATTGCCAACGAGGAGCCTATGGAACCAAAGCGGTGGCACATCCCAAAGGTGCTGTGGTGAGCATGTTGATGGATTACCCTTATGAAGTGTTTTTCCCTAATTTTGATTTACAACAAGAGATTGCCGGCAACTTGACCAAATTCTTCAACGAAACAGGCGTTTCGCAAATGGATTTTGATGGGCATGAGGGCTGTTACTCCACAGGCCAAGGCGATTATGCCATGCAAGCTTTTGCTGACAAAGTTTACCGAGGAACCAAGCACAACTTGGTGAATGGCACCAGCCGTTCGAGCCATTATTATTGGCATTTATGCCACTATTGGAATTGGGGCGAACCTTGGTATGGCGGTTTTAGGGAAAGCCAAGGCGATTATCGGATTGAGAACCAACCCCTACTCGAACGAAATTACATGCCCAATATGCTGGGTTGGTTTTTGCTTTCGGCTACTACCACGCCCGATGACATTGAGTGGATGATGGCCAGGGCCGCGGGCTTTAATGCCGGCTTTGCACTTGTGGCACGCATCGAGGGACTGCGCAAGAATCCTCAAACTGACAAGCTACTGTATTTGATAAAGATATGGCAGGAAGCCTATCAAAACAATTTGTTTACCGATGCGCAACGCAAACGCCTGAAAGATCCTACAACGGATTTTCACCTCGAGAAATCACAAGGCGGCTTCAACCTCTACCCTTTTAATAAATTTGAGTTTGAACACACCCCGAAATTGCTTCAACCCGGCCAGCCAACTTACAGCGAATGGGATTTCGCAAACAAAGATGCTGACCAGCCATTCCTTTTTACCATCACGCTATTGGGCGAAAAAGGCGGGATTTCTAACCCAATTATCGAACTCGACAATTACCAGCGTATTGAGTTAACTGGCAACTTTACAGCTGGAAGCTCCCTTGTTTGTGACGGATCAAGCATAAAAGTTTATAATGCCAAAGGCAAGTTCCAGCAGCAAATTGCCTTATCGAAAGCCCTCCCGAAGTTAAGCAACGGAAACCATAAACTTAAATTCGATTGCAAATTTGCCGATGAAGATGGCCCCAAACTGCGGATCGTTGTTAAAACCCTAGGCAAAGCAGAATGGGTAAAAGCCAACGAATAGATGGCAAAATTTATCCATGGACAGCTTAAATTGCCAGGTAAAATGTACTTTTGGAAACATCAAACAAAAGTTGCTTATGCTTGATTTTTTTAAGAAGCTTTTTAAGGCTTCCTATGCGTTGCATCCGTTCAGGACCCTACTAATTATTGGTGTTATTGTCACTTCGGTTTCTTCAAATCTCCATTGGGGGCAAGATCATTGGAAAAACATACTTGAAGCCGATGCCAAAGGATATTATGCCTATTTGCCCGCGGTATTCATTTACCAAGATTTAAACTTTGGCTTTTTCGACAAAATAGAAAAGGAAACCTACTACAATTCAAATTTGTTTTATGATTACCGTTCGTTTGCACATGGCAAAATCATTAATAAATACTATTGCGGAACAGCTATTTGCCAACTGCCTTTTTTCGGAATAGCCCATGCCCTCAGCCCTTTCATGGGGTTTGAGCAGGATGGTTATTCAAAGCTTTACCTTGTAATGGTTAATGTTGCTGCTATCATTTACTTGATGCTTGGGTTGTTTTTTGCTGACAAAGTATTGCAAAAACGGCGGATTTCAGCAAATGTAAGAGCCATCGTACTGTTTGCATTTGCCTTGGGAACCAACTTGTTTTACTATACTACCGGCGAATGTGGCATGTCGCATGTATATTCGTTTGCCCTTATAAGTTTGTTTGTGTACTTATTACAAGGCTATTTTGAGGATGGCAAATGGATGAAACTAAACGCAGCCCTGGCATTGGCTGGGCTAATCGTATTGGTGCGTCCGGTTAATGGCTTGGTTGTGTTTTCGGTAGTTTTTTTAGCAGGAAACGGCGACGTGCTGAAAAATAGATTTTTGTATGCGTTAAAGCACATAGGTAAAATTGTTCCGGGCTTGGTTGTAGGATTGCTATTCCCGCTGCTTCAACTTCTAATTTACAAGGTTTCAACGGGTCATTTTGTAGTGTACTCGTATATAAATGAAGGTTTTAATTTCACGCAACCGCAAATATTCGATTTTTTAATCAGCTATAAAAAAGGGATGCTTGTTTATACCCCGATGCTATTATTGTCACTAGTGGGCTGCTATGTGCTATTTAAAAAAAGCGCATTTGAAGGATGGAGCTTTGTTTTGTTTCTATTGGTTGTGCTTTACGTATTATCTTCTTGGTGGAATTGGTGGTATGGGGGTAGTTTCAGTAGTAGGGTGATGATTGATTATTATATCTTTTTTACGATTGCCCTTGCCAGCCTCATCCAAGCAGTAACCACCAAATTGCCAAGACGATTGCTTATTGGTTTAGTGATAGCTATAACGCTGTTTACCCAAATCCAAACCTATCAATACCGCTATTACAAAATACATTGGGAAGAACAAACCAAGGATCGCTATTGGAGTGAATTTATGCGCATTGATAAGTTGTAGTATTTTCATGCGATAGCTGCTGAACATTACATCACATTTGATACATTTGCTTCGTGTAATTATTCAGTGTTTCAAATCAACAAAATCTAAACTTTATGGATCTTTCAATTGTAAACTATTGGTGGATATTGCCCATTATTCTGGGTATTGTGTTGTATAAATTTGTGTTTCGGTTTTTCTTGGGGATGGTTATTGTGCCCGAAGACCGTATAGGATTGGTAACGAAGAAGTTTGTTTTATTTGGACCCAACAAGGAATTGCCCGATGGGCGTATTATTGCTACGAAGGGCGAAGCTGGTTTCCAGGCCAAAACGCTGGCACCTGGATTGTATTTTTGGAAATGGGTTTGGCAGTATGATATTACCATGGAATCATTTACGGTTATACCCGAAGGCAAAATTGGCTTGGTGCTAGCCAAAGACGGATCTGAAATCCCAACAGGAAACATCTTGGCACGCAAAGTTGATTGCGACAACTTTCAGGATGCGGATAAATTCTTGGTGAACGGAGGCCAACGAGGACGACAAACGGCTTATATCACAGCAGGTTCGTATCGTATTAACACCATGCTTTTCCAGATTTCGATAACGGATATGATTCGCATACAAGAAAGCATGGTTGGCATCGTAACAACGCTTGATGGTTTGCCCATAGAAGCCGGACAAATTGCCGGTAAAATTATTGATGGGCATAATAATTTCCAAGACTTCGATGTGTTTATCCAAAATAAAGGAAACAGGGGATTGCAACCGCAAGTAATTTTAGCAGGTTCGTATAACTTAAACCCTTGGGCCATACAGGTTGAAGAAACACCCATGACCGAGATTCCGATTGGTTATGTGGGCGTTGTAATATCTTACATTGGCCAAGAAGGCAAAGACTTAACCGGCAACGACTTTAAACATGGCAACATTGTTGAAAAAGGCTTTAAAGGCGTTTGGCTCGAACCCCTGGGACCTGGCAAGTACCCTATCAACAAGTATATTATGAAAGTTGAACTGGTGCCAACCACCAACCTGGTGCTGAATTGGGCCACCGCGCGCAGCGAGGCACACAACCTCGACAAGAACCTTTCAACCATCACCGTTCGTTCAAAAGATGGCTTCCCCTTCAATCTGGATGTAGCCCAGATTATCCATGTGCCCTCCACCGAGGCGCCCAAGGTTATTGCCCGTTTCGGGAATATGGTGAACCTAGTGTCGCAGGTGTTGGAGCCTACGATTGGCAACTATTTCCGCAACTCGGCTCAGGATAGCGATGTTATTGCATTCTTAAGCACGCGTAAAGAACGCCAGGATTCGGCCAAAGGCCATATCAAAAAAGTGCTGGACGAGTACAACGTTAATGCTGTTGATACCCTGATTGGCGATATCGTTCCGCCCGAGACGCTGATGAAAACCTTGACCGATCGTAAAATTGCCGAAGAACAAAAGGTAACCTACGAAACCCAGAAAAAAGCCCAGGAAACCAGGCAGGGCATGGAAAAGGAAACAGCCATTGCCGATATGCAGAAAGATATTGTTAAGGCACAGCAAAGTGTTGAAATATCGGAACGTACGGCCACTGCCACGGTTAAAAAAGCCGAGGGCGACGCATCAAGCGTAAAATTAGCTGTTAGTGCCGAGGCCGAATCGACCAAGATGCGCGCACATGCCGAAGCCGAATCAACGCGAGCCCGTGCCCAAGCCGAGTCAGAAGCCATACGCTTAAAAGCCGCAGCCCAAGCCGAACAAATAACCCTTACGGGTAATGCCGAGGCAGGTAAAATTTTGGCTGTGGGAAAATCAACTGCCGAAGCCTACGAACTCGCTGTTAAAGCCTTGGGTGGCGAAAACTTTACACGTTACAAAATAACCGAAGAACTGGCCAAGGGACATGTTAAGCTTATTCCCGAAGTGCTTATTGGTGGAAATGGAGGCAATGGAACCGCTATGGATGGACTGTTGGGCTTAAAGCTTATGGAGATGATGAGCCCAAATAAAAAAGATGAGGGCGACACCGCAACCCCTATTGAAACAAAATAACCCATAGTTCTTTTCGGTAGCTTTAACCTCAAAAGTTGAAACTTGCTAAGTTCAGGTTGTGCTATGCCGTAGCATTACCCAACGACATCCTTTGCAAATCATCGATTATTTAACCTTTTGTTTTGTTTCAAGATTGGAGGTTTTGAGCATTTGAAAATCGCCAGACTTGCATTTGAACACCAATTTTTGGGAATTCCATCACTCGAGTTCAGCAGGAAGCAATCACAACAGCGTGAACCTATGTCGCCGGTCAGCAGGAAGCATTCACACAGGCGTGAACCTATGCCGCCGGTCAGCGGGAAGGATTCACACTAGGGTGAACATATGCCGCAAGTCAGCGGCACCCTTTCACTCCAAAAAAGCCTAAATCGCTTGGTAGAAACCAAACGACTGCTTGGCTTGGATGGCTCTTGTCGCAACTGTAAAATCTAGGATGCAGTATAAAATGGGGGATTATGGACACATACAACTTCGAGAGGTTCAATTATTCCCGCAAACCACCATCCCCTTTCCAATACCCTCGTAACTAGGACAATGAGCTATTTATTCAATCAATTCAAAATTGGTTCGCAAGCGGATGTCTTGTGATGAAGCGCCTATCATCACCTGAAATTCACCCGGCTCGGCCTTTAATTCGAGATTTGTGTTGAAAAAAGCCAGTTTAGTTTCGTCAATTGTAAAATCCACGGTTTTTGTTTCGCCTTTTTTAAGCATAATCTTCCTAAAATCCTTCAACTGACTAACGGGGCGGGCTATGCTGCCAACCACATCGCGGAGGTAGCGTTGCACTATCTCCTCCCCATCAAAAAGACCCGAGTTGGTGATGGCAACACTGATTTTAAGTTCTTCGCCCTTGCGTATCTTAACCTTATCCATTCTTAAGTTGCTATATGTAAAGCTTGTGTACGACAATCCATAGCCAAATTCATACCTTGGATAAAGAGAAAGGTCGGTATAAGCTGAGCGGTAAAACCGATCTTGGTCATTCTTGGCCGGACGGCCAGTGTTCAGGTGGTTGTAATAGATTGGAATCTGCCCAGCGCTATGAGGGAAACTCATGGTGATTTTAGCCGAAGGGTTGTAGTCGCCAAAGAGCACATCGGCTATGGCATGGCCAGCCTCGCTACCCAGCCACCAGGTATATAGGATGGCATCGGCATGTTGAATGGTCTTGTCAAAAACAAGTGGCCTGCCAGCATTTATAAGCACAATAACGGGTTTGCCTATTTCGGCTAGTTGCTCCAGCAATTCCTCTTGTACGCCGGGCATCCCTATGTTGCTGCGGCTGCGTGCCTCACCCGACATATCGCGGCGTTCGCCAATGCTAAATACAATTGCATCGGCTTCTTGGGCCACTTGAACTGCTTCGGCAAAACCGCTTTTATCGGTGCTTTCAATGCCGCATCCACGGGCATACGAAACCTGTATTCTTTTTCCTGCCCGCTCGCAAATGCCTTCCCACTGGCTCACGATAAAGCTTGAATCAACGCTTGGAACGTTCACATCCCAAAAGCCCTTGTTTTGCAGTTCGGGTTTAATGAAAGGGCCTATGAGTGCCAACTTCTTAAGATTGCCACCAAGCGGCAGGGTTTGCTGCTGGTTTTGCAACAATACGATGCATCGGCGGGCGATGTCGCGGGCTTCGCGGGCATGCGCAGGATTGTTTAAAGCTTGGGTTTGGCGTTCGTTCGAGCAAAATTTATAGGGGTCGTCAAATAGCCCGAGTTCAAACTTTTTAACTAAAATACGCTTAACGGCCTGGTTGATGCTTTGGATAGATACCTTGCCATCGTTTAAAAGCTTTTCAAGGTTATTTCGGTAGCACCTGCTTTCCATATCCATGTCGCAGCCGGCCAACAGGGCAGATGCTGCGGCTTCGTAGTCGTTTTTTACATTTCCGTGGTTCACCATCTCCCCTACCGCGCCCCAATCGCTCACCACAAAACCTGTAAAGCCCCATTGTGTGCGCAAGATATCGGTAAGCAGTTTATGGTTGCCGGTGGCGGGCGTTCCGTTAAGGTCGTTAAACGAAGTCATAAAGCTGGCTATGCCTGCATCCACGCAAGCCTTAAACGGTGGAAGGTAGGTTTCATACAGTTGAATATCGCTCATATCAACCGAGTTATAGTCGCGACCGCCCACCGCAGCTCCATAGGCGGCAAAATGCTTGGCACAGGCCATTAAGGTGTTTGTTTGTCCCAGTTTCTCGCCCTGAAATCCTTTTACGCGTGCCTGTGCTATAAGCGAGCCGAGGTAAGGATCTTCGCCACTTCCTTCCATCACCCTTCCCCAGCGTGGGTCGCGGGCTATATCCACCATGGGTGCAAACGTCCAGTTAATGCCACACGCGCTGGCTTCGGTGGCAGCTATCCGGGCTGAGCGATATATGGCATCCAAATCCCAACTACAGGCTTCGGCTAAAGGGATGGGAAAGGTGGTCTTAAAGCCATGTACCACATCTTGCCCAAACAGCAGTGGTATTTTTAGGCGTGATTGCATGGCCAGCGATTGCCAGTGTCGGGTGCGTTCCACCCCTAGGCAATTCAAGAGCGATCCAATTTCCCCTTTTTTTGCTTGTTCGGCCTTGGTGGAGTCAAAGGTAACAGGACCAGTGGCCTCCCAGTTATCGTTATACTGGTTCAACTGCCCTATTTTCTCTTGCAGGGTCATTCGTTCAATAAGCGAGTCGGCTTGGTGCTCAAAACGTGATTGTTGCGATTTTGAGATATGCGAGTTTAGTACCAGAATTATTATCAGGAACAATGTTGCACAGAATTTTGCCATGGGGTAATGGGTTTTAATAAGCAAAAATACGAGGAAATAGGCTTTGGCTAACAGCTGCATGTAGCCCTGAGCTAATTCTTTCAAACCACTAAGAAGGTTGAACTAGCAAGAGTTGAGCTATTAGAATTGGAAATCCCGGGCTTTGCAATCCTGCTGCTAAGCTGTATCCGTGTTTGTGTAATTGCCGGCCTTGGTAAACCATTCAAACAAAAAAACGTTTCAAGGAATGCGCTACTCTGCTTGGCAGTTATTAGCAGCATTTTACTTTAAAAACCCCAATCCATGTTTGCACTTATACCTTATTTAATTTTTGACGGGAAAACTGAAGCGGCTTTTCTACACTACAAATCAATTTTTGGCGGAGAATTCGCCATGGTTTCAAAATTTAAGGATTCGCCAGAAGGCAATCAACTCTCGGAAGAAGAGCAAAACCGGATTATGCACATCACCTACCCTTTAAAAAATGGTTTTTCGCTCATGGCAAGTGATAGCCTGCCATCCAAAGGCCATTGCGTTACGCATGGTTTAAATGTACAGCTATCTTTAAATGCTGAATCGGAGGAAGATGCTACACGCATTTTTGAGGCGCTGAGTGAAGGCGGAACCGTAGATATGCCCCTGCAGAAGACATTCTGGGGAGCCTACTTTGGCATGTGTGCCGATAAGTTTGGCATACATTGGATGGTTAATTACGACTACCAATCTAACAACTAGCTTTACCGCTCCAAGCATTGCTGCGCTTGATGTAGGTTGATGCCACTCGAAGGTGTTTTGCATCTTCTATTTTCAAGGCTTGCTCCACACAACACCTTTTTTTAACGCCCTTGCGGGCGTTTTCTTTTTTACCAGCCTATTAGCAAGAACCATCAGAAACCAAAATGCCCAACATACAACGGCACAATTGGGCGTTGCTTAGCAATCGAAATACGGGTACTGAGGGCTAGACAATGCCCACATCTGTACATTTTCTCATCTGCACATTTCCATTCCGAATTCGCGTGACTGCCGCTTCGCACCAGCATTTTCAGCCTTCGGCAGGCTCAGGGCAGGCCATCCTCACATTCGCACATCTTCATATTTAATAACCTTTGCATCCTGCTCGCGTTTCATGCTTACAACGCTATCCATTAGCTCGTTGGGCACGGTAGGCGAAAGCACGTATTGCTCTATTTGCCATTTCCCTTGTTTGTGTTGCATTACGCCCGACCCGCGACAAACACCCAGTTTAGTATCGAGCAGTTCGTCCCACCAAACAATGTTGCCTTGGTCGGCAACATAAATATGGCGCGATATCTTGGCAAATGCCCAACCTTTTCCCTTTGCAAACCAAGGTTTGCTAAAATCTGAAAAAGCATCTTTTTCCCAGCGTTCGCTGGCATCGGTACCCATGTAAACCGAGGTAGCGGCCATGCTGCCCAGGTAAATATCAATGTTAGATTGCGCCGAAGACTGATGCCAAGTATTAATAAAGTCTTCAGCTTGCGCTATAAGTTCGTCGTTGGATACAGAGGTACTGGTTCTACACGAAAAAGCGAGCAGTAAAGCAACTAAACCAAGAAAGCAAACGGTGTTCTTCATAGTGTAGCGCAAGGTTTTGACAAATCCTGAACTGATAAAGGCCAAACGGCTGGTTCTAATGGCAGGGTGGTTGTGATATTGCATCTTATAAAAGTTTTACTACTGTAAAAGTAAGGTTTTTAACCATACTCTTGCACTGCGCAAACCTTGCTGAAGCCCAGGTATAACAAAATTTTTAGGCTCAAAACTCTTCAGATTGGGTGATTACTGGTTTAAGGCGCCTAGCATTCATATACCTGACTGAGGGATGGCATTAGCATTCTTTTAGAAACCCAATAAAAATAAAACTTACGAACAAATACTTGTACTTCAAGCACATACTAAGCAATAAAACTGCCTCCAGTGGTAAATTACGGGTTATCGCATAGCGCTGAACAATAAAAATACTGCCTTTTTAATACAATTGCACCTAAACATGTTGCAGTTACCCAAGTATTTGTACTTTTACCCAAGAATATTGCAAGGGCTACTTAAAGCTAGGTGGCACATCCCACTTCTTTAACATGTCTTAGAAACACCACTTCAACCCATAAGGCCTTGGCTAGGAATCGCAAACCCTACCTAATGAAACCAATAGACCATTTGTTACTAGATATTTGCTTTCACTAACTTGATAATTCTTTTTGTAAAACAGTGTTTTATGAAACTTTACAAACCTTTGTTACTTGCTGTAATTTGTTTGTTAGGCATGGGCATGAATGCTCAAACGCCTCAGGTTGATTCATTACTAAAGGTTCTTAAAGCCGGGAAGAATGAAGCGAAGGTGGATGCTGCGGCGGAGCTTAGCTTTGCATTTTTTAGTATAGACCCCCATAAAGGGCTCCATTATGGGGAAATGGCCATAAAAATGGCTGATTCGCTTAGGCTTGAAGGCGCTAAAAGCAAAGCACTTAACAATTATGGGGCTAATTGGTTTGTATTATCAAATTTTGTGAAGGCTCGCAAGGCATTCAAACAAGCCCTGGAGTTGGCCACAACCAATAATGATAGCATACAGTTGGCCATCAGCTATAACCGCTTGGGTGTTGTATATGAAAGGACGGGAGTGTATGATTCGGCCTTGCTGGTTTTTAAACAATCGTTGGCCTTGAGCACTAAACTAAACGATTACCAGCGTGTTGGAAAACTGAACGAGAACATTGCAATGATACATTTGCATCGCGGAGAACTGAAGACCTCGCTGGTTTTCTTGCTTCGAGCAAAAACCTATTATGAAAAAGCAGGTTCAAAGGAAGCCATCCCCGCCCTACTTGGAAAAATTGGAAGGGTTTGTGCCGAATCGCACGACTACATAGCAGCCGAAAAATGGTATTTACAAGGCAAGAAACTAGCCCTTGAAATAAACGATTTTAATTCAGCAGGGATAGCTACCAATGCTTTGGGCATATTATACAAAACACAAAACTTATACCCGAAGGCACTCGCGCAATTTCAGGAAGTTTTAAGGATACTTGATAAAACCAACAACAAAAACTTGCTGCTTGCCGTGTATAACAACATTGGGAATGTGTATGATAAAATGGGTGAATCAAAAAAAGCCTTGGAATACGGCAAGAAAGCCCTCAACATTGCCGAACAATTGAAAGTACCCCTTGGAATTGCAAGGCAACAGGTAAGCCTAGGTTTGGCTTATAATACCTTGCAAAGCTATGATAACGCCTTGCGACTTTTTAATGCAGCTCTTCCAGTTTTGAGCAAAGCAAAAACCAACGCTGATTTACTAACGACCTATGAGGCAATAATAAAAGCAAGTACAGGCTTAAGTAATCACAAACAGGCTGTTACATATTACCAAAAATACAACAGTCTTAAAGATTCGTTACAACGTGAAGAGCAAAATACAGCCTTGGATTCGCTGCGGGTGAAGTTCAACACCGAGCAAACCATAAACGAAAACTTATTATTGGCGCAGAAAAACCTAGTGCAATCAAAAACCATATCGCTGCAAAAAACCATCATGGCTTCAGCCTTCTTATTTGCCTTTCTTTTAATTGGTTTTGTGGTATTCGTGATTCGGAGCAGGCAAAAAATAAGAAGTGCAAACCAATTGTTGGCTGCTCAAAATGATGAGATTACAGCCAAGGCGCAAGAATTGGACACCAAAAACAGGCAATTGGTAGAACTGTCGCAGTACAAAGATTCAATGAACTCGTTCTTGGTTCACGACCTCAAGAATCCATTAAACACGATAATCAACGCCAATTGGGGCCAGCTAAGCCCACAAGAAGCCGAGGGCATAAAACATTCGGGGTATCGCATGCTGAATATCGTATCGAGCTTGCTCGACATCAGTAAGCACGAAAACAACATGCTAAACATATTTATTGCCGACACCCAAATTGCCCAGGTTATTCGAGATGCCTTTAACGAAACACATTTTCTTGCAAAGCAAAAAAACATACGAATCGCCTTAAAATTCCAAACCAATTTTTTATTAAAGGTTGATTCAGAGCTTATAAAACGTGTTTTGGTAAACATGTTGACCAATGCCATCAAGTTTTCGCAAACCAATGGTCAAATACTGGTTTTCGCCGAAGCCCTATCCGATTCAAACCTAAAGATCAGCATCAAGGATGATGGCGAAGGAATTGCTAGCGAATACCTTCCTTTTGTTTTTGAACGGTTTACACAGGGAATCCCGCGAAATGTTGGCCTCACTGCCTCAACGGGCATTGGCATGGCTTTTTGCAAAATGGCCATCGAGTTGCATGGTGGTGAAATAGGAGTGGATTCGGTACAAGGCAGCGGAACTACGTTTTGGTTTACCCTGCCTCTGGCAGCATTATACATTCAAGATAAAAACGCTTCGTTGCCTGATGATTTAGAGCCCAGGTCGTTTGCCCATATTCAACTTACAATAAGCGAGAAGGAATACCTGAAAGGCTTTTGCAAACAACTTCAACAACTAACTATTTACCAGCTATCGGAAGTAAAAGATGTTGTAAAGCCAATTGAAAGTTCCTCACCTACCATCATCTTATGGAAACAACTGGTTTTAGAATCTTTGGCTGCTTGTAACGAAACCAATTACCACAAACTAATCAACATTTGCCATGCTTAAACGGTACAAAATCTTATTGGTAGATGACATAGCCGAGAATATACAAGTCCTCACCAATTGTTTCGAAGAGCTTCATCCTGAGTATATTTTATACCAGGCTACCACTGGCAAAGCCGCCTTTGACCTTGCAAATAACCTAAAAATCGACCTCATTGTATCGGATTGGGACATGCCGGGCATGAGCGGTATTGAGTTGGTTTCACAATTAAAAGCCAACCCAAAAACATGCAATATCCCCGTTATCATCCTTACAGGGGTAATGATGTCGAGCCTTGACCTTGATATAGCGCTATCGGCAGGAGCCTATGATTATCTTCGCAAGCCCGTAGAACGTGTTGAGCTTGCAGCGCGTACCCATGCTGCAATCCAATATGTAGAAATGCACCTGAAGCAATTGGCGGTCAAAAATTTGGAACTCGTTGAAAAAACGGCTTTGCTGGCTCGTTATAACCAGTTTAACATTGAACTGGCAAGCAAAATAGAGCAATTGATTCCGTTTGTTGACAACAAACCAGAGGCAAGAATTCTTATAGTGGATATTTTGAGCGATATAGGAGTGAAAACAAAGGAAACGAACTGGAGTCATTTTGAGAAAGCATTTGAGAACGTGCATCCTGAATTCAGCAAGAATATCCTAAATAGTTTTCCAAACATTACTCCTAGCGAACTTAGACAATGTATCCTTGTGCGATTAGGAATGAACACCAAGGATATGGCATCCATCCTCTATCAAAGTGCTGAAAGCATCAAGGTAACGCGAAGCCGAATTCGAAAAAAGCTGCAAATTGACAACGAAACCAATCTGCAGTCGTACTTGTGTATGTTCTAACCAATTGCAAATAGGAGTTTTATAATATCTTCTCCATTCCTGTGACGCGTTTATAACCGAATGAACGCATATCCTAAAGATTGTAAGCCACGCAAATTTGCGTG